>CADFHB010000005.1 GCA_902834055.1 Lactobacillaceae bacterium | reverse complement strand
TTGACCCATAATTGTCTGGGAGAGGGTCGACTTCCCCGTCCCATTAGGTCCCATGATGGCATGGATCTCACCCGTCTGCATCTTGAGGTTAACCCCTTTGAGGATTTCTTTTTCCTTCTTGCTCTCTTCATCCTTTACCGAAACATGTAAATCACGCACTTCAAGTGTGGCCATTTGCAAAGCATCCCCTTACTTAATATTCCAAAATATTCACAGCGAAATTTTGTTAAAAATAATACAATTACATTATAACCGAATAATTTTAAAATGAAACTTTACATTTGATTATTTTTAAGCGTTTCCAACGGAGTATAATAGGGATATAAAATCTGGCTTTTTATATATTTTAGGAATAATAGATTGTGAGGGAACAATATGATTAACCATCATTACACGTTACATTCTTTTGACTGCCTGAATAAGCCCACGGCCAGCCGGCTTCACAACATGGGACTTTGCGAAGGCTGCCCCATCAAAGTTGTTCAGCGCTACCCTTTCCACGGCCCGGTAATTATTGAAAATAACCACCAGCGAATTGGTATCCGCTACCGTGATTTTGCGGCACTGACGGAGGCGGAGGTTTAATGGCAGATGTGGCACTAATCGGTAACCCGAATACCGGTAAAACGACCCTCTTTAACTCACTGACGGACAAGTATGCCTTTGTTGGCAACTGGACGGGGGTGACCGTTGAAAAGAAGGTCGGGACCCTCAAAGATTCTGATATCCAAGTAGTTGACCTTCCCGGTACCTACTCCTTGAACCCCCTCACCAAGGATGAGGCCGTTGTTACCAACTACCTGCTGGCTAACCGTCCGGACCTGATTTTAAACATCACGAATGCAAGCCAGCTTAAACGCAACCTCCTATTAACCATCGAAGTGTTGGAGCGGGGGGTGCCAACCATCCTGATTCTCAACATGATTGATGACCTGCGCCGCAGCGGGCAAACCTATGATCTGGACCTTCTTAGCCAGCGTCTGGGTTGTCAGGTAACCACGACTAACGCCCGCGGCCACCAAGGGATTAGCCAGCTACGTCAGCAGATCATTAACTATCAAGACGTTGCCCACCACCGGCTCCAGTTGGACTATCCTCCGATGCTCAAGCAGGCGATCCGACAGGCAACGGAAGCACTACATGATGACTATCACTACGATAATGCCACTGCCCGCTGGCTAGCGATCAACTTCATTGACCAAAGTCGTGCGATCCGGGCCTACGCTAAAAGCCACCAGCTGGCGCCACTGCTTAAACAGGCCGCCTATTATGACGCGCAGAAGTTTAGCAAACAAATCTACGAGACCCGGCTAACCTTTATTGAGCAGCTGCTCAAAGACGCCGCCCAATCTGCCGTCAGCAATGAACCACAATTGACCAGTAAGATCGACAAGGTAGTTACCAACCCGATCCTTGGTTTACCAATTTTTGCTGGCATCTTTTACCTCATGTTTAAGCTTTCCTTTGAGTGGGTCGGGACCCCCCTTTCGGACCGCCTTGACTGGTTCTTATCGGTACCAGTTTCTAACACCGTCGACCACTTCTTGATCCAGGTTGGCGCACTGGCCCCGTTACGGTCCCTAGTCGTTAACGGCTTAATCGCCGGGGTGGGGGGAGTCTTAGCCTTCATCCCACAGATTTTCACCCTCTTTGCCTGCATCTCATTGCTTGAGGACTCTGGCTACATGGCCCGGGCAGCACTCGTGACTGACCGGCTGATGCAAATGATTGGCCTAAACGGGAAATCTTTTATCCCCCTGATCATTGGCTTTGGGTGTAACGTTACCGGGATCATGGCGGCCCGAACAATTGAACAGCCCAAGGAACGGCTGGTCACCTCACTAATCATGCCCTTCATGAGTTGTTCGGCCCGGCTGCCGATTTACGGCTTGATCGTTGCCGCCTTCTTCCCCCACCACCAGGCATTGATCGTCCTCTCAATCTACTTCCTGGGGATCGTGGTCGCCCTCCTGGTAGCCAAGTTCTACCAGTTCCTCTTCCACGTTAAGGAACGGTCGGTCTTCATCGTTGAACTGCCGGAATACCACCTTCCCCGGCTCGACATCATCTGGCACGGAACCTGGGACAAGGGGAAAGGCTTCATCAAAAAGGCGGGGACCATTATCTTCGCCGGGACCGTCCTCATCTGGCTGCTGTCCAGCTTTGGCCCCAGCGGTTTTGTTACCGACTCCACAAAGAGTTTTGCTGCGGCCCTCGGCCACGGACTGGCCCCGTTCTTCCGTCCGCTCGGCATCGTCCAGTGGCAGGCAATCAGCGCCCTGTTCACTGGTATTTTAGCCAAGGAAGTTATCACCTCGAGCATGATGGTGATGTTTCATACCAGTAGCAAGGCCGTGTTAATCACCGCGCTCGGGCAATTCATGGGTCCGGTCGCGGCCTACTCGATGATGGCCTTCGTCCTACTTTACATTCCATGTTTTGCGACACTGGCTACAATCCGTGAGGAAACCGGGTCAACTAAGTGGATGTTGTTCTCGGTGGGGATGAGCCTTCTAATCGCTTACGTTACGTCGTTTCTAATCTTTCAAATTGGTTCTCTCATTGTTTAGGAGGCGGGTATTAAATGAAAATATTAGTCAATGCTTTAATTATCCTGGCTGTCGTTGTCTTGGCGGCAGTCATTATCATCCGTACTTTCCATAAGGTGAAGGTCGGTGGCAAATGTGCTGCCTGTGACTACGACTGCGAACTCAAGCGGCTTAAAGACAAACATGACCATGCATTACAGTAGCGCGTGACCGGTTGCTGCTGGTGCGTTCAACATAAAAATAGGGTTCAGAGTTCGGTTTCCCGGACTTTGAACCCTATTTTTATACGGGATGGCTATTTCCCGTTATACCCGTAATTCTTCAAAAAACTTAGTCGCATCTTCTTGGACCATCTCAAAGTCAAAGGAGAAGCTTAACTTTTGCCGGTTAATAGCAATTACCTTAGCGTTCTTATTGCGGTACTCCAGCAGGCCGGCAAACGGGTACACCTTCATTGAGGTGCCCACGATTACTACCAGGTCGGCCGTTTGCATCGCCTTAACCGCATCGATAATGTTTTGCTGTTTAATGCCTTCGTCATACAGCACGATGTCTGGCCGCAACGGACCGTCGTCAAGCTTATGGATCCGGCTCTTAAGGTATTCTTCCACTGGAACCGTCTGACCACACTTTTCACAATAAACGTGGTAGAGGTTGCCATGAAAGTCAACCAGGTACTTTGTTCCCGCCTCTTCGTACAGGTTATCAATGTTTTGCGTAATCACCGTTGCCCGGTCCTGCTGGGTTAATACCGCCTGCTTTTCATGAATAACATTCGGCTTAGCATCTGGAAAGTAGAGGTTTTTCTTGCAAAACTCATAAAAGCCTTCCGGATCGCTGGCAAAATAGCGGTGGCTAAGGTAGTACTCCGCATTTTGGTTCTGTGAATATAGTCCATTGGCGGACCGGAAATCGGGGATCCCGGAGGCGGTTGATACCCCTGCTCCGGTTAGGAAAACAATGTGTTTAGCATCGTCAAATGCCGTTTGAATCTGCGTATCCACCAGATCACTTCCTTACGATATAAGGGATACTGTGCTGTTCCAAAAATTCTTTAACGGGTTGGGCATAAAGCTTTTTAAACGCCGCGGGCGTCTCGGGGTTTGGTGCTGGCATCGTAAACGAATTTTGCCCATCACTCCGCCGGATACCGACATAAGCCCGCTTAGTGGTCCCCCGTTCCTTCATGTCTGAATGGTAAATTTCAAAGACCTGACGGAGACTTAACCGGAGCTGGCGTTCGCTTAACACCGGTGATACCGTCGTATACTCGTTATTATGCAGTGCTGGCAGTCCCCATTCTTGCATCTGCTGGTCAAATAGGGAATAGGTCTTAATAATTGACCGCCGCATGTCAAATGGTGACTTAATCGGTTTGGCAACCAGCTTAGCGTAGATCTGCTGTGCAGCGGCCAGTGCCGTTGGGTACTTCTCCTTAATGGCGTCCGCATACTTGGCAAAGTGGTCGCCATAAAAGACTAACGCATCTAATAGGGTTAACAGACGGAGTGTTTTTTCTTCGTCGTCTTTACTCCCCTCTGGTGTCAGGGTGTGGTTAATCCCCTTTAAGTATTCTTCTTCAATTGTTTCATCAATCAGGCCATGCTTGCGCTGCTCGGCAACAACAACCCGGTGCATGGCAACGTTGTAAAGATCAGTGGACATGATCATCATCTGCTCATCAAGTTGCTTATCACCAAGCGACAATTGGAAAAAGATCTGTGGAAAGCCCCGCAGTAACATCAACAGGTGTAATAACTCGTGTGAGGCCGTGTAGTTAGGTGCCGTCAGGTCCGTAACAATAATGAACAAACCACCAGGAAGCGTCTTTTGGGTCGCCTGGTCATGACGCACGTAGCCAGCCTTCTCACCGTGAAATTGGACAAACACCGATCCTTCCGGGTACAGGTCATTTACCTGTTTCAACAGCGCTTGGTTGGCCGCATTCAACTTAATTTCTTCACTCATGCAACTAATCCTTCCTTAATTCTTTTAAAACTTGTTGGGCCAATGCTCGGTCGACGTGGGGATGGTTAGCGAGTGCCTTTACTACCGCGGGAACCTCGGCCGGCGTTGCACCAACGCTAACCGCTAGCGACCGGTACTGCAACTTCATGTGCCCCGCCTGAATCCCGGAACTAGCTAGTGCCCGCAAGGCCGCCAGGTTTTGCGCCAGGCCAACACTCGCTGTCACTGCAGCTAATTCCTCCGCGGTTTTAATTCCACTAATTGCGTAGTTCGCCCTTGTCAACGGGTTTAAGCCGATTGAGCCACCAACAACCCCTACCGGTAATGGAAGGGTTAACTGGCCGACTAACTGATCATCAACAACTCGCCATGTGCTCAAGCCCCGGTAGGAACTGTCCTTGACGGCATAGGCATGGGCACCCGCTTCAATGGCCCGCCAGTCATTACCACTCGCAATCATTACCGCATCAATGCCGTTCATAATCCCCTTGTTATGGGTAGCCGCACGGTAGGGGTCAACCTGGGCTAACGCACTTAAGTCCGCCATCCGTTGGGCGACCACCTGTCCTGCCATCGCTTTCGTAGCTAACTGTTCAAAGTTAACGTGACATTCTACTTGTTGCAAACTGGTGGTTGCGTAGTTACTAAGAATAGCAGTCAAAACGTTAAAGCCGTGGTTACTCAGCCAGTGGCCGACCGCCTCCGCCATTGTATTAACACTGTTGGCCCCCATCGCCTGACAAACGTCAATCTGCAGGTCAACACTAATGAACTTACCGGGGGTCCGAAAACTAGCTGCCAAGGCTCCCCCACCCCGCTTTTTCATCGATGGGTGGGCAGCATTCGCAACCGCTACTAAGTCGGTCCGGTGATCCTTTAACCAGGCAAGGTCCGCCGCCCGGCTGCCGGCGGCCGGAACCAATACCACCTGGCCAACCAGTGCCCGGTGCTGGGGAGCGGCAACAAAGCCGCCGGACCTAGCAATCCGCTGGGCACCATTGCTGGCGGCCGCGATAACCGATGGCTCTTCTACCACCATCGGCACTAGGTAATCAGTCCCGTTAACCCGTAGACCTAATACCACCCCTTCTGGCAAGGCATAGTCAGTAAGGTAGTTTTCCACCAACTGGTCACCAAGTTGTGATGACTGGTTAGCCAGCAGCTGACTAACCGTGGCAGGAAGGTGGCGGGCCATTGCTAATCGGGACCGCCGCTCTTCAGGACTTAACTTATAAAAGCCGTGTTGCCAATCACTCATGTTTTTGCTTCCTTTGGTTGACGTATTCAGTAATGATGCCTTCACGGACACCGCTCTCCGAAAAGATCACCCGGCCATCACTGTTGCGCTGCAGCAAGCTAATGAGGGGTAACATCCCCCCCACAATGATGTCCGCACGCTCTGGCTCCAGCCCCGGCATCTTCTTGCGCTGGGCAAGGTTACGATTCAATAATTCCCGGTAGGTTGCATATACCGCCCGGGCGCTAAGTTGGTAACCATGGATTGACCGCCGGTGGTGACGGTGGTGGTAAGACCAGGCCATCCGGGCTAGGGTCCGATTTGCGCCACCCAGTAACACGATCGGCACCCGGGTGGCATACCGCATCCACGGAATCTTTTTCAAGCGGTCATTCATCGCTACCTGGGCCCGAAAGAGGTCCGCTGACCGAACATAACCGTTCAAGTGAAACTGTTCTGATAAGTTAACCGCGCCTACCGGAATCGAGATTAGGTCCCGAGCCTGGCGCTGCTGCACCAGTACCAATTCACAGCTGGCACCACCAACATCTAAAATCAAACAGTGGTTAAGCTTAAGGGTCCGAATCACCCCTAAGTAGTCGTAATATGCCTCTTTCTTTCCCGACAGGACCTGGAGTTTAATCCCCACTTCCCGCTGGACCCGGTCCAAGAATTCCTGCCGGTTACGGGCCTGACGCACCGCTGCCGTGGTGATGGCCCGGACCTTCACGTTTGGCACTTCCTCATAGAGGTGCTTAAACCGTTTCAAGGCCTCAATGGTCCGGTTCATGGCCGGTTCTTGGAGAAGCTTTTCACGTCCCATGCCTTCTGAGAGGCGAGTATTTTCCTTCACCCGCTTAATTTCCCGAAAGCGTCCGTCCGGTGCAATCTCTGTAATTGCCATTCGGGCCGAGTTAGAGCCGAGGTCAACAATTGCGAGGTTTTCCACTATTTTCACCTCCGCTACGTTAGATTTACTTCGAAAAAAAACTATCTCCTTTATGTTACCATGTTCCGCCCTGTGAAACACTATCAAGAATGGGCAGAAGGGAAGTTTTCGTCAATAACTCCCAACTTAGGTAACTCACCGGTAGATAATTTGGGCTAGCTAGCGGAGTTCCCGGACGGTTAAGTGGTCGGGGACGTTGTAAACCTTGGGCGTGGTCCACTCCAGCATTGTATCAGTCAGCCGAAGCCGGGAGGTATCGCCACGGTGGTAAGACTGGAAGTAATACTCCCGGTCTTCAGCAACCGTGACCGACCGGTAGACCGAATAAGTAGGCTGGTGACGCCGGTTCTGCGGCACGGTTACACTATCTAAAAGGTGAAACTCGCTCGCTACCCCGGTCACCTTATCGGCTGGAACATCAGACCGTTCACGGAGGTAGGCCGCCCGAATAAAGCGCGCACTTAGCGAATAATAACCCGGCGGATTAGCCTTTCCGGAAAGGCGCCCGCTAGTCACCCGGGGCGTATTGCGGGGCACTTTCCCCTGGTTAAATTCGGGGATAAAGTCAACATACTTAGCCATCTGTTTGATCTCACGGTCAAAGTCCGGGCTATTAGTAACGACCCCCAGTGGGTTTTCAATTACCCGCATCGGCTGGGTTGTCGGCTCAATTACCACTACCCGTCCCGTCCGATCAGCCACCGCAAAGTGCATTTCTGACTTGCCAAACTTAATATCATTGTGCACGTCACTCATCAATTCAATTTCACCGATATGGTCGACAAGGTCGTCGACGGATTTGAAATTCCCCAAGACATAAAAAGCAAACTCGTACGCTGCCAACTGAACCTGGTGACGGTTCGGCTTATCCACTAGCTGCGCACCGTTGTCAAAAGTTAGTTTCTGCGCCATCAAGCCAAATTCATTCACCCCATCCGAAACATCAACCCGACTTGCCGACAGGCTCCCGCCCCCGATTAAAGCATACTTATTACGGTAAACCCGGTGGTCATACACCGACTGCCAAGTAAAGTGCCGGGGGATAAAAAGCGGCGACACTGCCAAAACCGGCCAGTCCATTGTCCGGGCCAAGAGGTGGGTATGGTCGCGTGTAACCTGGTAAATGCTTGTACACATTGTGTGGTCCTCCCATTTTTATTTTCCCTTACATTTTACTAGTCAATGGTGCCCAACCCAACTAAAAAGGCCCACCCGCTATGGGTAGGCTTTAATGCTACATATTAGCCGAAGTAGTTGATACCAATGGCATCGCGGACTTCCTTTAACGTTTGGTTAGCCACTTCATTTGCCCGTGCTGAGCCTTCCTTGAGTACTTGGTCAACGTAGTCCAGGTTAGCCGCGTATTGTTCCCTCCGCTCACGAATTGGCTTTAATTCCGCCTGGAGGACGTCGTTTAAGTAACGTTTAATCTTTACATCCCCAAGGCCCCCGGCTTGGTATTGTTCCTTTAACTTGGCCACTTGTTCCTTGTCCGGGTCAAAGATATCCAGGTAGGTAAAGACCGTGTTCCCTTCAACGTGGCCGGGATCAGACACCTTGATATGGGTCGGGTCAGTGTACATCGACATGACCTTCTTTTGGATCGTGTCCGCATCATCCGACAAGTAGATGCAATTACCAAGTGACTTACTCATCTTGGCATTGCCATCCAGCCCCGGGATCCGGCCTTCACCCTTTGGTGGAAAGACCCCTTCTGGTTCCACCAGGATCTCGCGCTTGTAGATCCGGTTAAAGGTCCGGACAATTTCACGGGTCTGTTCCAGCATCGGTTCTTGGTCATCCCCCACTGGCACGGTGTCGGCTTTGAAGGCCGTAATGTCTGCCGCCTGGCTAACCGGGTAAATAAAGAAGCCGGCTGGCACACTTTCCCCAAACTTCTTTTGCTTGATTTCCGTCTTAACGGTCGGGTTCCGCTTTAGCCGTGAAACGGTCACCAGGTTTAGGTAGTGCATCGTCAACTCACTGAGGGCCGGGATTTGGGATTGGACCAGGATCGTCGACTTCTGGGGGTCAATTCCAACGGCCAGGTAATCTAAGGCCACTTCATGAAGCGAGCGCCGGATCTTTTCAGGATCGCGAGCATTATCCGTCAATGCCTGCTGGTCCGCAATCATGATGTAGGTATCGTACTTACCGGTGTTTTGCAGAGCCACCCGGTTCTTCAATGAACCAACGTAGTGCCCAATGTGTAGCTTCCCAGTTGGCCGGTCCCCAGTTAAAATTACGTGTTTCTTTTCTGCCATGATAATTCCTCCTTAAATTAAAAACGCCCCATTAGCCAATTAACTAATAGGACGCTTGCGCGCGGTGCCACCTAAATTGCAAATAACTTGCCGCTCTTAATTATGATTATGTTAAAATCCAGTTCGCACCCTGGGGATCTTTTCACCAGCCGTCCCTCGCTAAACTCGTGCTACTTAATAGTCATATTTTAGCGATTTTTGGTTCAAAAGGCAAGCCACCTACACAAACACTTGTTCCCATCGCCGACACCCCGTATAATAGGAATTAATAACTAGTGAAAGGAATGACTACTGTGGACCGCACCTACCTCGCAATTGACCTGAAATCCTTCTACGCCTCGGCGGAATGTGCCGCCCACCACCTCAATCCCTTGACTACTAACCTGGTGGTCGCCGATGAATCCCGCACCAGTAAGACTATCTGCTTAGCCGTCTCACCGGCCCTTAAACGGTTCGGCGTTCCCGGGCGCCCCCGCTTATTTGAGGTCGAACAAATCGTGGGCCACTTAAACCGGGAGCGGGCCCATAATGCGCCTGGTCATCGGCTGGCTAAGTATGGTTCGATCTACCGGCCACAACTCTTGCGTAACCCCCGCTTGCGGATTAATTTCAAAATCGTGCCACCGCGGATGTCTTTCTACTTGCAAAAGAGCGCGGAAATCTATGAAATCTACCTCCGTTACTTGCCACCGGAAATGATCCACCCCTATTCAATCGATGAGGTCTTGATGGATGTGACTGATTACTTGGCGGGTCACCACATGTCGGCCCATGCATTGGCCAAGGAAATCATCCAAACAATCCAATTAGAAACGAAGATCACCGCCACCGCCGGGATTGGTACTAACCTGTACCTGGCCAAGGTCGCCATGGACATCGTTGCCAAGCGGATTCCCGCCGATGAAGATGGAGTCCGGATCGCTCAGATGGACGAGCAAGCCTACCGCCACTACCTCTGGGCCCACCAACCTTTGACCGACTTCTGGCGGATTGGCCGGGGGTATGCCAAGCGCCTCGCCAAGCTGGGGCTTCATACGATGGGCGACATTGCCCGTTGTTCCTTGGGTAAGCTGTCCGACCCCCTAAATGAGGAGGTCCTCTACCGGGAGTTTGGTAAAAACGCCGAGCTAATCATTGACCACGCCTGGGGATACGAATCGGCGACCATGAAAGACATTAAGAACTACCGGTCAGCCAACCACGGTATCTACTCCAGCATCGTCTTGCCCAAGCCGTATCGGTATAGCGAAGCCCGGCTGGTGGTCCGGGAAATGGTCGACATGCTCAGCCTCCAGATGGTCAAGCGCGACCTGGTAGCGGACCAGTTTTCGTTAACTGTCAACTACGACGTTCAAAGCCTTCACCAGGGGCACGGTTACCACGGCGCCACCACTACTGACTTTTATGGCCGAGAAGTCCCCCACCCCGACCACGGGAGCTTCACCACTAAGCTACCGACCGCATCACCACGGGAACTAACCGACCACTTTCTGGAACTATTTTGCCAGCAGGTCAACCCCGACCTCTTCATCCGGCGGGTGACCGTTACGGCAAACCACCTGGTCAAACAAGCGGTGGCGGACCAAATGACCCACACGGAACAGCTCGACCTCTTTACTAATACCCACCGTCATTTACAACGTGTTGACCAGGAAAGGCGGCAACGCCAGCAAGATCAACGGGTCCAAAAGATGGTTCTCAAGCTCCAGGACCAGTTTGGCAAGAATTCGATTATTCGGGCCGCGGACCTCAAGGACGGGGCAGTTGCTAAAAAGCGTAACAAGGAGATTGGGGGACACCGGGCATAATGGACAATAAGCAATGGGAAGCCGAGAAAAAGCAGTTCAATGATACCTCTCGTTATAAGGACATCATGAACGACCCCCGCCACGCTTCAAGGGCCCACCTGCCGATGCCTCAGATTGACCGGGCCGGCCAGTTCGCTCCGTTTGCCGCTTTGACTGGTTACAAGGAACTGTTGGACCAGACGGCCAAACGCTACCACAATAAGGACTACCTCAGTCGTGAAGAGTTGCTGGCCCTTATCAAGGAGATCAAGCAATTGAGTAAGGTTCGGCCCTGGCCCACCGTTATCGTCACCTACTTTGACGGCCAAACTGGCTTTTACGAGCATTATGCCGGTCAACTGGTTAACGTCGACTGGCGCCAGCAGCGGCTCCGGTTCCGGGATGGTAAGTCGGTGGTGATCCGGAATTTGAAGGATATCAGGTTAAAAGAAGAAATGTAACCTTTGTCTCCTACAAATACTGCAGCATAGGACAAACTAGTCTTTAGAAAGCACAAAGGGACGCTAGTATTCAGAAAAATCCGAACACTAGCGTCCCTTTGTGTACTGTGGTAAGCCCACTAGCCCAGCGCTACTCAGCTTACCGAGCATTTATTCACTGGTTACTGCTTCTTTAGCGGCCACTTTCTTCTTAGCGGTGGCCATCATTAGCCGGATCCGGTTAAGTTGGTTAACCACCGAAGCACCCGGATCATGGTCAATTGGCATCAGGTTGGCACCCTTGTATTCACGGCGCAGTTCCTTTAGCATCCCCTTATCAACAATGTGGTTTGGTAAGCACCCAAACGGCTGCATGCAGACGATGTTATTAACGCCGGATCGGAGGAGTTCGACCATTTCACCTGGCAAAAGCCACCCTTCACCAGTCATGTTCCCCAGGGAGAGGACCGGTTTAGCACCGGCCATCACTTCATCCCACGGGGTAATCCCGTTAAAGTGTTTTGAAGCCCGCAAAGCCGCATCCATTGGCTTCTCGGCCTGACGAATCAGCTTCAACAAGACAGCCGCGAAGAGCTGGGAACTCTTCTTGGCACCAAGGTGTTGGTGACGGTAAACCTGGTTGTACAGGGAGTAGTTCATGAAGCCCACAATATCCGGAACCACTGCTTCGGCCCCTTCCTTTTCCAGGGTCCCCACAATGTCGTTGTTCGCAATTGGCGAGTACTTGACCAGGATTTCACCAACCACGCCGACCTTGGGCTTAACAACGTCCCGCACTGGCAGGGTGTCAAAGTCGTGCACAATTGCGTGAACGTTGCGCTTAAATTCCTTAAAGCTCTCGTTCTCCACGTTGGGCCGGACCCGGTCGAGCCAGTCGGCATAGAGGGCATTCGTCGCCCCCTTCTCCACCTCATACGGCCGGGTATGGTAGACCAGTCGTTCGAAGAGGTCCCCGTACAAAAAGGCGATCGAAGCCCGCTTGATCAACGGCAGGGTAAAGGTAAGCCGGGGGTCGATTCACCCCCCTGGTTCCCCAGCGAAATGGAAACCACCGGCACCTGCGAGAAGCCGGCATCCTTCAAGGCCTTACGGATCAATGGCACGTAGTTAGTGGCCCGGCAGCCCCCACCGGTCTGGCTCATCATCACGGCGGTATGGTTCAAGTCGTACTTACCACTCTGCAGTGCTTCGACCATCTGCCCAATTGAAATGATCGCCGGGTAGCAGGCATCGTTATTCACGTACCGGGTCCCGACATCGACGGAACGGCGGTCCTTGATTGGCAGGTTAACGATGTTGTAACCCGATGCCTGGAGGGCCACGTCAACCAGGTTATGCTGGTGGATTGGCGACAGCATCGGCAACAGGAGGGTGTACTTCTCCTTCTTCATTTCCTTGGTGAATTTGACCGGCGTTGGGTTATCGTAGAGCTTTTCCGGATGAATCTCCTTTTCCGTCCGCTCCTTGATTGCCGCCTTCAGTGACCGAATCCGGATCCGGATGGCGCCAAGGTTATCCCCCTCATCAATCTTCAAGCAAGTGTAGAGGCGGTTGTACTGGTTCATGATCTCTTCAACTTGGTCGGTATCAATGGCATCCAGGCCGCAGCCGAAGGAGTTGAGCTGAACGAATTCCAGCTCCGGCGTCTTGGCCGCAATCCGGGCCGCCGCATACAGGCGGGAGTGGTAGGACCATTGGTTAACTACCCGGAGGCCCTTGACATCGCCTAGGTGGGCAATCGAGTCTTCCGTTAGGACGTGAAAACCAGCCGCCGTGATCATCTGGGAAATCCCGTGGTTGATCATCGGGTCGAGGTGGTAAGGCCGCCCGGCAAGGACCACCCCGTGTTCACCCTTCTGTTTCAACATCATCAGGGTGTCTTCACCCCAGTTGTGGACCTTCTGGTGGAAGTTGTCCAGTTCCTGGTAGCCAGCCGCAAGGGCATCACGGACCTCCTGCTTTGTTACCCCCAAGTCCTTGAAACATTCGTAGAGGTTTTCCGCCGTTGACTGGTGGTCCGCCAGGTTCAGGAACGGGTCCCGGAAGTCGACCTGGCCGCTCCGGATTTCGTCGACATTGTTCCGGATTACTTCGGGGTAGGACTGGACGATTGGACAGTTATAGTGGTTGTTAGCAGCCTTCTTCTCCTGCAGTTCGTAGACGATTGCCGGGTAGAAGATCCGGTCGACGTGACGGTTGGCAATCAAAGCCATGATGTGGCCGTGGACGTTCTTGGCCGGGTAACAGACCGTGTCGGACGGGATCGTTTCCATCCCTTTTTCGTACTGCTTCTTGCTCCCCTTGGGTGACAAGATCGTCCGGAAGCCCAGCTGCTTGAAGAAAGTCGCCCACAGTGGGGTAGTCTTCGTACATGTTCAAGACCCGGGGCAGGCCGATTGTCCCGTGCGTAGCTAACTTACTGCGGAGCGGTCGGTACTTGAAGAGCTCCTTGTACTTCCGTTCAACCAGGTTGACCTTCCCATTATTCCGGGGACGCTGGCCATGCAGGCGGAGGGCCCGGGCCTCACCCCGTTCACAGCGGTTACCAGTAACAAACTTCCGGCCATCATTGAAGATGGTCAAAGTCAGCTCACAGTTATTAGCACAGCCACCACAGTGCATGTATTCCTCCTCAAAGGTCAGGTTTTCCATCTCCCTGACGGAAAGGAGGCTGGTCCGGTCACCCGCCTGGTAGTTATGTTCGGCAATCAGGGCCGCACCATAGGCCCCCATCAGGCCGGCAATGTTTGGCCGAATCACGTCAACACCCGCGATCTTTTCAAAGGCCCGCAGGACGGCATCGTTATAGAAGGTTCCCCCTTGGCAAACGATGTGGTCACCCAGCTCGTCAGCACTCCGCATCTTAATTACCTTGAAGAGGGCATTCTTGATGATAGAGAATGACAGACCGGCGGAAATGTCGCCGATCGTGGCTCCTTCCTTTTGGACCTGCTTAACCTTGGAGTTCATGAAGACCGTGCACCGGGAGCCCAGGTCGGCCGGGTGCTTGGCCAGCAAGGCGGCTTGGGCAAAGTCTCGGATGTTGTACTTCAGCCCGGTAGCGAAGGTTTCCAGAAAGGACACACAACCAGATGAGCAGGCTTCGTTTAATTTGATATCGGCTAAGGCCCCGTTCTTAACCGTCATTGCCTTCATATCCTGGCCCCCAATGTCCAGGATGAAGTCAACGTCGGGCTGGAAGTAGTGGGCCGCCTGGTAGTGGACCACCGTTTCCACTTCGCCAAGGTCAACGTTGAGGGCGTTCTTGATCAAGTGCTCACCATACCCGGTGACACAGGCCTTACCGATTTTCACATCAGCCGGCATCTTCAGGTTCAGGTCCTTAAGCATCTGCTTGGTCTTCTCTAATGGGTCCCCGTCGTTGTTGTCGTATTCAGTAAACAGGAGTTTGTGGTCAGCCGACATCAGGACAATCTTGGTGGTTGTCGAACCAGCGTCAATCCCCAAGAAGGCCGTCCCGTGGTAGTTTGCCAGGTCCCCAGCCTCAACTCGGTCCTTGGCGTGCCGCTGACGGAAGGCCGCCAGCTCGTCGTCGTTATTGAAGAGCGGGTCGAGGGCGTGTGATGGTGCCAGGACGGCGGAATCACCGTGCTCCAACCGGTCCAACAAGATGTCTAACGACAAGGTTGGCTGGTCATTAGCGTAAAGGGCTGCCCCCTGGGCCACGAAGAGTTGTGGGTTCTCTGGGAAGATAACTTCATCGTCGGTCAGGTGGAGGGTTTCGATAAAACGGTGGCAGAGTTGGTCCATGAAGTAGAGGGGCCCACCCAAAAAGGCAACGTGCCCACTAATCTTATGCCCAGCAGCCAGACCGGAAATCGTCTGGTTGACCACGGCTTGAAAGATACTGGCCGCAATATCTTCCTTCCGGGCCCCGTCATTGATCAGTGGTTGGACATCAGTCTTGGCAAAGACCCCGCACCGACTGGCAATCGGGTAAATTTTTTCCGCGTGCCGAGCCAACTTGTTCAGCCCATCGGCATCGGTATCCAAGAGGACCGCCATCTGGTCAATAAAGGCTCCGGTCCCACCGGCACAACTCCCGTTCATCCGCTGTTCCAAAGAGTCGCCAAAGAAGGTGATTTTGGCATCCTCACCCCCCAGCTCAATGGCCACGTCCGTTTCGGGAATTAGCTGTTCGACGGTCTTCGTGCAGGCAATTACTTCCTGGATAAACTTTAATTGCAAGAGGTTGGCTAGGCCGATCCCACCGGATTCCGTAATCGTAAAGGCAATCGGGGTATCGCCACCCAGTTCAGCAATTGCTTCCTTGATTACCCGCTCACTCGCTGCTTTAACATCTGCATAGTGACGTTCATAGCGAGAGAAAAGGGTCTGGTGAGCACTATTCATCACCACCAGCTTAACCGTGGTTGACCCGACATCAATTCCACCAAAGAGTCTCTCTGCCATCGTAAAAATCCTCCCCTTACTTTTCCAACAGTTTGTATAATAATAGTTAATTATATCTTGATAACAAAACAACTAACGTTCAATCAGCAAATTGATTGGGTGTGTTTGTTAGGCAACAAATTCCAACATTCTGTCGGATTGCTTTTAAAAGGAGCGGTACAACTATGACAGGAAGACATGCGGGTACGACGGACCAAACAAAACATTATCAAGGCCTTTATCGCCCTAACTAAGGAAAAGAGTATTGACGCGATTACCATTCAAGAAATTGCCAATAAAGCGATGGTAAACCGGGCCACTTTTTATGCCTACTACCACGACAAGCAGGACCTCTATGACCAGATCTTCAACCAGGCAATCGGCCTCTTCACCCCCCTCCGCAACCCCCTCCTTTTTTTGAACCGCCAAGTCATGTTCTCTAAACTTGAGGATACCCTGACTGAGGTACTTGAAAACTGCTTTGAAAACCGGGATCTCCTCTTGTTAATCATTGACGGCACCCCCTCCCGCGTCCTCCAAAATCAACTAACCCCGATTCTTAACACCAACCTCATGGGGATCTTAAAAGAGTTTGGCATTGATAAAAAGAGCACGATCCCCTCCGATTTGGTGATCACTTATATCCTCGCCATCTTTATTAGCGTCCTCGCCTGGTGGCTCCATGAAGGACCGGCACACCACATGAGCGCCCGTAACCTCGTCCACACCTTGATCAGGCTCGCCCTCGACGGCCATATGCGGGTGCTTGGAATTGAGCCCAACTAATGCAAACAGGCTTCCAACGCTCGGGTCATACCGAGTATTGGAAGCCTGTTTGCATACTATTTTAACTTGAACCGCCTACCACTCGCCAAACAATTAAATTAACGTTCTACGGAAACGGTCTTTTCAATCTTAAAGTTCTTGGAACCTGGTGCGCCCTTTTGAACTTGGTACTTCTTTGGATCCTTCTTGTGGCTCATATTCCAGTCATACCAACCACCATCGTAAATTTGGACGTTCTTAAAGCCCTCTTCCTTAGCGATGAAGAACGGTACACAAGCACGCCAACCGGTCCCACAGTAGAAGACCACTTCTTGATCTGGCGTGATCCCCTTCTTCTTCCAGTATGCCAGTTCTGCCTGGGGGTTCTTAACAGTCCCGTCAGCGTTAGTCAAGTAGGCAACATCACTGCTACTCTTACTTACTCGGCCGTAGATGGCCCCCTTAGGTTCACCTGTTTCCTTAATGTAGGAGTAACCACTAATATCACCAATGTATTCCTTCCAGGAACGGGTACTTACCAGCTTCAGGTCGGGATTCTTCTTTTCCGCTTGAACCAATTCCGCTGGCGTCTTAATCAACGCTTCTGGGTGGGCAACGGTGTTACTACCAAAGTCAGTCTGTTTTTGTGCCTTAACACTCTTCTTTTGTAGCGGTAAGCCGGCCTTCTTCCATGCCTGCTGTCCACCATCAATGATCTTAACATCCTTAACCCCTAACCAGTAGGCCGCAAAAGCCACCCGGGAAGCAGCCGAAATATCTGGGGAATAAACAATGATCGGTGTGTTAGCGGTAACCCCCTTCTTCAAGAAGTTCTTCCGTAACTGGCTGGCATCTAGAATGTTCCAGTGGTTAGCCTGGCTTTCCACTTCGTTGGTACTCATCTGAACCGCACCAGGGATGTGGCCCTTCGCAAAGCCCGGCACCTTACCATAGGCAACCGCCAAAACAACGGTATTCGGGTTTTGCTTCTTCAACTGCTGAGCCTGCTTAGCAGTGATGTAATATGTATTATCCGTAATCTGTTGGTCTTCTTTAACAAAATGACTTTCTTGACTGGCTGCGTGGGTAGTGCCATTAGTAAACAGGAAGCCCATCAATAGGCCACCCAGTACGACCCCCACCCATTTAAGAAATTTAGTCATAAGTGAAACTCCTCCTCAATTAGCTAATCTGCACTAGTATGTAAGCTCTTTCAACCGGATTTATCATACCACCAACCGGGTATCTGTGCAATAATTAATTTGGTTTAACAAATTCTTTTAAAATTAGGTGGTTATTATGATCCAAACAGGCATTATCTTCGGTTTTGTGCTTGGCTTTCTCCTCCGTCAAAGCCAGTTCAACTTTGCACATGAACTCCGGCCCGGTCTAACCAGTCAGCAATCGGCTGGGTGGCTAAACATCCTGGTCATTATCCTCATCGCAAGTCTGGTCCTTTGGGGGCTCGTCAGTGTTAATGTCGTAACGTTACCCGACAATCCCGACTACTCGCCATCTGCAGTCATCTGCGGCAGCCTCATCTTCGGTTGTGGAATGCAGCTCAGTGCCGGTTGCATGATTGACTGTTTAGTTGACCTTGGGGCCCTGGATGGCAACGCCTTGCTCACGCTAGTTACCTTTATCTTGACCCTCGTCTTCTACAATCGGGGCCTCTTTAGCAAGAGCCTTGATGCTTTAACCGGCAACAACCTGGTTAGCGATACCTGGCTACAAGCTACCCACTACGCTTTCCCGGTCTCACTCCTGGTCCTCCTAGTTATCACCGGGGCTGGACTGACTTGGTACTTTAAGACCCGGTCAGTTAGCCGGTCAGCCTACTGGTTCCTTGCTGTGGCGGTTGGTATTGGCCTCCTTGCCGGACTAGCCTTCCTGGCAAATTCGTTAGCAGGAGGTTTTGGTAGCTTTGCCGTGGTCAATCCCCTCCTTACCTGGTATGGTTTCATTAAGGGCCGGGGCGCCGGGATCAGCGTTAGCTGGGGAATGTACTTCACTGCCAGTATCATTGTTGGCTCACTACTGTCCTCACTTTGCCAGCGGCAGTTTCGTTGGCGGGCAGTTAGTCTTATAACCTTAATTCGCGCACTCGGCGGTGGCCTCTTGATGGGCCTTGGTGCCGGTCTTTCTAAGGGAACCTTTACCTCAAACGGATTAGTCTACACCGCAATGCTTTCCGTCCAGGGCTGGCTCGCCCTTATTTTCATCGTGGTCGGTTTCATGCTCACGGACCGGCTTGCCCGGCTGATAAACAGTAAGCTGGCTGCACGGCTCTAGACACCGCTACACTTACTGGATAACATTTAAAAATGAACGAAGGGCCGGCAGTATTCGGAAAATCCGAACGCTGTCGGCCCTTCGTGCTTTCTAAAAGCTAACTGCACGTCATTAAGGGGTCCCACAGGCTTGCTTCACTTTAAAAAAATAAACAAATTAGGTCTCCCCTTAATATACTTGGAAGTTGCCTATTTCAATGGTCTAGTGTCCTTTGAGAAGAGGTGTGCATTGTTAACTACTTACTAGTTGCCCGCTTTTCCGATTGTGAAACCAGCGTTGCGGCGACCATCGAACTTGTAACGTTAGTGGTAGTCCGGGCCATATCGGCAAAACTGTCAATTCCAGCAAAAATACTGATCAGACCAACTGGTAACCTCAGGACAACGAACATGGCCGTAGCAAGCATGATCCCACCACCGGGAACCCCCGCGGTCCCAAAGGAAATAATCGGGCACAAAATAATAATGATGATTGCCTGGGTCAGCGAAATGTTACCACCCATCGAATGGATTGTATAGATCACCAATAGTGGCGGCCAGATACCGGCACATCCGGACATCCCCACTGCGGTCCCTAGCGACCCAACGAAGTTCGCGATTTCTTCTGAAACCCTGACTTTCTTAGTCAGGCATTCAACATAGAGCGGTAACGTTCCCGCACTACTCCGTGTTGAAAAGGCCATTGTTTGGGCTGGCAAAACATCATGATAAAACTTCACTGGTGATAGGTGACCGGCGAACTTCAATAAGAGACTGTCGGTAACTGCCAAGTGGAAAAAACAACCAACAAAAGTCAGAACAATAATCCATAATAATGGCAATAATGCTTTCGGGTCACTCGTCCCCATCGTATCGGCCATTAAGAAGATAATCGAGTACGGCAGGAAAGAAATAATAACCGCGATCAGCTTGTAAACAATATCGTGGCAGTCATCAATAAAGCCCTTAAAGTAGTGCAAAGCATCACCACCGCGTTTCTCAGTAATCGCCACCACTGCCATTCCGACGATAATTGCGAAGAAGACAACCGGAATGACCTGGCCCTTGGCCATCGCCTGAAAAATATTTTCTGAAAACAGGTCGGTAATGACCTGGGTGAATGGCGGCACCTTACCGACCTTAACCCCGTTGACGATGCTCAAATGGGCACCCTTACCGAGGTTGGTGCATAATGCTAAGACCGTTCCCACAATCGCTGCTAGTAGCGTCTGAAAGAGCAGCCAAAAGAGTGCCTTACCACCAATCGTCTTCAGCTTACTGGCCGAATTCATTGAATAAATGCTCTGAATCAACGAAACCAGTAAGAGGGGAATTACCATCATGGTAATCACTTTGACGTAAATAGTCCCAATAACAGCATCATACGAGGTATAGCCCTTAAAGATCAGGCCAATTACGATCCCGATCACCAGCGCAATTACCGCTGTAAAGCCAAACCCAATTTTTTAAGTAATAAGTAAACGACATAACATGCCAGCAATGAGACAGCAAGTGTTGCTAGACTCATCCACACAGTTGTTGACATTGAAAAACACCTCAATTAATTAAAGTCTTACCCATCTCCTCTCAAGCTACAAGTTCATGGCACTAGTTACCACCGTTTGGAAACGATTTCATTCTATAATATTACCGACATTTATGCAAAATCTGGTCATTATACATAATTAAAAGTCCGCGGGTCAAGCTTACTGCTCAGCCCACGGACTATCTTTTGCCTATTAATGTTTTTTAGCCTGCATGATCTTCAGAATAACCGAATCGGTAGCGGCCATCCCCTCACCGGTCAGCCGTCCGAGATCCCGGATTGTATCATCAACTGATTCGCTAACAACCCCGTTCGTCGCCGGGATGGTGATCCCTTGTAAGGCCATGTTGACGGCCTTGAGCATCGTCTGAACGGAGGTTGACACCTTGACAGCACATGAGCAACCAGCCCCGTCACAAATCATCCCATTGGCATCACCGACCATGATTTTAATTGCCCGGCCAGCATCAGCAACGCTGCCACCGGCTAGGTAACAGATTCCAGTCGCGGCTCCCATTGCCGCCGCATGGGTTGCACAGTAAGCCGTTAAACTCGGCAAAAAGGAGTGTATATAGATTAAGGTCAGGTGGGAAAGGGTTAATGCCCGGACCAGTTGTTCTGGTGACGAATGCCAGTGGTCAGCCACCACGCAAACCGGTACAGTTGCCGTAATCCCCTGGTTACCGGAGCCTGAATTTGTGGCTGCTAACAGCTGGCCCCCCCATCCGGGCGTCCGCAGCAGCCGCGGTTTGCGCCACAACCTGGTTAGTGAGGGTCGTCGTTTCACCGAGGCCGTCAGGATTATTGAGGGCCCGACCAACGCCCATCCCATACTGGTGGTTAAGCCCTTCCCGTGCCAGGGCCATGTTGTAGTCTTTCGTGGCCGTTATAAATTCTAGCTGGTCCAGCGGGGCAGTCGTCGCAAAGTTCCAGATGTCCGCGAGATTAGTCTGCCGGATGAAGGCCAACCAGCTACTCGGCTTAGCCGCCGTCGGCTTTCCCCGGTCAATAACTACCTGGTCATCATGTTTAACCAGGTAAATGTTGGTGTGGCTACCGGCAATGTTGGCACAGGCGGTATGCCCAGTAACCGTAGTTACCCGGACCGCCACATAGAGCTTCTCTTCCACATCAGCCACAGTCACACGAACCTTCCCAGAGTGGGCCAGTTTCTTTACCTGGTCACATAGAGCGGCCGTCACGCGGGGGATAACCCCTAAGCCGGCAGTGGGGTTACCCACCAAGTAGCCAATGGCCGCCGCAACCGGCAACCCCGCTTCGCCGGTACCAGGAACGATGACCGCCAGCGCATTTTTAAAAACATTCGCCGAAACCGCAACGTCAATCTGGGCAACCGGTTCGCGCCCTATCCCTTATTTTGGTACTCATTGCTTAACCGTCGTAACCGTTTGCTTAGCTTAGGCAACATCGAAAGACCCGCTAAAAGAATCCCCGCGATGGTCAAGTCTAAGAAGAGCTTTGGTGAAAGGCCATCCTTTAAGATCTGGGCTGCTAAATAGGAATAGATAAAGCAGGCCGGCATCATTGTCAAAAAGGAGATCACCGTGAACTTTCGGGTTGTCATCGGGGTTAGTGCATAAGCATAGCTCTGGATAGCATATGGGAAAACGGGCACCAATCGGGTGAAAATTAAAAAGGTCGTTCCGTTCTCCCGCACCCCCCGCTCAATTTTCTTGAAGGTGGGACTATCACCCATCTTTTCCACGATGTAGTCACGGGCAACGTACTTCCCCAGGACAAAGGAAACCGAACAACCAATCGTGGCACCAATCACCGTCAGGGCACCACCAATGAAACCGCCCCAACAAATACCACCGACGATCGCCAGCAGCTGCCCTGGTAGCAGGAAGACCGAGGTAAAGATGGACAGGGCGATAAAGATTAAGTAGCCCCACCAGCCACTCCCCTGGATCAGGGCCCGCAATTGGTTAAAGTCGGTTAATAGCCTGGTCAACCCCAGCTGGTAAGCGGCAAGCAAAACCAGGATAAACACAACGAGGAAGATAATAATCTTTTTCATTTTACTGGGCCCCCTTATTCCCCTGCAGACCAGCGAGCAAGCGGCGGTAAATGAGGTTGTTAAAGGCCAGCGGGTCCTTAATGTGAGCCGGCATCGTTACCAACCGGGATGAGTAATCAACTAATTGCAGGCGGCCCACACTCGCCAATGCTGGCTGGTTAGCCGCCAGGAAGACCCGCTCAGCGGTAAACAGTTCCGGCTGCTCCAAATAGACAGCCGTCGTAATGTCCCAGTTACAGAAGCCGTCTAACCCCAGATCCCGCTGCTGGACGGCAATCCACTCGTTGATTGCCGTCGTGAAGTACCGGTACTGGTCAGTGGGCAATTGTTCCTGCAAGTGGGTGGTCAGTTGTTGGTTAAAGTGCTGGGAAAACAGGGCTTCAGTGGTCATGTGCCCGTTCATGATCACCAGCGGCACACTGCTGGCCAAGATCAATTGGGTAGCTGCCGGGTCAATTGAAAAGTTAAGCTCACCAACCTCATGGCCATTAATGACCAACGGGAAGCAATCCCCCCCCATCAAGACAACCCGCTTGACCTTGTTCAGAAAAAGGGGGTCAGTCGCTACGGCCCGTTTGATGTTGGTAAGGCCCCCCGTCCCCAGGAGGGTGATTTCATGGGGATAGGTATTAACCATTCGGACAAGGAAGTCCCTAGCAGCTTCATCAGGTTCTTCACCCGTGTCCGGTGCAAAGTAATAGTTAAACGGCAGGCAAAGGTGCTCTTTAAGCCGCCGGGTTGCTGCCAAGACCCCCGCCCAGTCACTATTACCATGGTCGAGGGTAACCCCGAGCAGGTCGATATTGGTCGATCCCAACAGGTAAATGATAGTTAGGCCATCGTCAACGTCACAGCCTGGTAGGTCAAAGGTGCAGTCACAATCCAAGATCACTTTTTCACTCATTCATTTTCCTCCTTAAACCATAGACGAAGTCGGCTGTTATGATCATCGAGCTGGCGCCGGGCCACCTGCAAGTCAGCGGGACTATCCACATCGGTCTGCGCGGCCAGCAATTGCACATCATGCCCGGCCACCCGACTAAGGGTCGACTGGAGAACGGTTGAATGCCCCCAGTCAATTGCAGCATTAAACAGTGGGGTCAAATCAATCCCCCGTTGCGCACCAATGAGGTAATAACCGCCGTCAACACTGGGGCCAATTACAACCTCCTTCATAACTTGAAAGGCTCGCTCAACCGTGGTGGCCGTCAGTTGTGGGAGGTCACTGCCAGTCAAAACTACTTCCTGGTAGCCACGGGCGAAGGCATCTGCAAAGGCGTTATTCATCCGCTGACCAATGTTATCTCCGTGTTGGGGAAAGGCAGTAACAAACGCCGGTAAGTCCGCTAAAAAAGCGGCTGGGTCTTGTTCGTCAGAGTACGCTAGTAAGACTTCCACTCCCGCTGAGGGTAACTGGGCCGCACTAGCTAATAGGTCAGCTAATAGGTCGGCCTGGACACTGCTGGCCTGCTGGCCGGTATAGGTTGGCGTCAGCCGGGTCTTACACTTGTTAGGAGTGGGGATGCGGGTAAAGATTATATAGGCTTTGTCATTTTTCATCGAGCACCTGCTCCTTAATTGCGTGGTCAATAAAATCATCTTGCATGTACTGGGTAACCTTACGGTAAATTTCTTGGTTTTGTAACTGCTTTTCCCCACTGGCATACTCGTCTAGTGCCATTGCTGACCAAGACAATGCCCGCAGCATTAAGTAGGGATGGTAAATCCGCAAGGCCGTTAAGAATGCCTCCCGGTCAAAGCCCGTCATTGCCAGGTACTTGTCGATAAAAGCCCGTTTGGTAGTCTGATCCAAGCGAATATCAGTCCGCCAGAGGGTCGTCGTTGATGCTAAAAACTGCGAGATATCCTGAACCGGGTGACTGATTACCGGCTTTTCCCAGTCAATTAGCCAGCCCTGCCGACCAATGATAAAGTTATGGGAATTGACCTCGGTATTGTTAACCCGCCACAACTGTTGGTCGCTGAAAAAAGCTTCCTGACCAACGTTTTGTTGGCACCGGTCCAGAGCTTTTTCCAACACGTTCTGGGCATGCCGAGGGACAAAGTGGCTCCCCCAAACCGGTGCTAATAGTTGCTGGCATTCTGCTACCCGGGCCCGTAAGATATTATCCTTTTCTGCAATCAGGTTGGTAGCGGCCGGCCGGTCAACTGCCAACTGGTGAATGCGGCCAAAGATCCCGGCCGCCGTCTGCATATCAGTTCGGTAGTCCAGGGGATGCCCGTGCAAGAATTCCATAATCAAGAGGCCCTGGTCAAAGTCGCGTTTGCGGTCATCAACATAGTACCCCCGCGGTGTGCAGCCGGAACGTTCCAACCACTTAAGTGCGTTATATTCGTAGCGGATCTGGTTGCTGGCATTAATCTGGCTCCCATAGTTTAACCGAAAAACGTACTGGTGGTCTCCCGCATCGATCAAAAAGTTCTGGTTATACTCACCCTGGGCCAGGAATTGAACCCGCACCGGTTGAGCCAGGTGCAACCGCTCAATAAGGCCATGTTGGGCCAGGTAGTGTTTGATTCGTTCAATCAACTGTGCTTGCTTTGTCATTGCTGTCGGTCCTTTCCATAGTAAAGCTGGGCCAATTTCTGTGGGGAAACACCGCAAAGAAATAAGGCCTTGATTCCCATTAACTTAGCGTGAACACGCCAGGGGTGCTGGGCATACTTGCGATTAGATGCCTGGATCTGGTCTGGCAACTGGGCAAAGTACCCACAGCAAGCCAACTTCTTGCTTAAAATCCAGTCCTCCATCAATGGTTCATCAGGAAAGCCCCCCACCCGGTCGTACATCTCCCGGCTAACAAAGAGGCCCTGGTCACCAAAAATTAGGCCAAGGTGACGGGCCCGCCAGTTAGAACTGACCGCCAAAAAACGGTAGAAGAACCCTGATTGAACATAGTTAAGGCGAAGACAAGCAGCCACGGCCCCACCATCAACCGCTCGCGTCAGGCGGCGACCCAGGTGTGGATAGGCCCTTAGTTGCACGTCGGCGTGAAGAAACCACAGGTACTCCCCGCAACTGTGCCGGACACCAAGCCGCAACTGACGGCCCCGGTTCCCCTTGGCTGTTTCAACCACCCGGGCGCCGTGCTGACTCGCAACACGGGTTGTGTAATCGTGACTATCAGCATCCACCACTACCACCTCATAACTTATGTCAGCACATACCGCCGGTAGCTGGTCCAGCAATCGACCAAGGTTTTTCTCCTCATTCAGGGTAGGAATAATAACTGATACTAATGGCATCGAACCACCCGGCCCCCGGCCGGCAAGTCAAGGTGGACCTGGGTGCCAGCCGCTAATTCCTGGGTAAAGGCCGTTTGCCGTAGTTCAAGCCGCTGGTTATCAACCTGAAAGACCACGGTCGGCCCAGCCGGCTGCCAAAATACATCTTTAACCGTCGCTAATAAGTCACCGTCCTTGCGAAGCGTTGCCTTACAGGTAAACGGCACTAATAGTTCCACCGTCCCTTGCAGGTGGTCTGGGTTGGCAACTGTTAATTGGCTGGTACCCACTTGAAAGCTAGTGCCTTTCACCGTCCCCCGAAGGTAGTTAAAACACCCTAACAGGTCGGCCACCAACCGACTTACTGGCTGGGTATACAATTTTTGCGGACTAGCCACCTGTTGGACCTGGTGGTTGGCAATCACCACTACCCGGTCAGACAGTAAGAAGGTTTCCTGTTGGTCATGGCTGACCATGATAACGGCAAAGTGATACCGTGCCTGCAGTCGCCGCAGGTAAGCATACATTTGCTGGCGCAAGTTACCATCCAGGCTGGAGAATGGCTCATCCAACAAGAGGAGCTTGGGGCGTAAAATGATTGCCCGGGCCAGTGCAACCCGCTGCTGCTGTCCACCGGATAACTGGGCTGGATACTGCTTTTCTAACCCAGCTAATTGAAATTCGGTCACCATCTCTGCCACCCGCTGGCGTACTTCAGCGCGCGCAACATGGCGTATTTTTAAGCCAAAAGCAATGTTTTCACGAACCGTCATGTGCGGAAATAAGAGGTAGTCTTGAAAGACCAGCAGGGTATTAGCACGGCAATTATTACCGGTAAATTCAACGGTCCCGGTCTGGGGAGTCAATAGTCCCGCGATCATCTTTAAAATCGTTGTTTTCCCCGCCCCGGACGGCCCAAATAGGGTAACAATCTCCCCCTCATTGACCGTAAACGAAACATCCTTAACAACTGGTCGTTTCCCATAACGATAACTAATTTCTTTGACGTTTAATCCCATGACGACCCCCAATAATAGTTGTAATCACACCGACACCAATTAACGACGTCACGATAAAAATAATGCTATAGACTGATCCAACACCAAACCGACCGTTATTAGCAAACGGAATCAGCAGTAATGGCAAGGTAATAATGTTGCTATCACCAACGAAGAAGGTCGGTAGGTATTGGCTATATGAAATGATGTAACACAGGCTGGCCGCGGCGATTAATCCCGGCCGCAGTAGCGGTACCGTTACTCGCCAAAACGTTTGCCAGGTGTTGGCACCGAGGTTATAAGCCGTTAGCTGGTAAGCCGTCCCCATTTTCCGGTAACTTTCCAGCATAATCTGCATTGCGTAGGGCAACATAAAGAAAACGTGGAGGATGACCACCCCAAGGTAAGTCCCGCTCAGTTGCCAGCGCAAGAATTCCGTTTCGGTTGATGTCACAATCGCAATTGCCGGTAAGATCATCGGCAAGTAAATGATGAATTCAATCAGACGCCCGGATAGCAAATGTTGCATAGTCAAAAACCGACACGCTGGTAAGGCAATTGCCAGTGTAACTACCGTCGCAACAAAGGCAATCACCGTGCTATTCCAGATGCTAGGCCAGAAATTAGGGTCAGCATATGCCCGCCGGAAATACAGCCAGCCATACTGACTCGGCAAGACCGCCGGATAAGTCCACTTGACCGCTACCGCCCATAAAATGATCATCACGATTGGGACCAGTACCATCAGGCTGGCTAACCATAAAATTACCACTTTTTTTCTCATTCTTGATACCGGTCCTTTCCGCCAGGGAGTAACCGGCTAATTAACAGTGCTAACAGCGTTGCTGCCAGGCAAATCACCGACAATATTGTGTTTAAAGCAAAGGCTGCCGGCCGTGACTGTAAATCCGGTTGTAAAAATTGATCATAGATGGTTAAAGCAATCGTTTCATTGCCGGGGTTACCTAAAATATACGGTACTTCGAAGTTCGCAAAGGTAAAGCAAAATAGAATGATAAATAGGGTAAACAGGGTCGGTTGAACTAACGGGAGCGTGACGTGCCAAAAGGCCTGCCACCGTGAAGCCCCCAGATTGCGGGCCACACTGGTGTAGCCACTCTGGAGCTGGCGCAAGATTGCCAACATAGTCACCGCCACGTATGGTATTTCTTTATAGAGGAAGACAATGATAATACTGGTCCCCCAATGATCATTGACTAATAATGGGAAGGCATCAATAGAAGATATTAGGTGAAGGTAGTAGGCGACCCGCGACACCAGCCCAGATTGGGTCAACAGTTGCATGATCATCAAGGCGACAATGATATGGGGGATGGTAATTGGAACCGTAAAGAGGCGTGCTAACCAGCGGTGGTTACCAGCCACTCGTTCTAAGGCCATCGCCATCACTAACCCCAATGCCAGGGCCCCGACTGTCGAAACCAGGCCTAAATAAAGGCTATATATCAACGAGCGGACAAAGTAACGGTCACTAAAAACAGCAAAATAATAAGACAACGTTAAGTGGCGCAACCCAATTACCGGGTAGTAGCCTAAACTAATCGCAATAGACTGAAAAAGCGCTGCAATAATTACAACGCTATTCAGACCTACAAACGGTAGGATCAATAAAAGATATTTCTTTTTCATTAATTATCCCCGTGCAGGACATGTTCCTTCCAGAGTGACTCAATAATAGCAATCTTTTTTGCCTGAACTTCTGGAATTTGGTGGGAGCGTAACTCTTGGTCTGATGGCACGCCCTTGTTAGTGTACAGACTTTCTAGCTTTTGCCGGTTTTGTGGTGTCAGCTTACTGTAGTCAAACGGTGGCAGTGAGTACCCATATTTTGCCTCCGCCTTTTTAACTTGTGCTGATTCACTGGTCATTTCGTTGATCAATAACAACGCAGCATCCTTGTTAGCGGATGAGTTGGCAATCGCTAAGTAACTTTCGTTAGCAATGTTACCCTTCTTAAAGAAGAACGGCTGGGTGTCAGCACTAAACTGGTGTTCATCACGTTCAACTGCCCCATGAGTTGGTGAATAGCTAAAGTCCATGTTGATCTGATGAGCCGCATACATTTTATCCAGTTGGGCCGTCGTCGTCGGGTAGGTCTTCCCCTGTTTCCAAAGGTATGGCTTCAATTCATTAAGGTAGTCAAGGCCCGGCTTGATAGCCTTATACATTCCGGCCTTCGTCGCTGGTGCATCGTACACCCGCTTATAGCCAACAATATTGCAGATCACGTTGCGGACAAAGGCACTCCCCGTAAATTCCGGCGGCGCCGTGTACGTTAATTTACCAGGATGGGCCTTGGCATACTCCAATAGTTGTTGGGCACTATCTGGGAAATGGTTATCAAAGTCCCCCGGCCGACCAAAGAAGGTTAATTGCGCCGTTCCGTATGGCACTTCGTAACCCTTAATTGGTGTCCCAAAATCATACTTTGAATAGTGACCGTTAGTGTACATCAAGTTCTTAAAGCTCGGGACCTTGTTGGCAAATGGCCCATAGAGGAGGCCCTCTTTTTTAGCGGTATAGAAGTTTTCACCGTTAATCCAGATTACGTCAATGTTGCCGGTCTTCCCAGACTGTTTAATTGACACCAGTTTATTTAAGATATTATCGATGTCCATTGGGACCCGTTTAACTTTGATGTCATACTTCTTTTTCATCGCTGGGGCAACGATTTCATCAACCCACTTGTTGGCCTGTTCGTTTCCGCCAAAGCCATAGAAGGTTACTTCCTTACCCCGGGCCGTCTTTTCGGCATGCTTAAATGTCGTAACTTTGTCACCAGTACCAGATTGGCTGCTAGATGACTTACCACATGCGGTCAGTGTTACCGTCACTACCATACAGGCAGCCAGTAGTAATAACCATCGCCACCGCGCGTGTCGCTTTTGCTTCATTTTCAATTACTCCCCATTTCTATGCCTTTTGAATAATCTTCTTTGTCCGATAGCGGTTTTGCCAAGCCTTCAACGTGTTTCCCAGGTCATTCGGCTTAGGCTGATCTCCTAGGTGAACTACGGGGCCAAAAATCAAGTCCAGCAGGTGCCAAGACCGGGCACCACCAATTGACATTGCCAGTGTACAGCTTGAGCAATAACTAACTACGTAGTCCGTCTTAAAGGTCTGTACCCGTTTACGGGCGACCTCGTGGCTTAGCTGGGCGTTTGAGACACCGCACATGCCACCAAAGCCACAGCAAAGGGTATTACGCAAGGATAACCGGTTGCGCGCGACTTTATACCCCAGGAACTTCATAATTTGGCGGACCGCCCGCTGGACATCCGTCCGGTCACGTGCAGAACAGGAGTCTTGAATTGAAAAGACCACGTCGCTGTCCTTAGCCTTGTTGTGGTACTCTTCTGGTAACCCCCATTCCGCCATCTTTACCCATAGTGAATCGACCTTAAACTTCTTTTCTTCGGTCATCACCTTTAGGCAGTTCTGACAGGCCAACAATAGGTCGTCAATTTCAGCATCACGGACCATCTCTGCAAGGTTTGCAAAGTGGTTTTCAAACTTTTCCGTCTCACCGATCATCTTCATCGGCTTGCCACAACAAGCTTCAATGATCGCTAAATCGGGATATAAATCCTGTAAGTAATTAATAATATGTTGAACATTCTCTGGGCTAGTGGAAGCTAGTGAACAGCCCGGCATAAATCCATATTTCATTCCTACTTTTCCTCCTTGCTCGTTGCCTTACCATGCCCCTTATTAACCGTTGTAAATAGTGAGCAATACGAAAAGCGCTGGTGAAAGTAGACTCCCCGCAACGACTTTAACGGCCGCTTACGACTATTCTTAATCAGGTCCTTACGCATACTGTAAAAGGCTTCGTCCAGCTTTAATTGTTGTGGACACACCCGGGTACAGTGGGCACATAAGAGGCACGAGTAGGGGATTTCTGGGTCAATGTCACCATCATCCAAAAATTTTTGAAACAGTTGTTTGGGCGACTTGCAGTAGGCTTGCAAGAATGGACAGTCTGGCATACAACGTCCACACTCCGTACAATTCTCAACGATATTTTTTGCAAGCGCTTTCGTGTGTCGAGAAAACTTCATCTAAAATTCTCCCCTTAGATCTTTGACCACTTAAAAACGTGGCCTTCCATTTGTGACTTTTAGTGATAAGATAATAAATGTTCATTAGTCTTGATACATTATTCACATTATCCCAAAATAGCTAATAACGCAATTAGTTTTTGCCCTATTTTTGCTTATTTTGAGAGCGCTGCCAAAGGAGGAATCTCTTTGAATACGTCATCCAATCTTTCCAGCCCAAAGAAAAGTTACCGACTAGGCCGATGGATAACGATTGCTATTATTTTGCTTGGCATTATTACTTACTTCACAATACCCGCAGTTAAGTATTTTTGTAATCAAATTATTTATATGTTTAGCTCCGGTGATTTTACCGTTGTGAAGGATTTTGTTGCCTCATATGGGGTTTACGCTGCTGTTATTTCTTTTTTCCTAATGGTTTTTCAAAGCGTTGCGGCCCCACTACCGGCCTTCCTGGTTACCTTTGCGAACGCGAGTCTCTTTGGCTGGTGGCAGGGAATGTTGCTATCCTGGGTCAGTTCACTGGCTGGGGCGGCACTCTGCTTTTACATTGCCCGCTTTTTAGGCCGGGACGCGGTCGAAAAGCTCACCACCAAGTCGGCGCTCCAGTCAATCGACCGCTTCTTTGCCCGTTATGGTCGGAACTGCATCATTATCTGCCGGCTATTACCGTTCATTTCATTTGACCTCGTCAGCTATGCCGCTGGACTAACCTCGATGTCATTTAGTGGCTTCATCATTGCTTCGGCAATCGGTGAACTCCCCGCCACAGTAATTTATTCATACGTCGGCGGGATGCTAGTTGGCGGTGCCAAGATGTTTACGATGGCCCTATTAATTCTCTTCGCCCTCTCGGCACTAGTAGTCTTATTCCGTAAGATTTACGTTAACCGTCACCAAGATGATGAACTAAAAGCTAATAACAAAAACTAATTCAGGAGGAACTAGACAATGAACTTAAAGAAACTCTTCGTGGGATTTGCTGCGGCACTGTCTCTACTAACCATCGGCGTGAGCCTTGCTCAATCAAACACCGCCTATGCTGATGAGAAAATTACCGTCAACAAGGCAAAAAAGGAAGTTGAGTACCCGGCCGTTGTCAATGGTACTTACTTTACCCAACCAACCCGGCACCTGGTCGTTTACAAAAACGGGTCCAATGGTGATAAGGCCGTCCTACGCGGTGAAGTTAGTGAAATCACCTTCTACAACGCCCTCAAGAAAATTGGTGCCAAACCTGGTAACAATTTACGCCCAGCTGATATGAAGGCTGCTAAGGGGCAGGGCAAGCGCGTTCAAGGTAGCAAGCTTAACATCTACATCAAGTGGAAGGGACACAAGGCGGTCCCTGTTCAAGACAGCATTAAGTCTTCAAAGAAGTACAAGACCGACTTCCGCTTCGGTGGTAACTTGGGCCGGGCCAAGACGATGAACACTGGTTGTGTCGTTTGTTTTGACAGCTGTGCTACGGGAATCGTTTCTGACCATGCTTGGCCAACTGGTTCAACGGAACCTAACCACGTTGTTAGCTTCCGCGGTAACCAAAAGGTCCTGCCAAAGGATGGTACCCACGTTACGCTGATCGTTAAACTCGCGGAAAAGTAAACTAATGAAACTACTTATTGGGATTTATAACTCGTTCTTATGGAGTCTCTTGATTGCTACCCTTCTTTTTAATGACACCTGGTTGCAAATGCGGGTCAATATCGGTTACCTCTTCTTTGCCTGTTGGTTGCTACTAGTGATTATCTGGTCACTAGTAATGCGCCACCGAACCGTTAATCGTTGGTTGACCGTAATCAATACGGTTATCGTTACGGTGGTTGCACTAGCGGTCGAAGGGGTGACCAACTTGCTGGTTATCCCCGCCGCCTTCATTCGTGAAGGGCTCCATACTGAGAATGTTTCATTTACCAGTATTAACCTAGTGCTGGTCATTATCATTATCGCGGGGTTCTTGCTGAGTCTTAAACCCCTTGTGAGGAGACGCTAGGCTGTGAACGGAGCCGAAAAAAGTTCTGCTTTCTCACCGGCTCCGTTTGTTCTTTAAAATTAATCGTCCAATTACAGGCTCATTAAATTAAAAACCGGCGGCCATTGGCTACACTAACAACGAAGTGCAACCAATGGCCGCCGGTTTATTTTAATATTACTATTGAGGGATTATTGGGACTGGCTAGGCCTCTTCGACCACAAAGAGCCGGGAGCTAAAGTCCGACGGATCCTTTTCCGGCTTGGTCCGGTCCATGATCCGGGAAACGAAGTAGCCAGCATTCATTAATTCGGCACCGGAGAACTTCTCATCCCCACCGTTAACCGTGTATTGCTTCTCAGGATCCAGTCCCGCAAAGTAGACTCGAATATAGGCTGGGTTAGCACCGTTAAGGATCTGGAAGCGTGCGGCAATTGCTGCCGTCCGATCATCATTAACGACTTCCCACCCGTAAACGTTATCGCTAACCGTATCAGGATTCTCTAACCGGTAAAAACGGCCAAACTGGAAGAGTTGACGGTACTTCTTGTAAAAGGCCACTTGGTACTTAATTTCCGCCAGTTGTTCCTTCGGGAGCTTGGTAATGTCTAGTTCGTAACCAAAGTCACCAAAGTAAGCAACTGCTGCCCGGGTTGCTAGTGACGTTAACCGGCCAACCTGGTCATTTGGCACTGCGGAAACGTGAGCACCCCACATTGACTGTTGGTAACCATACGAGGTCCCATCCTGGATCTTAATCCGTTCAACGGCATCCGTATCATCACTGCACCAAGCCTGTGGTGCGTAATACATCATCCCGAGGTCAAAACGACCACCACCAGAGGCACAAGATTCAAAGAGAACCTTTGGAAAGGCACTCGTCAGGCGGGCATATAGTTGGTATACCCCGAGGATGTAGCGGTGGGCAAACTCTAGCTGCCGGTCAGCCGGTAACTTAGCCCCGAACATTTCTGTGATGTTCCGGTTCATGTCCCACTTGATGTAGTCCAACTGGGTCTTCTTAATGATAGCACTAATGTGATCTACCAGGTAGTCAACCACTTCTTGCCGGCTCATGTCTAAGACATACTGGTTCCGGGCTGGGGTACTCTGCCGACCAGGCGTTGCGATCATCCAGTCGGGGTGTTCTTCATAGAGCTTACTATCGATCGAAATCATTTCCGGTTCGAACCAGAGGCCAAATTTCATCCCCTTGTCGTGCACCTTCTTCGCAAAACCGTCGATTCCCGTTGCAAACTTCTTCTCATCGACGAACCAGTCACCCAGACTGGACTTATCATCGTCCCGGTGGCCAAACCAACCGTCATCTAAGACAAACATCTCAATTCCTAACCGATGGGCTTCATCAACGATTGGCATCAGCTTATCCTCATTAAAGTCCATGAAGGTTGCTTCCCAGTTATTAATCAAAACAGGCCGTTCTTCGTGGGCAAAATGGGGGTTAATCAGGTGGTCCTGGTAGAAGTCTGCTAACTGGTGACTTAACTGGTTAAAACCAGCACTAGTGTAGGTCATCACCGCTTCAGGTGTCTGGAAACGCTCACCATCAGCTAGGTGCCAGCCAAACTCGTCCGGGTTAATCCCCACTAGGACCCGGGTCGTATCAAACTGGTCGACCTCAACAGAATCAATGAAGTTGCCGGAGTAGATGAAGTTGAACCCAAAGGCGCCTCCCTGGTTGTTATCAGTGTGTGGCCGCGCCAGCATAAAGAATGGGTTCTGTTGGTGGCTAGAAGCGTCCCGGAGGCTAGAAATGCTTTGTACACCAGAACGTAACGGTGTCCGAATCAGGTGCCGTTCCCGGGCCCAGCTACCGGAGAATTGTACCATGTCATAGTTAGCGTCCGGCAGGTCTAATTGCGCACTTAACGCCCGGTCCAAGACGATGTCCTTACCATGGTTCAGGAAGGTAGCGCTGCGGACAATCACGTCTTCACGGTCAAAGACGGTGTAATGAAGCGTTAAGGTAACGTTTGCGTACTCGTCTTTAAATTCAACATCTAGTGTCTGCGCATCGGTCCCCTGGTCGTCAAAAGAAGACGGCAGGTCCGCCAGACGCTTCTTACCATCAGTAATCTTGAAGCCGGTGTATTTAAATTCCGACGTCCGCGAACCATCGTTATAATTAATTTGGTAGGCCGGATAACGGTAATCACCCTTGCCAAGACCAGCATACTCCTGCTTGATTAATTCCAGTTGAAAATCGGGCTGTTCAACCGTCAAGGTATTGGTACAGTCGTGTTCTTCACGGCTGGCCAAGTTCTGGTAAGCGGCCTTAACTGGGACCCGTGGCCCGTAGTAGAGTTGGCCGGCTTCCCCATTTTCCAGGATCTTAAAGACGTAGCTCGTCTTAGCGGTCTGTAAGTGGAAAAGTTGTTGTTCTTCATTAACATGGATACTCATTTTGAATAACCCCTTTACAAAATTGTAAGCATTTACAATGACTATTATAGCCTTAATTTGTTGCGAGCACTAGTTGTTCATCATCATCTTGCGGCTGCTTTTGTAATTCAACTCGTAAAACATCATCACCCGCGTGGACGGTCGTTCTGGGCGCCGCAGTTAGGTTAATTGGCCCGAGCTTCTCGGTGTTTGTCACCGTAACAATGACCGTATCGTCAAGGCCGGCCTTCTTAATCACTGGGTCCCAAAATTCAAGAATTTCTTGACCCTTTTTAACCCGCTGACCTTCCTCAACGTAGGAAACAAAACCGGTACCCTTCAGTTTAACGGTCCCAATTCCAATGTGGATCAACAAGGCGACCCCATCATCACTGAGTAGACCGACTGCGTGCCGAGTCGTAAAGACCTGCTTGACTTCAGCATCAAACGGCGCTAATACGCGACCATCAGTTGGTTTGACCGCGAAGCCATCACCAGCGGCGCCAGATGAGAAGGTGTCGTCGTTAACATCTGCCAGGTTCATCAACTGACCAGTGACTGGCGTTGGCACCGCCACTGACTTGGTATCCTGGTTATCATCTTTAATGTGCTTACCCCAGGTTTTTTCCAGTTCAGCCACGATTTCCGCGTGCTTTTCCTCACTTAAGATCACCTTTTTGGCAAAGACGATGATGGCAATTACCAGTAACACGGCCGGTACCGCAAACATCATCACCTTAAAGTTCATCCGTCCAGTAGCGGTAATGGATGAGGCGGTCGCCCCGGTCGTCATCCCGGCCAGGATGGCCACTTGACCAACAACCCCATTGGCAACGGCACCACCGAACTTATCGAGCAGTGGCCGCACTGATAATGCCAGGGATTCGTCCCGGTGACCCAGCTTTAACTGCCCGTATTCAACTGAGTCGGTGATGACCATCAGGACAATTAAGAAGACCATCGGTTGGGGGAACCCAAACATTGATGCCGCAATCAACACAAGTACCAAGTTATCACCGGCAACGGTGAACAAGGCAATTCCACATAGCATAAAGACTAATAAGCTCGTAAACAGGGCCTTCCGGCTTAAGTGCCGGGAGAAAAATGGGAACAGTGACGTCCCAATGATCCCTAAGAAAACGTTGATCGTTGAAAAGATTGAGAACGCCTTCGGGGCCCCCATGATGTAGGTAAAGTAGTAAACTTCGAGCGAGTTAATGATGTTAATTCCAACGCAGTAGAAGAGGTAGGCACAAGCAACCCACATTAACTGATCATTACCAGAGAGGGCCTTAAAAATACCAATCACCCCAACGGTATCTTGCTTGTTTTTCCGAATCTCACTGTTGGTTTCCCGGGTAAAGATCCCGACCCCCCAAGCAGATAGCATGGCCAGTGAACAGATAATCAGGGCAAAGACGAACCAACCGCGGTTATCCCCAGTGCTAGTCTTCGTAGCTGAAAAGTAGATCACGGCTGGCATTACGATAATTCCAACCATGCCCCCACCGATGGTTGAACCAACCCGGGCAAAGGTAGCGGTTTTCTCCCGTTCCCGGGAATCAGTCGTCAGTGACGGCAGCATTGACCAGAAACCAACATCCTTAAACGAGTAAAAGATGTCCATCATGATGTAGAGGATCCCGAATAAAATCAAGTACCCAACAGCACTCTTCTTGTACAAGCCACCCATGTTAGTGAACAGCAACAGTAGGATGACCGCTGACACGGTCCCACCAATTACCACCCACGGGCGGAAGTGTCCCCACCGGGTCTTGGTCCGGTCAATCGCATTCCCAATAAAGGGGTCGATAAACAATTCCACAAACCGGAGACACATGATGATCAGGGTCACGATACTAATCATCTTGTTGTCTAATGCTTGGTTACCAGTATCAAACAGGTGCGATGTAATGAACATGATTAAGTAGCCACACAGCAGGCCATAAAACGAGTCATTACCAAATGCACCAAAACTATAAGCAAGACGTTGCCGCATCGGCATCTTGTTCTTATTTTCAGTACTCATAACTTTTCCTTCTCTCAATATGGTTTAAAAACGGTTTTTGTATCCGCTTCCATTTTTCAAGATTATTATATTTGATAATCGTTTATCATTCCATGGCCAAAAGCGCCTAAACCCTGCGAAATAATCTTACGAACAAAATGACATTATCTAATGATGAATCGTGCTATAATAACCAATGCATTTAAATAATAGTAAACAAATTGCCATGGCAAGGGGAGCGTGAATTAGCATGGATGGTGAATACAAGAGCCTGACGGGCAAAAGCTTTGAAAGCAATATTCTCTTCATCGGCCAGGATAACTGCCCACCTAATTATTTTTACCGGGGAAATAACGTCCGGGACAATTACATCATTCACTACATTATGGACGGCCAGGGCACCTTTTCATCAGCCAACCGACCGGCGGTGACCCTAAAGAAGGGGGACATTTTCCTCCTCCCCAAGGGGGTCCCCTGCTTTTACCAAGCTGATGGCGTCCACCCGTGGAAGTACTTTTGGATTGGCCTATCTGGGACAAAGATTAAGACGATGTTGGCGGGCTCGACGCTGCTAAGCCGGCGCTACCTCCGCCAGGTCCAGCACAGCCAGTTCTACCAAAGCCTTTCCCAACTCTTTGCGGCACTCAAGCACCAGAGTTCCCTTGCCAACGACATCCGCGTTGAAGCACTAACCTACCAGATGTTTTACCAACTGGTCACCGAGTTTCCGAGCACGGCCCCCAAGACGGGCACTAAGGCCCATGATCAACTTAAATTGGCCACCTATTACCTGCAAAAGAATTTCCACCGGCCGACCTGCAACATTGAAGACCTCTGCCACCACCTTAACCTTTCGCGAAGCTACCTCTACACCATTTTCAAAAAGAACCTCAACGTCTCTGCCCAAAGCTACCTCACCCACCTGCGGATGGAAGCGGCTTGCCAGCTACTCCGGGGCACCGACCTAACCGTCCAAGAGGTCACCCACCGCGTTGGCTACCGGGATGAATTTACCTTTTCTAAGGCCTTTAAGCGCTACAGCGGCTTTAGCCCGATGATTTACCGGCAAAATTTACATTAAGGCACTTTTAAAAGAGGCTCCTCATAAAAGAGTAAAATGCTACAGCGCAGTACATAAAGGGAGTGAGACAGAACTAGCTTGCTAGTTCGTCTTCGAACCCCCGCAAGCACAAATAGGCCTCCAGTGTTCGGCTTTGCCGGGCACTGGAGGCCATTTGTGTACTGCGCTGTTCGTACTTTAGCTAGGCTGTAGAGATTATGTCACAGCCCTCTTTGTGCTTTCTAAAAGCTAGCTGCGCGTCGACGGGAGTTTCCGACAGGCTTGCTGCGCTTCGCAAAGCGAACTAGCAAGCTAGTTCTGTCTCCCTTTTTAATTACTTATCTTCTAAGTGTGCTTTACGAGCTTGTTCCACGTCAAATTCAGGGAACCAGATTCCTATTTCCCGGCTGGCACTATCGACCGTGTCTGACGTGTGGATGATGTTTCGTAGGTTGCCATCGGGCCATTCCCGTCCATAGTCACCACGGATGGTCCCCCACTCGGCTTCACCAGGGTTAGTAGCCCCGGCCATGTTGTGAATGGCCTGAACAACGTTTGTCCCGGAGACTACGATCCCCACGACCGGGCCTTCAGTCATGTATTCTAACAGTTCTGGGAAGAATGGCTTGTCAACCTTGTCAGAATAGTGTTGCCGCAGCTTTTCTTCGGTTGGGATAATCATCTTCAGAGCTTCGATATTGTAGCCCTTCCGTTCAATCCGCGTGATGATATCCCCGATGTGCCGGGTCTTAACACCATCCGGCTTTACCAGTACCAACGTATATTCATCTTTTACCATTGGGAAACATCTCCTTATAAATCACTAATAATAGGTTACCATATTAGGATCTCTCTTGAAAGCGGTTTTATCACTTGTCCGCTAATTCATGGTCAATGACCAAGTGCCGGCTAGCCACCGCATTAATTGCGGAACTAACCGCCCCCTTACTCAACAGGGTTAGCCGGTGCATCGCCCGGGTGGCCATCGTGTACACCATCCCCACCGCATCCACGTTAGCCAGGTTGTTCTCAGAAACATCGGTCGCCACGACAGCGTCAAATTCCAGCCCCTTCGCCAGGTAAATCGGTAAAACCAGGACCCCGGTTGGCAACTCACTATCACGGGCGTGAAGTAGGTGCAAGTCGGAAACTGACTGCTGGTGGAGGAAGCGGTAAACACTTTGCGCCTGTGCCAGGTTCTTCGTTAAGACTGCCACGGTGTCATACTTCTGGCGCAACTCAGCAACGCTGCCTAACAAGGCCTGGTCGTAGGCCGCCTGGTCATAGCGGATCTTGAGCTGGGGCTTGTCCCCATGGCGGGTAAAGGAAATCACCTGGTCGCCATCCGGCAACAATGCCTTCGCAAAGTCAGTAATTTCTTTTGTCGACCGGTAGCTCCGGTTTAACGTAATCAGGTTCGGCCGTTGGGCATCCAAGGCGGTACTTAGTTCCACCAGCATCGCCTGGGGAAGCTGAAGTGGTTTAAAAAGCGCCTGTTCACTATCACCTAAGACGGTAAACTTAGCCCGGGGAAAGGCGTGGCGCAAGTAAACCAGCATTGCTAATGGGTAGTCTTGCATCTCATCAATAAAGACATATTGGAAGGATTGGTTTTGTCCGCTGCCGGTTAACAGGTCCCGCAAGTACATTAACGACGCCGTGTGCATTAACTTCAACCGGTGGTACTCAATTTCATCCTGGTATTCAGTTATCATTCCGATCCAGTCTCGTTTGCTAATGTTTTTAGGAAGGTCTACCTGACGTAAGAAGCGCTCGTATTGGTTATAGAAATCGATAAAATAGTTGTTATAGATTGCATCGGCAACCACCCGTAGACGGCGCTTGGCTAACTTTCGCGATAGGTATGCATACTGCTCATCCTCATCTTTAAAATCATCGATAGTGCGCTGGCCATAAAGCTGGTGGAGTTGCTGCACGTTTAGGTCATCTAAGGCCTTGGCGACCCAGTCCTTCTTTGCCTCCGTCCTTACCCGGTGCTGAAGTTCACGGATCAACTTATTCTTTAACTGAACCAGGCGGTCAGCGGTCGGCAACGAAGTTGGCAGTGCCTGGTAGATTTCCCGGATGTGGTCCGCACTAAAGAAGACCTGGCTATGGAAAGTGAGGTCCGCAAACTGGAGCTGGTCGACCGGTAATTTATGAACATAGGATCGTACCGCCGCCATCACCGTAGTTCCTTCCAAGAAATCCGCAATCGGGTAGTCGCCGCTGCCTACTTGCCGGTCCTCATACCGGTCAAAGAGGGTTTCAACCTTTAAGCCTTCAAACCGCCGGCGTAAAAAGCCCGCCAAGGTTACCTGGCGCATGTTCCGTTCACCCAGGCTAGGGAGAACTTCAGAAATGTAGTGGCTAAAGAGATTGTTGGGGCTAAAGAGGACGATCTGGTCAGCATTCAGTTCCGCCCGGCTATGGTAAAGGAGGTAGGCAATCCGCTGCAAAATTGCCGAGGTCTTTCCTGAACCCGCCACCCCTTGAACGAGCAAGAGGTCACTCTTGATGTCGCGGATGATGTCATTTTGTTCCTGCTGAATGGTAGCCACAATATTATGCATGTACTGGTCATTTTGCTCACCTAACGCAGCCTGGAGGAGTTCATCCCCCACGGTATCATTAGTGTCAAACATGTTGGTGATTTGGCCATTTTTAATAGTAAACTGGCGCTTCTTTACTAACTCGGTTGACTGAACACCGGCGGGGGTCGTGTACTTGACCGGGCCAAGGTTGCCGTTGTAGTAAACTCCCGAAATTGGGGCCCGCCAGTCATAAACCAAAAAGTCGGTCTTATCGTCGTTCATTAACGAGGCCGTTCCGATATACAGTGATTCTGGTTTTTTTTCGCCCGGGTCAAGGATGTCGATTCGACCAAAATATGGTGACCCCTGGAGGTTCTTAAGGGTCTGGAGTTGGTGTTGTAAGATAGTTTCATTTTCTGCCGCTTGCGAAACCAGCCGCCGCTGTTGCTCCAGTTCTGAACGGGACTCGGCAATATCATCGACTTCATAACGGTTAATCGATGCATTTTCGCTATAGTTCTTTTCCACCGCCCGTGTTTCCTTATGGGCGGTAGCCACGGCTTCCTCAGTTGCATCAATTTGGTGGGCAATTTCTTCATCAACCCGGTTAACCCGGGCTTGCTCACGGCGCTGTTCTTCGTCCATTAAAGACCCTCGCTTCCTAATTATTCATAGTGTACTATTGTAGCATTTTATGCCCGCTAGCCCAATTGACCAGTCTTAAGGGCTTCTAAAGGTACGTTAATGACTTCGTACATCCTTACCTTTAGTCAACACAAAGAAGGCTCTAGTATTCGGAGAATTCGAACGCTAGAGTCCCTTTGTGTACTGCTTTTTTAGGAGGGAGTGCTGTCCCCCTCACGTTAATAATTTTCCAGTTATTCGGCTGCCGCTGACTTGGGCAACTTCTTTAATGAGTGTTTCAAGATAAACGGTGCCAAAACGGTTGCCAAAATGATTACAGTAATAACATCGGAATAATACATTGACGATAGCAAGTGGGCTTCGTACCCAATCTGCGCGGTAATCAGGGCCATCTCACCCCGGGCAACCATCCCACTACCAACCACGTAGGACGAAGTCATGTTAAAGCCCGCCAGTCGGGCACCAGCGCCACAACCAACCAGCTTTGTCAAACAAGCCAGGATCGTCATTACAACCACGAAAACGATCGACTCCGAAAGGTCATCGAAGCGCATGTTTAATCCGACACTGACAAAAAATAGGGGGATAAACAGCGCATAACCAATTGGTTCAAAGCTGCGGTCAATCGTTGCCTTCCGGTGGGTATTAGCAACCGCGATCCCCGCGAAAAAGGAACCAACTGCACCGCTTAGGCCAACGTAATGGGCAATTGCAGCCATCCCCAGGCAAATAATCATGGCCATTACCGACGGTGCCGCCTCAGTCAACATCCGTTCACTGATCCGCATCAAGTATGGGGCCAACCAGCGTACTAAGAGGTAGGTCCCACCAAAGAAGAGCACTTGCAGGCATAATGCTAACCACAGGGGTAAACTACTGTGGGCATTACCGCCCTCACCATTAATAACACTGATCATGATGGATAACATCATTACCCCAATAATATCGTCAGCAACCGCGGCGCCCAGGATTGTGGCCCCTTCCCGGCTGCTAAGTTGGTTAAATTCCCGCAAAACGGCAACAGAGATACTAACTGAGGTTGCCGCAAAGATAACACCGATAAAGACCGATTCCGTCTTGGTGAAACCAAAAAGGTAACTCGCCGGTGCCATGATAATGACCGGGATAATCGCCCCCGCAGCTGCCACAAAGAAGGCTGGCTTAAGGTATTTACGCAGCTGGGAAAGGTCACTTTCCAACCCCGCAATGAACATCAGGATGATAACCCCGATTTCTTGAAACTCGTTCATCATCGAATTAAGGTGTACCCAGTTAAACATTGCCGGGCCGACAATAATCCCCACCAAAATTTGACCGATTACTTCTGGGATCTCTACCCGGCGGCAGTAATGAGCCACTACTTGGGTCAACAATAAGATCCCAGCAAGGGTCGCAATAAATTCCATATTTGTTCCTCCACTTCCTATTACCTGACCAATCATAGCACAAAAGCGCGAAATTATCTGGCGCCAATGAATAAACCGTCTAATTAAAGAGACGAGCACTAGGCGATTTTTACATAATTATTTTTTTGTTAAGATGGATGGCTATTTCAAGACTTTGAGTTCCACAAATGATACGATCACCTTATCGAAAGTAATCGTTGACTAAAGGAGGAAACAACATGAGCTTTTTAAACGGTAAGGTTGCCTTGATTACCGGTGCCGGACGGGCAGTTTTAAGTGATGGGAAGAGCGGCTCAATCGGCTACGGAATCGCAACCGCCTACGCCAAAGAAGGCGCGAACTTAGTCATCACGGGACGCAATGAAACAAAACTCACTGCAGCCCAGGAAGAACTAACTGCCAAGTATGGGATTAAGGTGCTAGCGGTCCCAGCTGATATTAATCCGCAGGCCGATAACGAGGCCGTCGTTAAAAACGTGGTCGACAAGGCAATTGCCGATTTTGGGCGTTTGGACGTCTTAATCAATAATGCTCAGGCCTCGGCCTCGGGGGTGACCCTGGCCGACCATACTAAGGAGCAATTTGACCTGGCAATCTACTCCGGGCTCTACGCCGCCTTCTATTACATGCGGGCCTGCTACCCCCACCTAAAGAAAACCGCGGGGTCCGTCATTAACTTTGCATCCGGGGCCGGCTTATTCGGTAACTACGGACAGAGTGCTTATGCGGCCGCTAAAGAAGGTATCCGGGGGCTAAGCCGGGTGGCAGCAACGGAGTGGGCCCGTGATAACGTCAACGTTAACGTTGTGTGCCCACTTGCCTGGACCGCCAAATTAGAGCAGTTCAAAAACGCCTTCCCCGACGCCTTTAAAGCTAACGTCCACATTCCACCAATCGGCCATTTCGGTGATGCCGAAATGGAGATTGGCCGGGTATGTGTCCAACTAGCTTCCCCGGACTTTAAATACATGACTGGTGAAACAATTACCCTGGAAGGGGGCCTGGGGCAACGACCATAGGTGTAGAGTAAAGAACGCTTATTGATAGTATAAAGTGACCACTAGCGTCCGGAAAAGCCGAATGCTAGTGGTCACTTTGTACTTCTGGGGAAGCTGGCCACGCTTTATGGCGAGCTTCTTCAATTGGCAACCATATTATTCCGAGTTTAACTCATAGGCCCGCCGACGGGGATTTTCCTGGTCACCAGTTACCTTAATAACCCCCCGGTAAGAGAAGCCGGTTTGTTTAGCAATGTGTTGGACCGGTTGGTTGAACTTAGAAGTATCGATGCGGAAATTTCTAATTCCGTTCGCATACTGCAGGCTAAGGATACAAGCCATGAATTGTTTGGCCAAGCCCTGACCTTGGTAGGTGAAACTAAAGCAAACGCGGTGGAGCGTTGCATAGGGATCAACGTCATTTTGCCACCGCCCATCAATTATCTGGTGAGTCGGGTCATCGCCAACAATTACGGCCGCATAGCCCGCTATAACCCGGCCATTGATAAAAACATAGCCGTTTTGGGCCTTGATGTCAGAAACGATATCGTCCTTAGCCGGATAGGTCCCCTGCCACTGCGAACTCCCCGTCTCCTTCAACTGCGCCCGGGCATCGCGAAGAATTGCTAAAATCTGTGGTAAATCAGTTACTTTGGCCTGTCGTGTGTACTTTTGCATGGTTCTTCCCACCCTTTCTAGAGTTTTAACCATAGCGTACCAAGAAAAGGTGACTACTTGCCGAAGACTTCTTAAAGTTATTACTAAGAGCGGTCCGCCGAGAAGTATTTTAAGACTCCGGGGATTTTATAGTTACCATCAATTTATAGAAAATAAAAGGAGGAGCGCCGGTACACCCGCGTTCCTCCTTTTATTTAGAGCCGTCTGGCAGAGTTGAACTGCCGTAGCACCCTTACCATGGATGTGCTCTACCTATCTGAGCTAAGACGGCACCTAAATTATAACCGAGGGTGCTTTCTCCTGGCAAGCAGCACGGCGCCGTTTAAAAAAATCCCGGGGATTTCCCGGGAAATAGTCTTATTTATCCTTCTTACCGGCCAAAAATGAGTGCCGCATCCCGTAGACAAAGTAAATTATTAGCCCAAGGACAAACCAAATTCCGGCATAGAGTTTAGCCTGGTAATCAAGACCAATGAACACGAAGAGTGCGGCTAAAAAGCCAAGCGCCGGCATTACCGGGTAGAAGGGCATCTTAAACGATGGGTCTGCGATGTCCTTACCTTCCCGCTTGCGCAAGGCGTAGATTCCCAGTGACACAAACATGAAGGCAATCAACGTCCCTGCGGAAACCAGTTGTGACAGGAAGGCAAATGGGAAGAAGGCAGCAATAACAATTGTAACAATCGTTAACGTCCACAGTGCCCGGTTCGGTCGACCCGACTTGTCTAACTTTCCTAACCACTTTGGCAGCATTCCATCACGGCCAAATGAGTAGATCAGCCGAGATCCAGCCAGACTCATCCCAATCAGGGCAGTAAACATCCCCACGACGGCAATTGCTTGTACAACCACGGCCACACCACCATGGCCGGCAGCCCGCAATGCTAAACCAACTGGCTCAGCGTTATTTGCGTACTTACTGTATGGCAAAACACCCATCAGAACCATCGCAACGGAAACAAACAGGACCACGGCAATCAGTAACGATCCCAGGATCCCCCGTGGCATCGTCTTTTGGGGGTTAATGGCTTCCGCTGAGTTAGCCGCAATTGAATCAAACCCGATGTAGGATAGGAAAATCATTGACACACCGGCGTAAATTCCTTGCCAGCCCCCAAACGGACCGTTAGCCGTTTCGTGGTACTTAGGAATAAAGGGGACGTAGTTACTGGACTTGATCGCGGTCATCCCGACTACCACAAAGAGCAGGATAGCGAATACTTTAAGGCACACCAGTAACGTCTCCACCCGGGCAGCCTTCGAAGCACCGTTGGCGATCAAAATCGCTACCAGAGCAATTACCACCACGGAAATAATGTCGACAACCCCACCTTCAGTTCCAAAGGCGTTGGATAAGGACACGGGTAGTTTGATTCCCGCCGGGGCCAACAGTGCCCGCAGGTTGGCAGACAACCCGGCCCCCACAAAGGCCAGGGCAATAAAATACTCAGCTAGTAATGCCCAACCAGCAATCCAGCCGAAGAATTCACCAAAAACCACGTTAATCCATGAATACGCTGACCCGGCAAAAGGCATTGCCGCTGCCATTTCTGCGTACGCAAAGGCGACTAAGCCGGCAACGATCGCCGCAACGACAAAGGAAATTGCAACGGCCGGACCGGTATGCATCGCTGCCACTTCACCGGGAAGAGTGAAAATGGATGCTGACACGATTGTTCCCACCCCGAGTGCTAGGAAATCCCGTACTTTCAATGACCGGACTAAGTGGCCATCCTTGTTTTCATAGACACGCGGGTCTTCTTTTCGCGTGATTGTTTTCCAAAGACTCATGACTCTTCCTCCCTTAATTAAAATTCTATTAGAATTATAAGAAAATCTTTAATTTATTCTACCAACCGTTTGCACTCTAGTCAAATATTAATTTCACTTGTAACCCCTTTCCCCAAAAACCAGCTAAGCTACTGCCATCCTAGATCCCACTTGGGACGGGGAATTAACGCTTGTGAATATTTTTAGCATTTGTAGTAAACTAAAGAAAAGAACACTTCTGAGGTGACAATAATGCTTGATAACCAAGAAATTCGTGAGGCACTACGGGTCATGCGTCGGGAATATCCCGAAGCCGGTACCACCCTTACTGCTGGTACTACCTTCCACTTCCTATTGGCCGTTATCCTGAGTGCCCAGTCGACAGACCAAGCGGTGAACAAGTTAACACCGGCCCTGTTTGACCGTTTCCCCCACCCCCAAGACCTGGCCGCGGCCGAACCAGTCGACGTCGAACCATACATTAAGCGTCTGGGTCTCTACCACAATAAGGCGAAGTACCTGGTTAACTGTGCCCGCAAACTAGTAACTACCTTTGACGGGCAGGTGCCCCAAACGCTAACGGAACTAACCTCCCTACCGGGTGTAGGGCGCAAGGTGGCCAACGTTGTTTTGGCAGAGTGCTTCGCGATTCCCGCGTTCCCGGTCGACACCCACGTCAACCGGGTTGCCCACCGACTAGCCATGGTTCCGCCTAAGGCAACCGTCTTGGCAGTTGAAAGGCGTCTCCAGGCCGCCATCCCCCGGGAAAAGTGGCTGGATGCCCACCACAGCATGATCTTTTGGGGCCGCTACCGGTGCATGGCCCGCAACCCCCGTTGTAACGACTGTCCGCTCCTCCCCATGTGCATTACGGGGCAACAAAGCGTCTTTAAGCAAAATTAAAACCGTGGCTAGTGAGAAAATCTTAACATTCCCACCAGCCACGGTTATTTTAGTATCTTGCAAGTAGTTAGCAAAGCGCCTAACCCAGCGCAGTCCGGGCCCCCATTATGATAATGAAGATCCCCATAAACAATTTAACCAGCCGGGCCCGGGCTGGCTTAGCAGTCATCCACAGGACAATTGGCGGTGCTAAAAAGGCGCCGACCAGTGAACCAGCAATTAAACCACCGGCCGCGTGCCAGTCAATACTACCACCGCTGATGTGCAAGAGGGCGCCCACGATTGACATCCCCACCAGGACATACGAAGAGGTGGCGGAAGCCGATGCCATAGACGCACCAAGCAACAGCAGTCCGGTCGTAATCGGGCCACCCCCGCTTAAGCCGGCAATCCCCACCATTAGGCCACCCATGATCCCATAGAGCACGCTTACCACATTTGGTGATAAACGGGGCGTTTTCTTTGGCGACTGCCGGTAAAGCTTGTATACCAGCTGGGCCCCGAGAAAAGCCAGGATCAGCCCGATCACAACTTTATACACCTTCTCCGGCAAAAAAGGTGCAATCAAGAAGCCAACAAAAATGCTGGGGATGGCCGCGATCATCATCCGGTTGCCCAGGCTAAAATTAATTAGCCCCCGGCGGTAGTACGACCACGACCCCATAATCAGGGCTGGTAGCGACGTGACAATCGAGGTTGCGGCAGCCGCCCCCGGGGAAAGTTGAAAGATGGCGGTCAAGACGCCTAGGTAAATTGCGCCACCCCCACCGCCGAGTGAAATCACGAAGACCCCGACGGCCAAGCCAACGATCACCATCAACAGTAGGTTACTCATTGTTTACTCCTCCTCAAGCTTTTTTCGCCGCATATATTGCAATTCAAAGGTAATGGCAAATGAAACCAGCAGAAAGGCAATTACGATCCAATAAGGGTACTGGTAGTTAACGTCCAGCAAAGCCCCAGAAATCAAGGGACCGATAATGTTACCAACACTGGTCAAGGACATGTTAACACCATTTAGCAACCCCTGATTATCGCTGCCGAGCTTGGTTAGTAAGGTGGTAATCGCCGGCCGCAACATGTCAAAAGCTTCAAATACCACTAAGGTCGCCACAATCAGCTGCCAGTGAGAATGGTCATAGATGACAAAGACGGTCCCGGCCGCACTAGCAAAGAAGCAGTAGCGAATCAATCGCACTTCTCCCCACCACTGAACCATCCGGTCAAATAAGAAGACCTGGAGGACCAGCGAGATGATCCCATTTAATGTCAATACCAAGGCAATTGCTTGGAGGTCAAAGTTATGAACCTCGTTGACATACAGGCTGTAAATACTCTCAAAGCCTGCTAAACCAAAGGCCATCACGAAAATCATTACAAATAGGGTAACCATCAATGGCGTTAGCAATTGTTTAACCTGGCTCCAGCCCCCCTGCAGCAACTCGTTTTCCGGGTTGTTGGTTGAGCTTTTAAACCGTTCGTCATCATCGCGCGGCAGCATCACCAGGGCAACTACCGTGCTGACCAGGCCCAAGATGCCGGCCACCCAGAAAGGGAACTTGTAGTTGATGTTAGCGAGGATACCGCCCAGGCCGGGCCCCAAAATTAGTCCCCCGCTAAAGGCGGCCGATAACCAGCCAATAACCTTGGCCCGGTCCTTAACACTCGTCAGGTCCGCTGCCAAGGCCATTGAGGTTGGAACGAACATGGCGGCTGATAAACCGTCGACGGCCCGTGACAGGTCAAAGAGCCATAGCTGGCTAGCCAGCGCAAAAACAAATTCGGCCAAAGAAAAGACGAGCAGTCCCCAGACCAGCATTGGCTTCCGACCGGCCTTATCCGAAATCCGGCCAACTATTGGTGAAGCTACGAATTGCACAAAGGCAAAAAGTGAGGACATCACTCCCATGTCAAAGGCTGAAAAGTGGTACTCATTTTTGATAAAGGGCATCACGGGAAAGATCAGGCTCATCCCGAGGCAAATTAAAAATTCACAGAAAATGACAACGGCAATGATCTTTTTTACTTCACGGCTCATTGTTAACGTTTCCTTTCACTAATTTATTCCGCGGCAAAAGGGAGTGAGACAGGACTAGCTTGCTAGTTCGTTTTTCGAAACGAAGCAAGCCTGTCGGGAACCCCTGTCGACGCGCAGCTAGCCTTTAAAAAGCACAAATAGGCCTCCAGAGTTCGACTTTGCCAGGCACTGGAGGCCATTTGTGTACTGCGCTGTTCATGTTTTAACTAGGTTGTAGAGCTTTTGTCACAGCCTCTTTACTGCGTAATAGTAAGTGTAACATTAACCAGTTAAGTTGACCAGCCCTAAGCCTGCTTATTCGCTTCCAGGCTTTCCTGGTACTTTTCCTTGATGAAATTAGCTGACGTTTGCAGCTTGTCCAATTCTTCTGGTGTCAGGTCCAATTGTACCTGTTCCTCAATCCCATCACGGCCGACAACGGCAGGATATGACAAGTATGAGTCATACTCTTCACGGAAGTTTGATACCGCCATCACAGTCCGTGAGCCAGACAAAATGGTGTTAACCAGGCGGACCGCCGCAGTTGCGACACCGTAGTTCGTGTACTTTTTCCCTTGGAAGACCTTCCAGCCACCCATCCGGGCTTCATGGTCCAACTCTTCCAGGTCAAGACCGCGTTCCTTGGCCAGCTTAGTAATCGGCTGTTCCAGAACACGGACCGTCGACCAAGCAGTGAACTGGGAATTACCGTGCTCACCAAGGTTATAGCCTTCCACGGAGCGGGGGTCAACATGGAGCCGGTCGGCCACGGCCCGCTTCATCCGTGCAGAATCCAGCAGGGTTCCAGTCCCCAGCACGTGTTCCTTCGGCAGGCCAGTGACAGATTGGTAAATTGAAGTAATAACATCCACGGGGTTAGTAATGACAACTATCTTACCATTAAAGCCGCTTTCCTTAATCTTCTTAGCGACTTCTGGGACAGCCTTCCGGGTAAATGGCAGTTCAGCGAACCGGTCAGCATTTGGGTTATCTTCCAATTTAATGTCACCAAGCGCCGAAACAATCACGTCGGTGTCCTTTAGTTGTTGGTAATCATTTACAAAGATATTAGTATGGTGGAGCAGGTTGGCCATGGCATCCTTAAAGTCTAAGGCGTCGGCGTTAACCTTGGCTTCGTTTTTATCAATTAAAACCAAGTCATCCGCAAACCCATTGGCAACAATGTAGTGAGCAACGGTTGCTCCCACGTTTCCCATACCGATAACTGCTACTTTTCGTGTCATTATATAAGACCCCTTTCATTAATTTAGAATGTGGATAATTCTAATCGGATTTTAATATAACACAGTAGGCGGGACCTGGCTAGCCCTAATTTAAAAAACTTGCGGCTGCGAGGAAACAGAGTTTTCTCACAGCCGCAAGTAAAAGCGGTTAATTAAGTTAATTTTATCGACAGTTAATTAGGCCTCTTCGCCAGCCACCTTGACAATTGCCTTAGAGATGTTACCCAGCTTACCACTCACGAAGTCTTCAACGTGGGCAAAGTCAAGTACGTTGGAAATCAACGGCAGTGGGTCCACATCACCGGATTGCAGTAGTGCGATTGAGTCTTCAAAGGTGTACGGGTTAATGAAGGAACCTTGGATGTGGAGCTGCTTTTGGTAGACCTTGTAGGTGTTTACCTTAAATTCAGAGTCAGGATTACCAACCCCAAACATCAGGACCTGACCACCACGGCGGGCAGCTTCAACAGCCTGTTCCTGAGTCTTTGGCAGGCCGACCGCTTCGACAACGATGTCATAGGAATCCGGCTTGATAGCATCTGGTTCCTTAATATTATTGATCGTCTTAAAGCCAAAGTGCTTCCGGTTGTTCTCCAGTTTTTCATCAACGGTCCCGGCCAGGGTGACTTCCTTGACACCCCGGGACTTCAGGATTTGGGCAATCAATTGACCTTCAAAACCATCACCGATAATCAGCGCCGTCTGGTACGGGTGCGTTTCCAGCAGGTCAACCCCGTGGGCAGCACAGGAAATTGGTTCGATTACGGCCGCTGCTTCAAGCGAAACGTTGTCTGGAACATGGTAAACTACTTCTTCCGGAGCAGTGAAGTATTCCGCAAAGCCCCCATCCCGGGTAACACCAACAGCGTCGAGGTGTTCACATAATTCGGGGCGGGAAGTCCGGCAGTAGAAACACTTGTGACAGTAGATGTTCGGATCAACGCTGACCCGGTCGCCTACCTTGAAGTCCTCTACTTCACTGCCGACTTCGGCAACTACCCCCGAGTTTTCGTGCCCCAAGACAATCGGTGGAACGGCATCGGCTGACCCTGGCAGTCCATTGTAGAGGGCCTTGTCGGTCCCACAGATTCCGGCCCACGCGGTGTGAACCAGCACCTCATTCGGCTTCACCGTTGGCTTCTGGTAGTTGTCATCGACTTCTAATTGTTTCTTACCCGTCATTACTAATGCTTTCATGAGATATACCTCCTCAAATCATTCCTACGAGGCTGGGTATTAGCTCAGCTTCCTCACTGCTGTTAACAAATGGTGCGCCAGCACAGTTTAAGCGGCCGGCCCAAATTCTGACTAGCCCTTGACTACTTCACAAAATTCAACCGTTTCGTCGTTTGGCCCAACGATGTTAAAGAACTTGATGCCGTGCTTCCAGAAATCGAGGTGTTGCACTTCATCTTCCTTGACGTTGAAACCCTCTTCCTTGGCCGCCTTGAACGCGCCATCCGCATCCTCGACGTTCAGGGAAATATGGTTAATCGCCCCGGTTTGGTGAACGGCGCCATCGCTATCCCAGATTTCTAACATTAAATGACCATACTTCATAAAGACTACCTGGTGGCCCTGGTCATCGGTGTCAAACTGCCCCTGCTTCTTAAAACCCAGTTTTTCCCAAAAGGCAATTGTCTTTGGCAGGTCATCGGTCGGAATCCCTACGTGTGCTAAATCATCAAAATACCCGGCAAGGCTCTTATTAAATGCCATTGCACGACGCCTCCTTGAAATGTATTTATTTCTTTCAACAGTTATTATGGTAGGGCTTACATTTTAATATGTCAACCGGTTATCACTAGCGAAAACGTTTATCATTTTGATATATTAACCGGTTACTATCTATGGAATTCAGATTCCACGTGTGATT
>CADFHB010000004.1 GCA_902834055.1 Lactobacillaceae bacterium | reverse complement strand
CAGTTAGCGGGAACCAACGTCCAGGTAGTTTACCTCGCAGACTGTTCGGTGATCAAGGTAGTTGAAACATTGGCCAAACAAGGTGTTCAGTCACTGTATGTGGAAGGGGGACCGACAATTCATGCGGCATTTGCGGCCGCCGGATTAGTTGAAGAAGTTATTTCCTACCTGAGCCCACAAATGCTGGGGACAATGGGAGTGCCGGCCTTTACCCCGCCAGTGCCATGGTCGTTTGCCGACCCCCAGGTCGAAATACTTGGTAATAACGTAAGAATTGCAGAAAGGAAGCGGCAAGATGTTTAGTGGATTAGTTCAGGGGACCGGGAAGATCCGGGTGCTTGATCGGCAGGCAGAAACGATTAACTTAACGGTGGCACCAATCGTTGCTGACGTGATGGACCAGCTGGCCATCGGGGACTCAATTGCCATCAATGGAACCTGTCTGACGGTGGTTACGATGGGACCGGATGAGTTCCAGGTGACCCTCATGCCCCAGACTTTTGAAAAGACCACCTTCAAGGACCTGCGGGTGGGTGACCTGGTCAATCTCGAGCGGTCGTTGACGGTTGGTGCCCGCCTTGAAGGTCACATCGTTACGGGTCACGTTGACGAGGTAGTGACCGTTCGGGATGTACAAAAAAATGAAAACGCGATTGAAGTGCGGTTTAACCTTCCGGCCCGGCTGACGGGACAGGTGGTTGCGCAGGGGAGCGTGGCAATTAACGGGGTCAGTTTAACCGTCATGGATACCAGTGCGGACTGGTTCTCCGTTGGCCTGATTCCCCATACTCAGACCGTGACCAACCTGGACTTGCTAGCAGCCGGCAGCCGGGTCAATCTGGAAACCGATATTTTAGGTAAGTATGTCGTTGCCAACTTGCAGAAAGGGGCAGAATAATGGACGTTAAGAAAATTCAAGCCGCAATTGAGCACCTCAAGAAGGGGGGCCTGGTAATTGTCATGGATGACTTAGACCGGGAAGCAGAGGGGGACCTCGTTGGCCTGGCCAGCAAAGCCACCCCAGAGAAGGTCAACTTCATGACCAAGTATGCCCGGGGGCTGATGTGCGTCCCGATGGCGCCAGCGGTGGCCAAGCGGCTGGCCCTACCCCAGATGACGACGGACAACACCGACCCGTTTGGCACGGCCTTCACCATTAGTGTGGACCACAAGTCAACGACTACCGGGATTTCGGCCTTTGACCGTTGGCGGACGATTACCCACCTGGCCGACCCCAAGGCTACCAACGCAGACTTTTATAAACCCGGCCACATTTTTCCCCTGGTTGCCAAAGAAAGCGGGGTACTAGAGCGAAATGGGCATACCGAAGCGGCGGTTGACTTAGCTAAGCTTGCCGGTGAGGAGCCAGTGGCCTACATCTGTGAAATTTTGAAGTCTAATGGGGAGATGGCCCGGTCGAAGGAGCTTCACGAAAAGGCGGCCGAATTTAGTCTCCCGATTATTACCATTAAGGACCTTCAAGAGTACCGCCGCAACCTGGTCAGCCAGCCAGTCGAGGAGGTTCACTTGCCAAGCGAATACGGTGATTTTCAACTACGTCACTTTCCCGGGGACAATTTGGCATTGATCAAGGGGGACTTATCAGGAGATGAACCGGTGATGGTCCGCCTCCACTCGGAATGTTTTACAGGGGATGTACTGGGGTCGTTGCGTTGTGATTGTGGCCCCCAGCTCCACGCGGCCATGCGTCAAATTAATGCTGCCGGACGGGGCGTTGTCCTCTACCTTCGCCAGGAAGGTCGGGGGATTGGCCTAGAAAACAAGTTGCGGGCCTACCACCTGCAAGAGGAGGGTTACGATACTGTGGAGGCAAACGAAAAGCTCGGCTTTAAGCCGGATGAACGCCAGTACGAGTTGGCCGCGCAAATTCTACGCCAGCTCGGGGTGACCACGGTCAACCTCCTAACCAATAACCCGGATAAGATTAGTCAACTTAAGTTAGCCGGCATTACCATCCATGACCGGTTACCGCTGGAAATGCAGCCAACTAAGTACGACCGGCAATACCTTTTGACCAAGAAAAACAAATTTCACCACTTATTAGATTTGGAGGCTTAACAATGAAAGAATTTACTGGAAAGTTTGACCAAAGCGCTGCACGGATTGCAATTGTAGTTGCGGATTTTAACGAAACGGTGACCAAGCAACTGGTAGAAGGGGCTGTTGCCACCTTAGCCAAGTTCGGCCTGGCAGATGACCAGGTGGCAGTTTACCACGTCCCGGGTGCCTTTGAAATTCCCTTTGCGGTTAAGAAGCTCCTGGATAAGGGGGGATTTGCTGGCATCATGACCCTGGGAGCGGTGATTAAGGGTGAAACCGACCACTATGACCTGATTTGCCAAAACGTGGCCAGCGGGATTATGCAGCTGAACTTACAAGGGGAGGTCCCAGTGACCTTTGGAATCCTGACGACCGATAACATTGAACAGGCGATGCAACGGGCTGGCCTGAAGATGGGCAATGAGGGCGCCAGCACGGCCCAGAGCCTGCTTGAGATGATATCGTTGAAGCAGCAGATTAAGTAGGTGTTTCATGTGGAACATCTAATTGGCTAGGGATAAAGAAAACGCCAGCATTCGAATTTTGAACGCTGGCGTTTTCTCTTTTTATTACGGGTTATCAAAAATGCTTTAACTACTTTACCGCAGCCACGGCATCGGCAATTGGTGTGTCACCGCTGCGCATCATGATAACCTTGCCGATGGTGTTATCAGCGGTCAAAACATCCGCCAGGACCTGAGCTACGTCTGAAATCGGGTTGGTGGTGTCATTACCCGCACCAAACGTTACCTTCCCAGTGGCCGCTTTCTCAGTCAGTGAGGCTGGTTGGATGATTGTGTAGTCCAGGTTGGTATTGCTGATCAGGTAGTTGTCAGCAAAGAACTTGGCGATGTTGTAGTCAGTGATCGACGCCAGTGCTGGATAGTCGGCCCACTTTTCTGGTTGGAGGGCGTACATGGAGCTCAGCATGATGTAGCGTTTAACGCCGGCGCGCTGGGCCGCCAGCATCGTTTTAACCGCGCCCATGGCATCGGTTTGCAAAAGGTCCTTGCCCCGGGAGCCCGCAACAAAGTAGACCGCGTCACTGCCGGCCATCAGGGTTGCAATCTTAGCGACGTCACTATGAAGATCGAGGTTGACCGGCGTCACCCCAGCCAACTTGATAACCTTTTCGGGGTGGCGGGCTCCGGCAACTACATCATTCCCAGCAGTTACTAAATCCTTAATTAAGTCGGTGGCAACCCGACCAGAGCCACCCGCAACAAATACTTTACTCATGATAATTCTTCCTTTGATATCCAACTTAACCTGCCTAGTCCTTAATTGTCAAAATTGTTGACTCGGTCGTCCGTTTGGTCCGGAAGCCGTTAATCTGGTATGCCGGGTCACGGTAACCAAGGGCGATCCTCATTGCCACCTGCTGATCAGCTGGGATATCCATCAAATCGCGATCTCATAGGCGGGCATTGAGTCGATCTTCTTTTCCGCTGCGGCGAGCATCAGGGTTTGACTAAAGGCACCGAGGTCGTAAACCGACCAGTCAGTTGCGCCCTGCGGTAAAACTAGGTAGACAAGGGCGGCGGCGTTGAAGAGGTGGGCTTGGGCAGCACTCATCTGGGGCATTTGGTCACCAAGGTATGTCTGAAGATCCTGCCCCCACTTCACCATGTTTTTCTGGGCCTGTTGCCCCCACTGGGTACGGTGGGCAACCGGAAAGTCAGAGTTACCGCTGACGCCTTGCTAGGCCGCCGCCAGGTGGTGGTTCTTGATTTTTTCTAGGGTCTGACCGGTGGCAATATAGACCTGCCATGGCTGGGAATTGGCCCAAGATGGTGTTCGCTGGGCGAGTTGGACAATTTCTTTAAGGTCGTCCGGGGCAATTTGCTGGTTGGTGAAGTAACGAATGGATTGGCGTTAGTTAACAGCTTCCTTAAATTCCATGAAAATTCCTCCCTAGTCAGTTTATTCATTATCATTCTAGCTTACCAAAGATAAGTAAAGGAGAAACACTTGGTGACGGGCCCGCAATGATATAATTGGCAAAAAAGGGTAATGGTGATGGACGAACAAAAAATTAAGAAGGTTCTGGCACTGGTCAACACGGGAAAACCTTACAATGATGTTGCCCCAGACGTCACGGCGGTCCGCAACTGGGCCCTCGACTTGTGCCGACAATACAACTTTGAATACTATCAGACAGGGAAGGCTAATTTAGCAACATTAAGGACGCTCTTTGCTAAGACACCAGCTGACGGGGTCACGGTCCTGCCCAACTTCCACGTTGAATTTGGCCGCAACATTTTTTTAGGCCGTAATTTCTTCGCTAACTACGACTGTTTCTTCATGGATTGTGCGCCGATTAAGTTTGGGAATGAAGTTAAAATTGGCCCGAAGTGTGGCTTTTATATTTCAAACCACGTGGAGGACCCAGTTGGTCGCCGGGCTGGTTACGTTGAATCACGACCGATTACGGTGGGGGATAACGTCTGGTTTGGTGCTAACGTAACGGTCGTTGGTGGGGTCACGATTGGCGATAACAGTATTATTGATGCCGGCAGTGTCGTTGTTCATGATATCCCAGCCAACGTTATTGTCGCTGGCAACCCGGCCAAGGTGATTCGTCCGCTACGCCACGATGACCGCTACCGGGGGTTAGAGCAGCAAACCGGTGACTATCATTACGGTGCTTAGGGGCGTACAAAATTACACAAGTGCGCTATGATTAAAGCATAGTTTATAGTTCAAGAGGGGGATTATTAATGACCGAACAACAATTAACGTCAGCAATGGTTAAAAAGTATCAGCAAATTTTTCACGCCCGCCCTGCGGCAGGCGTGATTTCCCGGGCCATTCAAAAGAACGGGATTAAAAATGCCAGTGAAGATCCGGCAGCGAGCGAGCGTCTCCACCGGGCCTTCTCTTACGAAATTAAGACAGGGAAGCCGAGCAACCAGCGGCACAGTGGCCGGTGCTGGTCCTTTGCGGCACTGAATACGCTCCGTCACAAGTTCGCGAAGAAGTATAATTTTAAGGACTTTGAACTCTCCCAAAACTACCTGTTCTTCTGGGACCGAATTGAGCGCGCTAACATGTTCTTCCAAAAGATTATTGCTACTGCTGACCGGCCTTTCCATGATCGCTTGGTTGATTTTTACCTCAGTTTTGCCCTTAACGATGGGGGCCAGTGGGCTAATGCAGCGTCGATTGTGGAAAAGTACGGGGTGGTACCAGAATACGTGATGCCGGATACCCATAATACTAAAGACACCAGCGATGTTGCCGAGGTATTAAACTACTTGATGCGTAAGGATGCCCTCGAGTTGCGGCGGATGGTTAACGATGGTGACTCGCAGGACCAACTCGCGGCGGCACAAGAACGGATGATGGCAGATGTTTACAAGGTTGCCGCCTACGCCTTTGGGGAACCGCCGGCCAAGTTTGACCTGGAATTTAGCGATGATGATAAGAAGTTCCACCAGGTTCTCGGCTTAACGCCGCTGGACTTTTACCACCAATACTTTGACACTAACTTTAATGATTACGTGGTAGTCACCAATGCCCCTGACCACGAGTTCGGTAAGGTTTACTCGATGCCGAGTCAAGATAGCGTGGTTGGTGGAGTACCAATTAAGTTTATGAACGTGCCGTTTAGTGATTTGCAGGCTGCCGCGATCAAACAACTGAAGGCTGGTGAAACCGTTTGGGTTGGTAATGATGTCCTCCAGCAGATGGACCGGAAACGGGGCCTGATGGATGCTAAGCTGTTCCGCCGCCAAGAACTATTGGACGTTGACTTTACGATGGACAAGCGTGATCGTCTGGAAACGCGGCAGGCTGAAGTATCCCACGCCATGACCCTTACCGGGTTTGACCTGGTCAATGGCCAGCCAACCCGGTGGAAGATTGAAAATAGCTGGGGCAAGGAGAACGGCGCCAATGGCTACTTTGTTATGACCCAGGACTGGTTTGAAGACTATACCTATGAAGCGGTAATCGACAAGAAGTACTTGCCAAGTGAACTGCAGGCCCTTGCTACTAGTGCGCCGGTTGAGTTATCAGCCTGGGATTCGTTACAATAAGCCGGCAGACTGTCAATTAAGGGACTACCTATTGAGAAAGCGCTCTCAAGGAAGTATAATTAGTGTGTTTGGAATGATCAATTGGATGAAAGGGTGGTTCTAACGATGACGGATTATAACCAAGAATTGGCCGAGGTAATGGCTAATAATAAAAACCTCTTTGCTAGTACGGGGGCAACGGGTAAAGCCTTCATGGGTGTCCATGATGCGGCGGTTGAACCGGGTGCGCTTGACAGTAAGACCAAGGTACTAGAAGCCTTAGGGATTGCGGTTGCCATCCGGTGCGAGGGTTGTATTGTACAGCATGTTAAGGGTGCCATTAAACTTGGTGCCACTCGTGATGAGATTGTGGAGACTATCAATATTGCCATCATGATGGGTGGCGGGCCGTCAACAGTGTATGGCGGCAAGGCATTAGCATGTGCCGACCAGTTTTTGAAGGATCAAAAGTAGATTAAAATGTGAAAGGGGCACTAGCAGCTGGGATTCCAGACACTAGTGCCTCTTTTGTCTTGTTAAAACTTAAGAAGCGGTAAGGTTACTTAATTAACCCGTAAGCCAACCACCAATCCATTGTAACCGGTGCCAGGGGTTGATAAACTAAAATCAGCAAATGTCACTAGAGGACCCGAACTGCAATGTCACAACAGCGACAAGAGAAAGGTTTGAGTACGATGAATAGCGATAAGCACGGATTAAAGGACCAGGTTGCCGGCAAGTTCAAGGAGGTCAAAGGTAAATTGACCAACGACAAGAGTGCACAAGCAGCGGGCACGGTTCAAAAGACCTTTGGCAAGGCTAAGGATAAGTTACAAGATATTAAGGAAACGATGAAGGAAAATACGAAGGAGGAGAGATAAATGCATTGGTTATGGGTATTAATTGTTGGTGGTGTGATCGGGCTGGCAGCTGGCGCTATTACCAGACGGGGTGGCTCGATGGGTGTAATCAGTAACATCATTGCCGGGCTAGTTGGTTCCGCAATTGGGGAAGCCGTCCTCGGTGCGTGGGGCCCCCAGGTGGCGGGGATGACAATCATCCCTTCGATCATCGGGGCAGTGGTCCTGGTACTGATCGTATCCCTGATCTTCGGCGTACGCCCGGAGACATAAATCAACTTGCTTGCTAGTTTTAGAAAGCACAAAGCGGCCTTCAGCATTCGGAAAACCCGGGTGCTGAAGGCCGCCATTTTTTCGATCCACCAATCCTGTTTCACATGAAACAATTACTTTGGCCGCACGACCTCCTGTTTCCAGTGGTGGAGGTGTTGCTTGGTGATCACACACAGGCCATCATCACCAGCCTGCTTCATCTGGTCGGTGCACATGATTTTGACGTTCGAACTCGCTGCTGCTCGCTGCTCACCCCAATAGTTGAGGTAGCGGAGGGCGGCATAAAGATTTTCGCCCTCATCAGTTAACCGGTACTCAACGTGGGGTGGCATCGTGTTGAAACTTTTACGGGTTACAATGCCAGCGTCCGTCATTTCGCGAAGTTGGTCGCTGAGCACCTTGTAAGAGGTCCCCAACTGTTTTACCAGCTCCCCTGTCCGGCGGGGGTGCCCCGCCAGGAGGTAGAGGATAACCGGTTTCCACTTACCACTGATGATCGATAACGCGTATTCAGCGCCGGTGTTAAACATTTTTGGATCAGTCATTGCTGGTCCCTCCTTGCGGATTAACAACGAGTTTAAAGACTTGGTCGGGGTGACCAGTCAGGTAGTCGACGATGTTTTGACACGAAATTCGTTGTAAGGTGGTTAATGAGTCGGTGCTATAAAAAGCGGTGTGGGGTGTTACGAGGACATTTTCGCGGCCCACCAGTGGATTATGGGCGAGGTCTGGAAACTCAGTTGCTAGAACATCCAGTGCAGCACCCCGAATTTGTCCCTGGTCAAGTGCCGCTACGAGGGCTTGCTCTACGACTTCCGCCCCCCGGGCCATGTTGATGAAGTAGGGGTGGTTAACCATTTGCTGGAAACGGGCGCTGGTGAAGTAGTGGTAGTTACTGTCGTTTAAATTCATGTGATTAGTGATCACGTCGGCGTTGGCAAGGAGCTCGTCAGCAGTAACTATCTTGACCACGTCTGCCACTGAAGCATAGTGGGTCTGACTAATGTAAGGGTCGCAAGCTAATACCGTCATCTTGAGTGCCGCAGCTTTTTTGGCCACCGCACGACCAATTTTCCCCAAGCCGAAAATACCGAGGGTCATGTTGCTAAGCCGGCGGTTGGGCTGGGCATAATCGTAACGCCACTCATGCCGTTGGTCAACGGCGGTTAGGTAGGCCTTAAGATTACGGACCAGTGCCAACATGGTTGTGATGGTGAACTCGGCCACGTCTTCAGTACAATATTCGCCAACTGGGCAGACCGCGACCCCGTGCCGTTTGGCGGCCCGCAAGTCAACGTTATCATAGCCCGTGGCGTTGATTGAAACCACTTTAAGCTGCGGTGCCGCATTGAAAACCGCTTCGTCAACCTTAATAAAAGCAGTCAGCAGGGCATCCGCATCGTGTAACTCCCGTAAAAAAGCCGCTCGTTGGTCATCATGGTAGGAGAAAATAACTACCTGACAGCCGGGCAACCCGGCCGTTAAAACTTGCTTTTCAAGTTGGTGGTTTGGCATCATCGATTCCGGATAATCAGCAATCACAATCTTCATTTTAAGCCCTCCCGTAGTCGTTTCTATTGTTATTATATGGCAAATTAGTTTAAATTGGGTGATCGGTTAGCGCACAGGGATATCTTACCACCAGGTAACCTGGTTACCAAGAAGTGCTTACTTTTAATAAGACAAAATCTCGCTATACTAGTAGGTGAAATCAACGATAGGAGGAAGATCAAATGACGAAACAAGTTTTAATTCTCGGTGCAACTGGTAAAATTGCCGGCCATGCAATCGCAGCCCTCTTGGCAAAGACAACTGACCAGCTCCTACTATTTACCCGGCACCCGCAAAACCTGTCGATTGCTGATGAAAGTCGGGAAACGGTAATCAAGGGTGATACCCTTAAAACGGATAAACTAAACGCGGCCGTAGCCCAGGCCGACGTGGTTTATGCTAACCTCCGCAACCCAGCGATTGCCCAACAGGCCCGTAATATTGTTGCCGCAATGGACCAGGCGGGGATTAAGCAACTGGTCTGGATTTCCTCAATTGGTATTTATGATGAGGTACCAGGTAAGTTTGGTGACTGGAACAATGAAATGCTGGGTGGCGGCCAGGAAGATAGTTATCTGGGGACCTACCGCAAGGCGGCGGACGAAATCTCGGCTTCTGACCTGGATTACACCATTATCCGGCCGGCATGGTTAACGGATAAGGACGAGGTTGATTATGAGACCACTAAGCGTAGTGAAAAATTCAAAGGGACCGAAGTTTCACGGAAGTCAATCGGTAACTTAGTGGCAGAAGTGATTGCCAACCCTGCAAAATATGCCCGTCAGGACCTCGGGGTTAACAAGCCCAATAGTGATGGTGATAAGCCGGCCTGGTACTAATAGTACGTTTGCACCTCAATGCCTCATAGTTGTTAGCCAAAGTGCTAGGGACGATGGGGCCTTTTTTCTGACCAGTATTTTAGGCTCCGCCCCTATTTTTCGTTAAATCGTGGAATCTGATTAATAATAAGTGTATATTAGAACATAATTAGAAAATGAAGATAAAGATTAGCGCATGGAGGCGTTTGGAAATGAGTGAAAAGTTAAAAGTTGGTGTGATTGGTGCCACCGGAATGGTTGGCCAACGGTTTGTCACCCTGTTAGCAGACCACCCCTGGTTTGAAGTAACGGCGGTTGCCGCCAGCAAGCATAGCGCCGGTCAAAAATATGGTGACGCGGTTAAGGACCGCTGGAAGATGGGCGCCACACCAATCCCGGCAGGGGTCAAGGACTTAACGATTCTGGATGCCGAAGATGTTGACGCGGTGGCTGACCAAGTTGATTTTGTCTTTTCTGCGGTTCACATGGATAAGGACGCAATCCGGAAGCTAGAAGACGAATATGCTAAGCACGAAACACCAGTGGTTTCAAATAACAGTGCGCACCGTTGGACACCGGATGTACCGATGGTGGTACCGGAAATTAACCCGGCCCACACTGAAGTGATTAAGTACCAACGGGAGCGGTTGGGAACTAAACGCGGCTTCGTTGCTGTTAAGCCAAACTGTTCGATTCAAAGCTACACTCCGGCCCTGGCAGCGTGGATGAAGTTTGAACCAACCCAGGCGCTGGCATGTACCTACCAGGCAATCTCCGGTGCCGGTAAGACCTTGGAAGGGGCCCCGGAAATTCAAGGTAACGTCATCCCTTATATTCCGGGTGAAGAGAAGAAGTCAGAAGACGAACCGCTGAAGATCTGGGGGCACGTTGACGACGAGAAGAAGGAAATCGTTCCGGCTGAATCGCCAGTCATCACTAGCCAATGCCTCCGGGTTCCAGTCCTGTATGGGCACACGGTTGCGGCCTTCGTTAACTTCAAGCAGAACCCAAGCAAGGAAGAATTGATCCAGGCCTTAGAAGACTATAGTGGTGAACCTCAAAAGCTGGGCTTGCCAAGCGCGCCTAAGCAGTTTATCCAGTACTTGGATGATGACTTCCGTCCCCAAGTTCGGTATGACGTTAACTTTGAACACGGGATGGGAATTTCCATCGGTCGGTTGCGTGAAGACAAACTGTTCGACTGGAAGTTCGTTGGTCTGTCCCATAACACCGCCCGGGGCGCCGCTGGTGGTGCGATCGAACTGGCAGAACTGCTGAAGGCAAAGGGTTACATCGAGGCGAAGTAGCAAGGGCCGCGGATAATTCTGGGGCGCAGCTGCAGGCCTTTCTTGAGAAGATGCAAGCCACACCAGCATTTCAAAGGGGAAATGCACCGGCGTACAGTCCTGATCAAGTAACTTTTAACCCCCAGTCACCGCTGGTTGGAAAAAAGATTGCCTTTCTGGGCTCATCCGTTACCTATGGTTTTGAGGCGAAGGGGAAGTCATTTGTTGATTTTTTGGCGGCGCGGGATGGTGTGCGCGTCACCAAGTCGGTAATTTCTGGTACGACGTTGGCAGGACGGGACCCAGCTGGCTACTTGGCCCGCTTGCAAAGTGATTTCTCGTCAGGGGACCACTATGACCTTTTCGTCTGCCAGCTGTCAACCAATGACAACCGGCACGGAAAGAAGCTAGGGACGCGGACCCCGGCTGACCAGTGGACTAACTTTGACTGTAATACTACTCTAGGTGCAATCGAAGAAATCTGCCGGGAAATCCCAACCAAGTTGGGGTGTCCATTCGCCTTTTACACGTGTTTGCAGGATGATCCAGCACGCCGGTATGCCGAATTGATTAAGGAGCTCTACCAGCTACAAGCTAAGTGGGGCTTTGGAGTCATTGACCTTTTCCATAATCAGGGTTTACTTGCTAGTACAGCAGCCCACCCCAACGCGATGTTTGATGACGTTCACCCTACTCAAGAGGGCTATTTAAAAATTTGGTTGCCGGTCTTTGAACAGGAACTGACGAATATTTTAGCAAATTAATAGTATACAAAGAGGCCATCAGTGTTAAATATCGCTGGTGGCCCCTTTATGCAGTAAAATAAACATAGCTTCTTAACAAAGGATGGTTAAAATGAAAATTGAGATTCAACGAGAAGGGCAGACCCTTCGTGGCGTCCTCGAAGGAACAACGACTGTAAAAAACGACCGGGTGGCAATTTTAATGCATGGTTTTATGGGCAACCGGGGGTTTCAAGCTGGTCAGTTGCTTTACGACCTGTCCCATGCACTTAATGAGGCTGGTGTGCCCACCCTGCGTTTTGATTTTATGGGTTGTGGCCACAGTGATGGTGACTTTGCGAAAATGACAGTCTTAGGCGAGTTACTCGACGGGATGGCCATTATTGACTTTGTCCGGACCCAGATGGGGGCCAAGGAAATTGACCTGGTTGGCCACTCCCAAGGTGGGGTGGTTGCGTCGATGCTGGCGGGCTACTACCGTGATATTATCGATAAGTTAGTTTTGCTGGCACCGGCCGCGACGCTTAAAGATGACGCCCTAATTGGTGAGTGCCAGGGGACAACGTATGACCCCAAGCATATCCCACTGACCATTAACGTCCATGGCCAGGCCGTCAGCGGCCAGTATTTCCGGACTGCCCAGTTGTTGCCAATTTATGAAACGGCACAGCATTTTGCGGGTCCAGCTCTGATTATCCACGGGTTGGAAGACCAGGTCGTTTCACCAGAAGCAGCCCGCAAGTATAACGTTATTTTGCCGGAAAGCAAGTTGTACCTGCTAGAAGGGGAGGACCACATGCTAGAAGGGGCGAAGTTACCAGAAATCTTGACGACGGTTAGTGATTTTTTGACGAACGATAAAAGCTGAGTAATTAACTAATTTGCCTAAAAACGTCCGCAACGGAAAGCCTGTTGCGGACGTTTTCAATAGCCTTTATTTAACTTTTATAGAACCACGTAGTAGCTAGGACGTAGCCACCGTTGGGTCGTGACCGTAACGGTTTGGCCAGGTTGTGGTGCGTGGACGTACTTACCGTTACCAAGGGAGATGGCCACGTGGCTTGGCGTGGTGTCAGAGCCAAAGAAGAGTAGGGCACCCAGTGGCGCGTTAGCAACGTCGTAGTGGTGGGCACCAAGGGCTTGTTGCGTGTAGGTGATCCGTTCCTTTAAGCCGTAAGCCCATTGAACTAAACCAGAGCAGTCAAAACCGGCCGGTGTGTTACCACCCCAAACGTACGGTACCCCAACCATGGAAAGGGCCCGGTTAACAGCCGTCTGTTGACGGGTTTGGAGCTTCCCATCGTTACCAAAGAGGTAGGTCTTACCGTCGATGGTTTGTTGGCCGGTAACCTTTTGACCGGTTGTCGGGTTGTAGTAGTAATCACCTTGCCAGCCACTGTTGATGGAGTAATCGCCAGAGGTAAAGTCAACGTATTGGCTGTTACCATCAGCTGAACTGGTGTAGCGGTGGAGGATTCGAACGCCCTTGTGTTGCATTGCGTCCGTTACCGGAATATCAACACTAAAACCAGATTGAGCAGTGTCAGCGATCCATGGGTAGGCAGCGGTGATGTCATTACGGGTTTGGCCCTTTTGATTACCGGTTAATTCCGTCCGGTAAAGTTCATTACCGTTGAGGTCGAGCACGATGATGTATTGGTGCTGCATCCCCTTGGCGTTGGTAGCGGCGTGCCAACCAGCATAGTGGATGGTGTTACCATTAAGCGCGAAGTTATCAGCGTAACCAGCATTAGTCGCATAAGTTTGGGAATATTGGTCACTAAAGTTACCGTTCCCCTGGGCGTCATCGGTAAACCGCATCATAACTTGTAAGTTACCGCTGAGGAGGGCCTGGTCAACGTTGAAGTTGGCCGTGAAGCCACTCTTGGCACTACCATAAATAGTGCTCATTGCCTGGGCAACGTCATTACGGGTTGTCAGGTTAACCTTGGTCCGGGCCAATTCCTTACCATCCTTCATTAAGAAGACAAACGCGTATGGCTTAGTTGCGGAAGCGTCATCCGCCATCCAACCGGTGACCTGCATCCCGTTGTCAGTTTGCTTCAGTGAGTCAATGGCGTAGTTCTTTTGGGTCTTGCGGAGGTCAATTGGGCCAAACCACATATCATAGTTCTGGCCTTCACCATTGGCTGCAGTGGAGTAGCGACTAATGATCTGCACTTGGTCGTTGAGGTACGGCGTGAGGTTGAAGTTAAAGTTGGCGTTGAAACCAGCGTATTGGGCGTTGTACACACCAGGGAAGGCTTGGGCAACGTCGTTACGTTGGGTGTTGGTAACTTCTTGTCGGCCTAGTTCGGTGTTTTGGGTGCGATCGTAAACAATGATGAAGTGGTGTTGGTAATTAGCATCTTGGTTAGAAGCGTTCCAACCGGCAACATTTAAATTACCATTGGCGATACTAAAACTGTCAAGGTTACCATGGTTCGCTTGGTCACTAGCAGTTGCTGCTGGTTGAGCGTTCAGGTCAGCATTACTTGGTTGCCATGCTGGGGCCTGGCTGGCAGTAGTTGCCTGCTGACTAGCTGCGGAACCCTGGTCCGTACTAGGTGTACTGGAAGCAGTCGCGGTAGTGATTAGTTGGGCGGTAACCGTGTCGGCTTGTGCCGCTTGGCCACCAGCTAAGACACCGAAAGCGACAGCGATGGTAGCTACGATTGCGTAGCACCAATTCTTACCGTTCTTGTACATCTTGTAGTGGTTTTTAGTATCCATTATTTGCTAATTACTCCTTTTTTAACTCGTTAATCGACGATTTTTAGGTTAGCACGGCTTGGCAAGGAATAGTGAAAAACGGCGGGAATGTTATTGGAATGATAATTTCTGCAATCGCTTTGTAACCTTAGTGCAACATAAGGGCTTTATCGCTAGTAACGAAAAGCGGTATGATTAAGCTAGCATTAACCCTTGGAGGTGGCGTATGGGAAAAGTAGATTATCGGCGTGCCTTGGCGCAAGCAACGACGGTCCCGGCTTGCCAAGCGGCCTATGAAAAGGAACTAGCAAAGCGGGCGCAAGAAGACCGGCACATTGATCCGCAGAGTTACCGGACACTGTTGGCAGCCCAGGAGGTCGATATTTGGGTTAAGGCCGAAAACCGGGCCCAGGAAGTCAATAGCCACCACCATGTTTATGGCAATCTCATCCAGCGGCGGCACGTCCAATAGGAGAAAATTTACAAAAGGGCTTGCCTTTTACAAAAAAACTTGCTAATATTATTAGCGCTGTGAGTGATGACCCGTTAGTCAAGTGGTTAAGACACCAGCCTTTCACGCTGGTATCGTGGGTTCAAATCCCGCACGGGTCACTTTATTGGGCTATAGCCAAGCGGTAAGGCAACGGTTTTTGGTACCGTCATGCGCTGGTTCGAATCCAGCTAGCCCAATTCAGCATCAGGCGCCCCGGATAGAGTATTTCTGTCCGGGGCGTTTTTGTGCTAGTTTTAAACACTATGTTAGCAAATAATTAGCTGAAAAAAACTACGCTTAATTTTCAGCCAACTAAGGCCTTTTCGGTAGCGCTTTCGAATCTCTCTTCCTTTATATAGCGGGCAAAATGTATAATGAGATTGTTGTGGTTCGCCACTTACATGGAGGACTTTTAACTTATCTTGAGGGGAGATTTTAATCAAATGAAGGAACACAAGAAGCTATACAAAGCTGGTAAACTCTGGCTCACCGCTACCATCGCGTTAGTGGCAGGTGGAATCATGTTAACCAGCACCGCGAGCGCCGATATAACCGCGCCAGCACAACAAGAACAAACGAGCCAAGTTACGCCGGCACCGGTGGCCTCGGCAACGACCCAGCAGCAATTTGCGGCTGCAAACGACCAGGGCGCAAATGCTGCTTGCCTGGACTCAGTAAAGGTGGCACCAGCAACTGAACAAAATAGTGTACACTTGGTGGCCACTGGTTGGCACGCTGCGGACGCTAGCCAGGATAACCCTTACCGTTATGCCATCCTTTATGACAACACGGCTAATCAAGAGGTTGCACGGGTAAAGGTAGCGGGTGAAGATGTTATCAACCGCCCTGATGTGCAAAAGGTTTACGCAAATGTTGCTAATAGTCAAAATCCGGCTTCCAGGCTAGTTTTAATATTCCGGTTACTAAGTTAACCAACTCACTTAGCTTAGTCAGTCGTTACAGCAACGATGCCAAGAATGGTGAGGGGCAGCATACCGATGTCTGGCTGCCAATTCATATTGATATGAATAATTATGGTTACCTTGATGGTGTTGAGGTAAATGACAACCAAGTCCACGTTCATGGTTGGCACGCGACTAACCAAGCCATAACGCGCAGCCACCACTTCATCATTGCCTTTGACAAGACCCAAAACCGGGAAATTGCGCGGCAAGAAATCAAGGATAACAATGTCCGTAACGATGTTGCCAAGGCATATCCGAGCGTATTTAATGCCAATCAGTCAGGCTTTGACGTCAACTTTAACCTGAACCCAGCATTCGTGAACGACGAAGTTCAATTTATTAGTCGCTGGAGTGGGGCTACTGATGGCAATAGTGATTATGCCGATGACTGGTTTACGCCACAACGGCTTTTCAATGACCAAGCCAACCGCGCCAGCCTTGACCAGTTTGGTGAAAAGGATGGACAAATGACTATCGCTGGTTGGCACGCGGCTAACCAAGCCTATGGCAAGGAGTACCATTACATCATCGTTATTGATAAAACGACGGGCAAGGAGGTCGCTCGACAACGGGTAACCACGGGTCAGTCCCGTCCGGACGTTGCTAAGGTCTTTCCGCAGATTGTTAATGCTGCCAATTCTGGTTTTAGTGTAACCATTCCATATAATAAGGATTGGGATGGCCACAACCTCCAAGTCGTTAGCCGGTGGACCGATGATCAAGCGGGTAATGGGCAAAATACGGTTGATTACTGGTTTACACCGACAATCCTAGCTGGTCAACCGGCCCAGCCGAGTCAACCAGTTCAGCCTAGCCAACCATCGCAGCCAAGTCAAGCAACTAACGATCAAGGTTACCTAGATAAGTGGTTGGTTGTTAATCCAGGTATGCACCCAGGCACAATTATTTTCTGTGCTAAGGGGTGGCACGTTACCAACAATCTTAAGCATTATCGGCGTTTTGTATTGCTAGACAACACGACGAACCAGGTTGTCACGAGCTTTATGAATAATGGTGATCACCCAATCGATGGTGCCATTGATCAATACGGCGATAACCGGCCCGACATCGCGGCTAAGTATGGCCAGTACCGTAACGCTGCCAAGTCCGGCTTCAACATCCAAGCATATTGGACCAATCCGCAATTTGGTCATGACTACACCCTGGTTAGTCAATACGCCGATGACGAGAATGGGACCAATGCTAGTGAAGTTCGGTTCCACCTCGGCGTGATTACGCAAGCTAACCTTGGTACTGAACAAGACTTTGAACAATTCTAAGAGAAAGTAATTAGTTACAAAAAGGAGAAACTAAGCAGGAGTCGATAATGACTCTTCTTAGTTTCTCCTTTTGCTTTAGTTAACCTTTTTAATTTTATACCAGGCGGTAACCCATCATCAGGCCAAAAATAATTCCAGCCAGGATGCTCTGCATGGTAGTGGCCCCATCGCACGAGCCCTGGACAAACGGGGCGTCATATGTTGCCCAGTCAACTAGTGCCTGGAGCAGGTAAAACATGATACCAAAATAAATGGCTATTATGATAACAGGACACTTTCACAATATCAATTATATATGACAGTAGTGGTCAAAAAATAGTGGGACCAAACTGGTTGCTGGCCCACTGTTATTACTTAATTTTCGTAAACCGACCGTTTCAGGATGCCAATGTAAGGGAGGTTGCGGTAGAGACCGCTGTAGTCCAGGCCATAGCCCACGATAAATTCATCTGGGACCTCGAAGCCGACGTAATCGGCTTCAACGGCGACTTCCCGCCGGTCCGGCTTATCAAGTAGGGCGCAAATCTCAATGCTCTTGGCACCCCGGCCCTTCAACAGGTCGGCAAGGTACTTAAGGGTGTGACCGGTATCGATAATATCCTCCATAATGATCACGGGGCGCCCCTTAATATTTGATGACAAATCCTGGACCAGCTTCACCTGACCGGCCGATTGGGTGCCGTCGGCGTAGCTGGAAACGTCAACGTAGTCCAAGTTCAGCTTAAATGGCAGGCGCTTGAGCATGTCGACGGTAAAGACCACCGCCCCGGTCATAACTGAGACGATCAGGGGACATTCATCCTGGTACTTAGCAGTTAGCTGGTCAGCGATTGCGGTGAGACGCTGGTTAATTTGCTCCTGAGTGTATAAGACTTGTTCAATATCGTTATTCATCAAATTCTCCTTTTGCCATTGAGACGCCGCTTGGGATAATGTTCGTGTTTTACGGAGCTAAACACGTGGCTGCGTCCTTTTAACTCTTGAATTTTACCATAAATCTGAACAAATTAAAGGGCTAAGTTGCAAAATGATGGATTCTTATTTTAATTCGATAGTTGAACGGTTCTTGAGTTTAAACAGGAAGACCACAGCAATGAAGTTTAAGATTGCAATTGACCAAAAGGACCAGTGAAAGCCGTAGACTGTTGCAAGGTATGGTAGATGGTGGGCAGCATGTTGCTGACCAATTGCCTGGGTGGAAGCGGCTAATGCATTAGCGAACGCGTCCGCAACTAGGTTTAGGTTAACCATCAGGGTATTACCGTAAACAACGTATTCTTGTGATAAGGCGTTGAGCCCATAGACGGTAACTGGCGAATAGGCCAGATTTAAGCTCCCACAGCGAATAGCATATAGTGTTGTCACCATGAAAACGCTGGTGGTCGGCGAATAGAAGGCCATGGGGATTGTAGTGGCGAGCCCGATGGTAAAACCCACCCAGGCAATTGCTTTAATACCAAACTGGTCATAAAGATGTCCGGCGATTGGTGAAACAATCACCATTGCAAGGGCACTTGGGATCAACATTAGTCCCGAGACCGTTGGTGAGACTTTGAGAACATTTTGGTTAAAGAGCGGTAACATTAATTCGGTTGCCATTAGTGAGGAGGTATTTAGTAGGGCCAGCAATGCGCCAAGCCGATAGGATGGTGATTTGAAGACCCGGATTTCCAGTAAGGGTTTGGACAGGTGCAGTTGGCGGCGGACAAAGAAGACCATGATAAGTGCACCGGTAAACTGGAGAAGAATTGTGGTTGCTTCCCACCGACCAGTTTCACCAATCCGACCAAGGCCATACAAGAGGAGTGCTAACCCAACTATTGAGGAAAAAACTGATGCTATGTCTAGTGATGATGATCGGGTTGGAATAGCGTTTTTAACGAAGAACTGGGTCATTAATATAATGACGACACTAATTGGGATCAGAATAATAAAGAGCATTCGCCAGGAAAAATAGTCAACAATAACGCCAGAAACGGTGGGACCGACCGCTGGCCCAAAATTAATGATGATCCCGGCTAATCCCATAACAGTTCCCCGGTGTTGGGGTGAAAAAATCAAGGACAAAACGTTGGGAATAAGGGGCATATTGACACCAACGGCCACCCCCCTTCTATCAGGCGCCCAATTAAGAGAATCGGAAAATTGGGGGCAGCGGCTGCAATGATAGTTCCAGTCAAAAAGAGGCTCATTGTAGTGGTGAAAAGGTGCCGTAATTTGATGGTATTGGTCAGGTAAGCGGCCAAGGGCATTGTTACCCCGGCAGCTAGCATGTAGCCGGTGCTTAACCACTGTACGGTCATTTCACTGACGTGGACTTCTTGCATGATGGTAGGGAAACCATTATTAAGGAGGGTTTCGGAAAATGCAGTGATAAAACTGCCAGAAAGAAGGGTAATTACCATTAAAAACTTATTAATTTTACTGGTTGTCTGCATAATAATTCCTTTCAAAGAAAAAGCTGGACAGGAGGTGAGATCCTTATCCAGCTCTTATTTTAACGCCCGCTGTTTTTGAGCGTTTCGTATACAATTTTGGTAATTAGTCTAACAGATGGGTTACTCAGTCGCAAGGGTGGACAACTTGTTAGCTTTGATGAAACATTAATTGATACCTAATGGTACCGCTTGCAATGATCTCCACTTAATGCTATATTGTGAAAGTAGTCACGTTGATTTAATGGAAAGGTGGAAACATAATGCGTGGTTTTGCAATGCTCGGTCCAAACGAAACGGGCTTTATTGAAAAGGATGATCCAAAGTTAGGACACCGGGATGCCCTAGTTAAGCCACTAGCGGTGGCACCATGTACCTCCGATATCCATACCGTCTACGAGAACGCTATTGGTCCCCGTCACGATATGATTCTTGGTCATGAAGCCTGTGGGGTAATCATGGCTGTTGGTGATGAAGTTAAGGACTTTAAAGTGGGCGACAAGGTCTTAGTACCAGCCGTTACGCCTGATTGGTCAGATTTAAATTCACAAGCGGGGTACGCATCACACTCTGGGGGGATGCTTGCCGGCTGGAAGTTCTCAAACTTTAAGGATGGGGTTTTCGCAACCCGCTTCCACGTTAATGACGCGGATGGTAACCTTGCCCACATGCCAGCGGGGATGGATCCCGGTGTCGCATGTATGCTGTCTGACATGATCCCAACTGGATTCCACGCCGATGAAATGGCCCACGTTGAATATGGTGACACGGTTGCCGTGATTGGAATTGGCCCTGTTGGCCTGATGGCTTTGCGGGGGGCCGTTTTGCACGGTGCTGGCCGGATCTTTGCCATTGGTTCACGGCCCAAGACGGTAGAAGTTGCTAAACAGTACGGGGCAACGGACATCATTGACTACCATAATGGTGACATTGCTGACCAAATCCTGAAGGCAACTAATGATAGGGGTGTTGATAAGGTCCTAATTGCTGGTGGTGACACCGAGCACACCTTTGATCAAGCCTGCCGGATGACCAAGCCGGGCGGTGCCATTGGTAACGTTGCCTACTTGAACGGTAATGACACGATCAAAATTAAGGCTAGTGATTGGGGTGTTGGGATGTCCAACATTTCAATCGACGGTGGTCTGATGCCTGGTGGCCGGCTCCGGATGGAGAAACTGGCAAGCCTGATTACTAACGGTCGTTTGGACCCATCACTGCTGATTACGCACAAGTTCCACGGCTTTGAAAAGATTCCAGAAGCACTGGAATTGATGCACAATAAACCAGCGGACTTGATCAAACCCGTAATTTACTGTGACGACATTGACTAAGATTAAATAAGACCGGTAGACCAACTTGCGTAAGGGGCCACCGGCCTTAGTAGTTTAAAACGGTATGGAGAAATTAACTACCAAGAAAAGCTGGCGATTTTAATTAGTCCTCACCAAATTGTTTCATGTGGAACACTGGTGGCGGTAGCTGTTTTCTGCTAGAGTAATAGGGAAGCAAATTTGTAAGGTGGGAAATCAACGTTGAAAAAGAAAGTAACAATAGCTGCCTTAGTTGCGGCAGCAACGATGCTGACGGCGGCACCGCTAACTGGCGCAGTGCCGGGCAGTGTAACTACGGTACCGGTCCAAGCAAGTATAAGGTATAACGACAGTGAATATGCTTTGATGGCTTTTCTAGCACTCGACGATAGCATGACTGCCCAGCAGTTAGCTAAGAATAAACCACCCAAGGATGGGATAGGGATGACCCTGACGCAAAAGGGTAACCACTACACGATCGGTTTTGGTGCTCATGACTCAACCATGATTGTTAACAGTAACGATGTGACTGTTCTTTATGATGCGCCTAAGAGTGACGGGAGTGGCATGGGCGATAAAAACGCCGCCAAAACGTATTCTAAAGCCAGCTTGGCACGGCGATACAGCCATGATAAGTCATACTTTGATACGGTCATTGCTAATTACCACCTAAGCACGGGCACCGGCCAAAATGTCCCTGCCGCTAAGGTCTCCAAGACTGCCCAGCTGGGTTATGAGACTATCACACCCATGGAAACAGCTGCTGCTATTACCTATTACCGCCAACCACGGATGTTTAATGATGCCCTTAAAGCTGGTGGGATGAACTTAACCCAGGGTGACTCTTCAGATGTTGATGAGCCAGGCAATGGGATTATGTTCAGTCTAATTCCTAAGAAGGCCCAGCAGGGTGACTTTTCCTATACGGTGGATCGTGATGGGCAAGTCTACTTTTACGGGGCCGGTGACACCCACCATGGTTCGGTAAACTTGCGGAAGGTAATCCGGACCGTTAATGCTGATGGGGCGGTTGCCAAGGTTCGCCAATTAGCCAATGAAATTGACTTTCAACACTAATATAAAATGACCATCGCAGATATGTTCAGTGAAGGACTTTCTGTGATGGTCATTTTTTGCGTATTCAGATTCCTGGCCAGTGGTCAACCAGGTCGCTGGGTTAAAATTATTGACGTTTCCGCCGGTTGTAAAGACCGAGTGTAATTAGGTTGAGCAGGAAGGCAATGGAAAGCACTCCGGCGAGTTTACCAGCATCGTTACCGGTGTTTCCTAACTGTGGTAACGTCGCTTGCTGCTTAGCTGGTGTACTACTTGTGATCGTTGGGACAATTGTTTCGGTAGTGGCAGTTTCTTTAACCAGCTGGGTACCAGTTGGTTGGGATACTGGTGTTTCCGGCTGCGGTGTTTCTGGTGTTGGCGCGTGGGCACCGGCGGATCAAGTTAACCCAAGAGGGCGCCTACCTGTATGAACGGGCTCAGGAGATTCTTAGTTTGACCGACCAAACGACGAGTCAACTGCAAAGTGGGGCAGTGGTTAGTGGAACGATTAATATTGGGGCGGGGGAAAGCAGCACCGTCGGCCCCGTGATGCAGGCACTCGCTCAAATTATGACCCACTATCCTCATGTTCGGGTAAACTTGGTCAGTGGCGATAATGTGACGCTGCGCCAGCAACTGGATACGGGGTTTCTCGACTTTGCAGTTTTGATGGGTCATGAAAATTTGACCGATTATAACACTCTTCCCCTGAAGCGGGGTAACCGGTGGGGGGTGATGATGACCGCCACCACCCCACTGGCACAAAAGGCGGCAATTACACCCCAGGATTTGGTGGGCCAGCCACTATTGACGTCCGTCCAGACTGAACGGCAGGATACCTTCCGCCAGTGGGCGGGAGATGTACTTAGCCAGTTTAACTTTGTGGGCCAGTATAACTTACTGTTCAATGCGGGCCTGCTGGTTAAGACTGGTGCCTGTTTAGCACTTTGCTACGACGGCCTGGTTAATGTTGAAGCGGGGAGCGGACTGGTTTTTCGTCCACTAACGCCCACGGTTATTGATAGCAATACCCTGGTTTGGAACAAGAATTACCACTTACCAAATGTTGCTCAGCTGTTTATTAAGGAAATGAGGGCATTAATTAATGATAAAAATTACTAGAGTAACGATGGATGATTTGCCAGCAGTCGTTCAAATTGAACGGGCTGGCTTTAGCCCCGCCGAGGCGGGAAGCCCGGCGGCATTTTAAAGAACGGATTAGTAAGCTAGCGGCGACCTTTCTGGTGGCCCGCGACGGTGACCGGGTAGTGGGCTTTATTGTCGGTCCCGCCGTTAATGCGAAATTTGTGGCAGATGAAATGTATACGCAAACGCCGACTAACTTGGTAACGGGTGGGCACCAATTAGTGTTGTCGATTGCGGTTGTTCCCGCCTACCGGGGCCAGGGAGTGGGAAGCCAATTGTTAACGGCATTGGAACGGGAGGCCCGTGCGGCCGGCCGGCAGACAATGTCCTTGGATTCGTTAGCGAAAAACGTTCCCTTTTATACCCATAACGGCTTTGTTAAGGTTGGCGTTGCGGCATCAAGCCATGCCGGTGAAACCTGGTATAACCTAGTCAAGAAGTTATGATTTCCTTTTATTTCTGCGCTTTGTTACCGCTTTTTAGTAAATTAAGTTATAATTGAAATAAGTCAGCAGCAACAGGAACCATGTTTAAGGAGGTTTTCGATCATGACCAAAGAATTTACTAACGATGAATTAAAACAATACAACGGCCAGGGTGGCCAACCAGCGTATGTGGCCATTGAAGGAGTCGTTTACGACGTCTCCGGTAAGGATGCTTGGCAAGGTGGTCACCACCACGGTAATGAAGCTGGCCAAGACTTAACGAAAGTATTAGTTAACCTATCACCACACGGTAAGAAGGTTTTAAAGGACCTACCGGTAGTCGGAAAATTAGTAGATTAGGTATTAACAACCTAAGACACAAAGCGGCCTTCAACACTTGGAAAAACCCAAATGTTGAAGGCCGCTTTACACTTATTCTTCCTTAGTAAAGTTAAATTCGTCCGCGTGCTTTAATGAGTAGCAGAAGTAGACGATTAAGCCCAGGGCAATCCAAACGAGGTAAGTTGCCCACGCCTTGAGGGAAATGCTGACCAGTAAGACGATACAAATGATAATTGAACAGGTCGGGATAACGTTGCCGAATGGGACCTTAAATGGTCGTTTTAGTTCAGGGTACCGGTAGCGTAAAATAATCACGATTAATGAAATTAAAAGAAAGACGGTCAAGGAACCGATATTAGCGATCAGCGCCAGGTAGTGGAGGTCAAATTCCCCGGCAAAGACGGCCGCAGCGAGACCAACTAACCAGATGGCCCGGTTGGGGCTCTGGGTCCTGGCATTTAATGTTGCGAGGCCCTTGGGCAAGAACCGCGACCGACTCATTGACTTTAGAATATTTGAGCCGGCGTAAATAAAGGCAAAGACCACCGCCATGATCCCGAGAACGGCCCCTAAGGAGACCACCTCAGCGACGTAGTCATGGCCCTGGCTAATTAATACGTACGACATCGCTTCAGACACGTTTAGTTTCTTGTAAGGAACAACCCCCGTCATCACCAAACTGACGATGACATAGAGGGCGGTCGAAACCAGCAGGCAGAGGATAATTGCCCGGGGGATGGTGTGGCCCACGTCCTTAGCGTCTTCTGCCGAAGTTGCTAGTGCATCAAAACCTAAAAAGGAGAAGAAGACGGCAGAGGCACCGGTGAAGATTCCCTGGTAGCCGTATGGTAAGAAGGGATGCCAGTTGGCGGGGTTCACATACTGGGTGCTGACGATGATAAAGATGAGGATGATAAAGATCTTCACCCCGACTAAGAAGTTGTTGACCAGCTTGCTTTCGCTTGTTCCCCGGGTCAAAATAACCGTCATTAGGATAATCATCAGGACCGCGGGGAGGTTAACGAATCCCCCGGCCGCCGGTGTTACTAGGAACCGGTGGGGGAGGTTGATGCCGAGGACCTCAAGAAAAGATTGGACGTAACCGGTCCAGCCGTTGGCCACGGTGGCAGTCGTCGTAACGTAGACCCCGATTAGAGTCCACCCGGCCAAGAAAGCAACGAACTTTCCGATTGCCACCCAGGCGTAGAAAAAGGCACTCCCGGAGTTGGGCAGGCTGGTTGTCAGCTCTGAATAACAAAGGCCGATCAATCCACTGGCCAGGGCGGCAATTAAGAAGGAAAAGACAATCGCGGGTCCGGAATCCTCCGCCGCCACGATTCCTGTGAGGACCAGGATCCCCGTACCGATGATGGCGCCAATTCCAAGAATGGCGAGGTCAAACAACCCCAGCGTCTTCTCGTGTTCTTTGCTTTGGGGCAATTGATTTTTCATATATCACAATTCCTTTCTGAAAACTGAACCCTTATTTTAACCTAAAGTTGAGGCAAATTAAAATGAACTTGTGTAGTACTGAGTACACAACAAACATTATTTATTATACCGGGAATTAGATTTTTATACTAATTTCTAATTTTGTTATAATGGCATGTGCAGACGATAAGTAAGTATAATCTAAATTAAGTTGATAATTAAAAAAGGAAGTAAGTTGCATGACACAACATAGACTAGTTGTAATCTCGCTTGATTCGCTGGGCTTTCGTGACCTCAACGAACTGCGGGAACTAGTCCCCAACGTTGCCAAGTTGATGGACCGGGGGACTTGGGTAAAGCGGGTCCAAGGGATTTTTCCAACGCTGACCTACCCATCCCACACTTCGATCATTACTGGTCAATATCCGGCGGTCCACGGGATTGTTAACAACACTAAGCTCCAACCCCAGCGCCTATCGCCGGATTGGTATTGGTACCGTAAGGACATTAAGTCAGTCCCCTTGTATGACGTGGCTCGAAAGGCGGGGCTAACTACGGCCGCCTTCCTCTGGCCAGTCACGGCGGGCAGTAAGATCGACTATAACCTGGCGGAAATTTTTCCCAACCGGATTTGGACTAATCAGGTGTTGGTATCACTAAAGGCGAGTTCACCCTGGTTTTTGATGCAGATGAACCACCGCTATGGTCAGCTCCGTCGGGGGATTAAACAACCATGGCTGGATGACTTTATCACCGCCTGTGCGGTCGATACGTTAAAAAACAAGCGTCCAGACCTGACCCTAATTCACCTAGTTGATATGGACAGTATGCGACACCGCTATGGCGTTCGTTCGTCAGCAGCTAAGGCGGCGTTGCAACGGCTTGACGGCCGGGTAGCGCGGATCATCCGGGCTACGAAGGATGCGGGAACTTTTGACCAGACGAACTTTGTTGTGCTGGGGGACCATTACCAAATTAACGTCCACAAAATGATCCACCTAAACCAGCTCTTTGCCAAGCATGGCTGGTTAACACCGGTTGATGGTAAAACGACCTACAAGGGTAACTGGTGGGTAACCGCCAAGACTTGCGATGGGGAGACCTACGTTTATACCCGTGGCCGGGTCGACCAAGGAGAGGTAAAAGCGGTCATTGCCCGTGCGGAAGGTGTGGCGCACATCTATGATGGTGCTGCGGCTGTCAAACGGGGTGCCGACCCGCGCTGCGCCTTTTTGGTCGAGGCCCAACCCGGTTACTACTTTACCGACGAAGTTAACCGGCCGGCAGTGGTTGAGGATGTTGACCCCGCTTCACTGGGGACCCATGACCGGTATCGCGGGGTTCACGGCTATGGCCCTGACCAGCCAAATTACTTTACCACGGCCGTCTTTGCGGGTCCCGATGTCCAAGCCGGTGCCACCGTTGCTGGTGCGCACCTAGTTGACGAAGGGCCCACGTTTGCGGCGTTGCTCGGCCTAACATACCCCGCGCCCACCGCGGGCCAACCAATTCAAGGCGTGCTGAGAAATGAGGTGCACCGTGAAACTGAATAAGCAGCAGTGGCAGTGGATCTTTTATGACTGGGCCAATTCGGGATACGGGATCTTGGTTATCACCGCGGTTCTACCGGTTTACTTTAAGGCGGTGGCCCACGATGCCGGAATTAGTGCCGCTAACTCGACGGCCTACTGGGGGTATGCCAATAGTTTTGGGACCCTGATTGTTTCCTTACTGGCGCCGTTACTGGGGGCATTAGCCGACTATCCGCGGTCCAAGCGGCGGTGGTTGAACGTCTTTACCTGGACCGGCATTATTTTAACGTTCACCCTAGCGATGCTACCACCGCACCTCTGGCAGGGGCTATTGGGGGTCTACGTTTTAAGTATCATTGGTTATTCTGGTGGGAACCTCTTTTACGATAGCTTTTTGACTGACGTTGCCGACGACCAGCAGATGGACCTGGTTTCTTCAACGGGTTACGGGATGGGTTACCTCGGTGGGGTGATTGCCTTCATCATCTTCTTGCTGGTCCAGTTAAGTAATGGCTTTGGTGGCCGCCTGTCAAGTTATGGGGTGGCCCGCTTTAGTTTCATCGTGGCCGCGGTTTGGTGGATTATTTTTGCCTGGCCGCTGCTGCGCCACGGTTACCAGCGCTATAGCGTTAACGCCGTCGCCAACCCACTGCTGGACAGCTTTCACCGCTTGCGGGTTACCTTTTCACACATTCGCCAGTACCGGCAAGTAACGTATTTCTTGGTTGCGTACTTCTTTTACATCGACGGGGTTGACACTATTTTTACAATGGCCACGGCGATTGGGAAGGACCTGGGGGTTAACACCACCATGCTGATGCTGGTGCTGCTGGTAGTCCAATTGATTGCCTTTCCGTTTTCACTGTTGTATGGGTGGTTGGCGAAGAGGACGTCGACGCGGACGGCAGTGTTGACCGGGATCTGTGTCTACCTCTTTATTTGCCTGTACGCGTTGCGGTTGGATAGCCTGTTTGACTTCTGGTTCCTGGCAATCTTAATTGGGACCAGCCAGGGGGGCCTACAGGCGCTCAGCCGGTCCTACTTTGGTCAGCTGGTTCCCAAGGAATCGAGTAGTGAGTTTTTTGGCTTCTACAATATCTTGGGGAAATTTTCGGCAATCTTGGGCCCCGTAATTGTCGGTGCAGTTACCCAATGGACGGGGCAGTCAACGGTGGGGGTCGCTTCTTTAGCGATCCTGTTTGCCGTCGGCCTCCTCTTCTTCCTGGCGCTACCGAAGTTAGGGCAAGAATAATAGTAAAATGACATAAGTCCGCAGTATAAAATGCACTAAGGGCCTTCAGTGTTCGATCTTTTCGAACACTGAAGGCCCTTAGTTTTTATGCTCCTACTTCATAGGTTATTTGAGGGGATCGTAACTAATTCTTACGGGAGTAGGAGGCAATATCAGCAAGAATTTCATCCATGAAGTCGTCCTGACTCATGCTGTTTTGGTCCTTTTCACCATACTTCCGGACAGAAACACTGCCGTTAGCAACTTCGTCATCACCAACAACTAGGGTGTATGGAACCTTTTGAGTTTGGGCTTCACGAATCTTGTAGCCCATCTTTTCGTTCCGGTCATCGATGACTACCCGAATTTGCGCGGCCTTAAGCTTCTTAGCTAACTTTTGTGCGTAGTCGCCGTGCTTTTCTTCGCTGACTGGGATGATGTGGACTTGTTCAGGTGCTAACCAAGTTGGGAAAGCACCCTTGTAGATTTCGGTCAGGTAGGCAACAAACCGTTCCATCGTACCAACGATTCCACGGTGGATCATAACTGGCATGTGTTCCTTGCCGTCCTTACCAACGTATGTCAAACCGAAGCGGTCTGGTTGCATGAAGTCTAATTGGATCGTGGACATGGTTTCTTCGTTACCCAGGGCCGTCTTAGTTTGGATATCCAGCTTTGGACCGTAGAAGGCAGCTTCACCTTCAGCTTCGTAGTAATCGAGGTTTAAGTCGTCCATGGCAGCCTTCAGCAGCTTTTGGGACTTGTCCCACATTTCGTCGTTCCCATAGTACTTTTCGGTGTTCTTTGGATCCCGTAAGGAAAGGCGGAAGCTGTAATCAGTAATATCAAAGTCCTTGTAAACATCCATGATCAGTTGCAAGATCTTGGCAAATTCAGACCGGATTTGGTCAACCGCTACGAAGGTGTGGCCATCGTTTAAGGTCATTTCGCGAACCCGTTGCAGTCCAGAAAGGGCACCAGACTTTTCATAACGGTGCATCATTCCCAGTTCGGCGATCCGTAGTGGCAGGTCACGGTATGAACGAATGTGGTGCTTAAAGATTTGAATGTGGCTTGGGCAGTTCATTGGCCGCAATTCCAGCATTTCACCGTCACCCATGTCCATTGGTGGGAACATGTCGTCACGGTAGTGTGCCCAGTGACCGGAAGTCTTGTAGGCGTCCAGGTTCATCAGTACTGGCGTGTAAACGTGCTCGTAACCATCGGCCACTTCACGGTCAATGATGTAACGCTCAATCGTCCGCCGAATAGTAGCACCCTTTGGCATCCAGTATGGCAGGCCGGCACCGACCTTTGGATCAACGAAGAAGAGGTCGAGTTGGTTACCGATTACCCGGTGGTCGTGTTCACGGGCTTCTTGACGTTGCTTCATGTCAGCATCTAATCCCGCCTTGTTGTAGAAGACCGTGCCGTAGATCCGTTGCAGCATTGGGTTTGATGACATACCCTTCCAGTAGGCACCAGCCACGGAGAGGAGCTTCAAGTGCTTAATTGCATCACCGTAAACCAGAATGTCACTGTCAGCTAAGACCTTGGTATTACCAGCTTGATACATGGCAACCTTGCCATCCTTGGCTGCTTCCTTGATTAGTTCAGTGGAATAAGGGTCATTCTTGACTTCTGCTAAGGCATCGTCAACGGGAACTTCGACGAATTCAACCTTGGCATCCTTAGCGGCGCCGCGAAGGGCATCCTCTAATGCTGGTAATTCGTCAGCGGAAACTTGTTGGTCATCCTTGTCAGAGTCAACATGGAAGCCATCTTCATCAAATACGGCTTCACCTAAACGAATCCCCTTAAATTCTTGTTGCAATGCACCCTTTAATAAGAGGGCGGAAAGTTTACGAAGTGCTTGTAAACCTTCTTTGGAATCCCGGTCAATCTTCTTAACTGACCCGTCAACGGACATAACTGCGACTTGTGCCATACTAAATCTCTCCTTTATAGAAATTAAAAACGTCCCTAGTATGCACACTTGGTACATACTAGGGACGTTAATTATCAATAGTTAGCGTGGTTCCACCCATGTTTAGAGTATGGTGATACTCTCTCAATGGTGTGTTAACGGACACGACCCGATCGACCTTATCTCGGCCAATAATCATCAGTGAGGTGGTACAAGTAGCAGTGGACTAAATACGACTTCCAGTCTAGGCCATATCTCCCTGGTTAAGCACTTGTTACTTGCTTATCCTCTGATTGACTAGAATTATAACACCCTACCAGAGTTTGACAAGGGGGTTGGACAAATAAATTTGATTTTAGTAGCACCTATTGGTGGGCGCCAGTACTTTGATTACCGCCAGTAGAGGTGGCTGGAGCGTTTGTATTACCAGTACCGGTTGCCGCTGACGAGCCATTATTTCCAGTCGAAGTTTCGCCATTTTGCGTCCCAGTGTAGTTATTGTTGGTGCTATTACCACTGGTCGTCTGGCCGTTGCCCCGGGTGGTTGTCTGTTGGCTACCACCGGTATGACCGGTTGACGGCGTGTATGAGTACGTCGTTGCCCCGGTATCGTTATCATCATCGTCATCATCAATAGTCGATGACGAGTGGTGGCGGTGGTGACTACTCGACCGTTTTGAGCTGCTCGAAGAAACGCTGGTACTGTCGTTGTCAGTATTAGTCTTAACCGGGTCTTGTTGTTTAACGACAAAGACAATGATTGAGACTAACAGGATTGCGAGTAAAATCCCCAAAAGAATTTTGAAAGTGCGCTTACCCCGGTTACCAGGCTTCTTCGGGTGGTGACCACCCCGGTTGCCCTTTTTGAAGACGGAACTACGTTTGTTATTTTTAGAATCATAAAGTTGAACTCGGCTTGGCCGATCCTGGTTATTATTGTTCAATGTGTTCACCTCATCTGGGTACACAGGAATCTGTGCTTAGTAGCATTCAAGTCTATATTATAACATTGTTCAATGCCGGTAGGAGGCAAAACTAAAACGGTCAGTGCAGACATGCACGTGGCCGTTTAGTTACTTATCTATCTAGGGAGAATACTTATTTTTGGGATTGTCTAAATAATACCCGGAAAAATTGAAGAAAATATGAAACGCCGTTATAAAAAGAATAAAGAACGAAGCTGGAAAAGTGTCCAAACGTTCTGGATGGCTAATGTTGGGCTATTGCCCGTAATTAGACACTAAAAGCGTGCTTTTTCTCACGTAATATTTGCGAATTAAAAAGGGGTTGTGACATAATCTCTACAGCCTAGCTAAAGTACGAACAGTGCAGTACACAAATGGCCTCCAGTGCCCGGCAAAGCCGAACACTGGAGGCCTATTTGTGCTTCCTAAAGGCTAGCTGCGCGTCGACGGGGGTTCCCTACAGGCTTGCTTCGCTTCGAAAGACGAACTAGCAAGCTAGTTCTGTCTCACTCCCACGTTGTTAGGTTAGATTAGGGTGCGTTTTAGAATTTAATCTTCATCTGAATCCTTTAATTGGGCTTCACGTTGACCAAAGCCCTTACCTTCGGCGGCAAAACGCTTGTCACCCCGGTAAAGTTCAATACAAGTCCAGGCTAACAGGACTAGGATGACAACGATGGTAAGGTAAGCTAACACATCGGACAGTCCCTTTGACCATAAGCCGAAGCCTTCGTAAGTTGCCGGCAGGTTGTAGAGGTTTAAGAAGGTCAATGCGATAACGGAAATCCAACCGCAAATCTTGACCCAAAGCCGGTTCTTAAATTCACCCATTTCGACTTCACTGTTGGTCATCATTAATAATGGCAACATGGAGAATGGCAGGGCAAAGGCTAGGAAGACCTGTGAGTTTTCCATCAAAAGGTTCAGCGCCGTGTGTTGTTGGATGGTGTTTTCACCAGAAGTCATGGCAACACAGGCTAAAACAGGGATAACGGAAATAATCCGCGTAACCAGCCGCCGGGCCCACAGTGGCATCTTCATGTGAACGAATCCTTCCATAATAACTTGACCGGTCAAAGTACCAGTAATAGTTGAGTTTTGACCAGAAGCCAGGAGGGCAACGGCGAACAGGGTTGAAAGAACCCCGGACTTAGCAACCGTAATTAAAACTGGGTTGGAAAGCATCGAAGTGTTGTTCAAGGCGTCGTACAAACCGAAGAAGGAACTATCTTGAACGGTACCAGTCTTGAATACCGCAACCCCCATGATCAGTAGGAGGGAATTAACGATAAAGGCCAGCGATAACTGGATATTAGAGTCCCAAGTCGTGAAGCGAACCGTTTGCCGGATGCTGGCCAAGTCGTTGTGATCGATCTTCCGCGTTTGTGAAATTGCGGAGTGCAGGTACAGGTTGTGAGGCATAACGGTAGCCCCGATAATCCCCAGGGTCCCAGTTAACGGGGTGATACCCCCGACTTCTGGGTGTTGGGCAATGGCCTTTGCAGATGGCAGCAAGCCCATGAATACGCCACCCCAGTCAGGGTGTGATAGGGCAACCTGGTAAGCAAAGACAAAGAGAATTACCAAGATCAAACAAGCAACGATTGCTTCGATCTTCCGGAAACCAATCTTAGTCAAAAGTAACAGAACCAAAACATCAAGAACGGTAATGAATACCGATGGAATCAACGGAATATGGAAGAGCAAGTTTAAGGCAATCGCCGCACCAATAACTTCCGCAATATCGGTGGCCATGATGGCCAATTCAGTCATAATCCAAAGAATAATCCCCAACGCTTTACCGGTCCGTGCCCGTGTTGCCTGGGCAAGGTCCATTTGGCTCACGATTCCGAGTTTAGCCGCCATGTATTGAAGTAACATCGCAATCAAACTTGAAATCAAGATAGTAGTCATCAGGGTGTATTGGAAGCTTTGACCACCGGTGATTGAAGTAGCCCAGTTACCTGGATCCATGTACCCAACCGCAACGAGGGCACCAGGTCCGGAGTAAGCAAACAAGGTCTTAAAGAAGCCCTTGCCATGAGGAACCTCAACCGTTCCGTTAATTTCTTCGAGTGACTTACCGTTAGCATACTCTATCAAGTGATGCTTCTTGTGTTGATTTTTTGTGTTGTCCACGCCAAATCCACCTTTCATCTTATTTTGTTAACTTGACCAACAATCAAAATTAACTTAATTCGAATACTTTGTTAGGTTAGCATAAAAAATATTACATTTCAACGGAAGATCGCCGAAGTGACGGCATTTGTCGTCCATTCATAAACTGGTACAATGGGGAGAATAGGCGATTTATAACCAATTAAAGCGGTTTCTTAAAAGCTTTAAAAAATTAAAACTTTTTATGTCCTTGGTCGGGTAAAAGCCTAATGCGGTAAGTAAAACGTTTAATTTGATAAACGTTTGACAACACGCGTAAAACTTAACTATAATGGTGCAGATTCAACCATACAAGAGAAGGAGAATTGTTTTATGAAAGCACTTGTATTAACGGGCACAAAGCAGCTCGAAGTTAAGGATGTCGACACTCCAGAAGTTAAGCCGGATGAAGTCTTGGTTCACACCGCTTATGCTGGTATCTGTGGGACCGACCACGCATTGTATGCTGGGTTACCAGGTTCCACAAGTGCCGTTCCACCGATCGTCTTGGGCCACGAAAACTCTGGTGTAGTTGCTAAGGTTGGTTCGGCAGTTAAGAACGTCAAGGTTGGTGACCGGGTAACAGTAGACCCGAACATCTACTGTGGAGAATGTAAGTACTGCCGGACTTCCCGTCCTGAAATGTGCGAAAATCTTTCGGCAGTTGGTGTTACCCGTGACGGGGGCTTTGAAGACTACTTTACGGCACCGGCTAAGGTTGTTTATGCTATTCCTGACAGTGTTTCATTAAAAGCTGCTGCAGTGACTGAACCACTCTCTTGTGCTGTCCATGGTGTTGACCTGTTGGAGATCCACCCTTACCAAAAGGCATTGGTGATCGGTGATGGTTTCATGGGCCAATTGTTCGTTCAAACGCTGCAAGCTTACGGGGTGAGTGAAGTTACCCTGAGTGGTCGTAACGATGCTAAGTTACAATTGAACCATGATAAGTTTGGTGCCAAGACGATTAACACCAAGAAGGGTGAACAGATCCCAACTAACGAATACGATATTGTCATCGAAGCTGTTGGTCGTCCTGAAACCCAAGAACAAGCGGTTGAGGCTGCGGCCCGGGGCGGTCAAGTTTCCATGTTTGGTGTTGGTAACCCTGATGACAAGTTCTCCATTAATAGTTACGAAGTCTTCCAAAAGCAGTTGAAGATTCAAGGAGCCTTCATTAACCCTTACTGCTTCGAAGATTCAATTGCCTTGATGGCTTCCGGGAAGGTTGATGTTTTGCCATTACTTTCCCATGAGTTTGGCGTTGAAAAGGTTGACGACTTCGTCAATGGACGGATCGAAAATGTTTCAAAGGCCGTTGTTAAGTTAGCTGGCGAAGAAGCCTAATTAAAAAATTTCCCGGGAAATCTTCCTCGGGAATTTTTTTATGCCAAAATGTTGACACTGTGTCACCATGGTGTAGAATAATGATAATTTACTAGTGACGCCGTGTCACTTAAGGGAGGAAGAAGATGGCAAGTAAGACGTTTCAAAATTTACCACCGGCTAAACAGGCGTCGGTGCAGCAAGCATTATTAACGGAGTTTAGTACCCACGACCTTGCCGATGCCCAGGTGGCCCGAATTGTCAAAGCGGCCGGAATTGCCCGGGGGGCCTTTTACAAGTACTTTACGGACTTGACCGATGCCTATAACTACCTTTACCACTTTGCCTTAATGAACTTGCATGACTATGCCATTAAGGAGCACCACCTTTTAACGGCTGCTGAATACGCCAAGCAGGTGACCACTTTTTTGCAGCAGGTCAATGCGAGCCCGTATTACGACCTAGTTAAGCGACACTTTGCGGTTAATGAAGCACTGCTGCACCCCGAACAGGATCCCCAGCTGCGCCCCGTCAGCACAGTTGAATGGGCAGTGATGACACTTGTCCACCAGGCAATCAAGGAGGGGTTGGCACAACCGGACCAGGCTGGAGTGGTGGTTGCTCGGTTGCAAGCGGCGCTCAGTACCTTATTAGCAAAGGAGGAGAATCATGTTTCTGGCAATTAAAGAAATCAAACACGAACGGCTACGGTATAGCCTAATTATTGCGATGATCGTGATGATTAGTTACCTGATGTTTGTCTTGATGGGCATGATGCTGGGGCTAGCAGGTGAAAACAAGGCTGCAATCACCAGTTGGGATACCCAGACGGTTTACCTGAATAAGAATGCGAACGATAACATGAGCCAATCCTTAATCACCAGGGACCAGTTGGCTGGTAAAAAACTGAATTCCCATGAAGCACTGGTGGGTCAATCACCGGTGGTAATTAAGAAGACCAGTGGGAAGGCTTTAAAGCAGAGTGCCCAGTTTGTTGGACTGGATCCGCACCAATACATTGCCAAGGATAACATTGTACTTACTGCTGGTCGCCATGCCTACAACCGTCATGAATTAGTTGTCGATCAAAGTTTAAAAGCCAAGGGGTACCAAGTAGGTGACCAGGTAAAGTTGAACTCCACGAGTACTAACTACCGGATTGTTGGTTTTGCCAAGGACGCGCAACTTAATGTAGCACCAGTGGTCTATGGCCACCTAGCAACCTGGCGGCAACTCCGTGGTGTGACGCCCCAGGTCGTTGCCAGCGGCATTATTGCCAACCAGTCTGAAAAGCCGGGGCGCTTTGGTAAGTTAGGACATTATTCAGTTAACCAGTTTATCCAAAAGCTCCCTGGTTATGCAGCGGAAAATAGCACGTTCATCTTTATGATCGGCTTCTTAATGGTTATCTCATTGATAATTATTGCCGTCTTCTTGTATATCTTGACAATGCAAAAGATGCCTAACTACGCGGTCCTCCGGGCTCAGGGGATTCCCACCCGGTATTTGGTCGCAACGACAATCCACCAGGCCGTCCTTTTGATGGTTAGTGGGATCTTAGGGGGCCTCGTATTAACACTGATCACGACCTGGCTGATGCCGATGACGGTGCCCCTAGTATTGGATTGGCCATTAATCGTCACTATGGCTATTGTCCTAGTGTTACTGGGGGTAGTAGGGGCCCTCTTACCAGTCCGCATGATTCTAAAAATTGACCCGGTACGGGCACTTAATGGTTAGGAGGCTTATCATGGCAGTAATTGAGTTAAAGAATATCAATAAGGAATTTGGTACCGGCATTAGTAGGGTCCAAGTACTTGACGGCGTAAACTTTCAAGCCAACCGGGGCGAATTAAGCCTAATCCTGGGCCCATCAGGTTCAGGTAAGAGTACCTTCTTAACCATTGCTGGCGGGTTGCAGACACCAACCGCTGGTACCGTGGTAGTTGAAGGAGAACAACTTGAACAATTATCCGCTAAGGAACGGGACCAGTTACGGTTAAATAAGATTGGCTTTGTCCTCCAATCCTATAACTTGCTTCCTTACTTAACGGTTAAAGAGCAGTTTGCCCTGGTTCGCAAGATCAAACGGGACGGCAACATGACGGAAGAAGAGCTAAAGATCTTGCTAGCGGACCTTGGCATTGACCAGCTAGTTAATCACTACCCCGATGAAATGTCGGGTGGCCAGAATCAGCGGGTGGCGATCGCCCGGGCACTGTACCCTAATCCCGAGATCATCCTGGCTGATGAACCGACTGCGGCCTTGGATAGTAACCGGGTTCAGGTAGTCGGAAAGCTGCTCAAACGGATGGCCCGCCAGCACAATAAGGCAATTGTGGTGGTGACCCACGACTTGCGTCTCCGTGATTACGCTGACCATATTTACCAACTAATGGATGGCAAATTAACGCAAGAGAAATAAATATTTCCCGGGAAATGGTTGTTCATTTCGGGAATTAAGAACGGTTCAGACGGCTGGTGACGAGGTTTAGTACTTTGGTATAATCAAACTATTACCAATAGTAAGGAGAATAAGATGGCTTTTTTAGAATTAAAAGGGATCCAAAAGGCATACTACTTGGATAAGCAGGCCTTCCCGGTGCTAAAGGGGATTGACCTCCAATTTGAGCGTGGCGAGTTTGTCTCAATCCTTGGTGAGTCGGGCGGTGGTAAGTCCACCTTGATGAACATTATTGGGGGCCTGGACCGTAATTTTGACGGTCAGGTGCTGGTAAATGGCGAGTTACTTGACCACCGTAAAGAGCAGCAGTTGGATAACTACCGCCGCTCAATGGTGGGGTACATTTACCAGTCGTACAACCTGATTTCCCACTTGACTGTCTTTGATAACGTGCTGGTAGCCCTGGACATGACAAACTTAAACAAGGATGAAAAACGTCAACGGGCGCTGAAGCTACTTGACCAAGTGGGGCTCAGTAAGCAGGTCCATAAGCACCCTAACCACTTATCTGGTGGTCAAAAACAGCGGGTAGCGATTGCCCGGGCCCTGGCCAGTGATCCCCAGATTATCATCGCTGATGAACCGACTGGTGCGCTGGACTCGCAAAATACACGAGAAGTTTTGACCTTGCTCGACCAGATTGCCAAGGACGGCAAGCTCGTAATTGCCGTAACCCACTCCCAAGAGGTCGCTGATCACGGAACTCGGATTGTTCACCTGGCAGATGGGAAAATTGATGGTGATGAACGATTGCGGCCCGCGTATGCGCTGCCGGAAGACCCCACCCATATTAAGCCACGGCAGCTTCCCGCGGCGGCTAGTTACCGGATGTCGTTTAAACACCTCATGTATAACTTCTGGCGAAATTCCCTCATCATGTTAGGGACCGCGATTGGGATCTTTGCGGTTCTCTTATTTAGTGGGTTAGGGAACGGGGTAAATGGTTACATTCAAAACCAAATTAACTCCCTAACGAATCCCCGGTCGATTACCGTCTTTAAAAACCCAACTGGGAAGAAACTAACTCAGGACCAGATCCAGTCGTCTCTGATGCAAAATATGGCGGCCGACCCGCAGTCGATGGTAATAAACCAGGCGGACCTAAAAAGAATGGCCAAGGTAACCGGGGCGGCGAGTGTTCAAAAGGGGAACATGATCGGTGGCTACCGTCTAAGCTATGGTAAGCTCCAGCAGAGTGGTTCTAGCATGACAACCTGGAACAAGTCCGTGACTGCTAATTCTATTAAGCATGGCCATAAGCCTGGCAAGGGTGAAGTGGTATTGACTAAGCAACAGGCAATCCAGTTAACCAGCCCCAAGAAATACCGTGACTTGGTCGGTAAATCGGTCAAGCTTAGTTTTAACTGGGTTAACGCTAAAGGGGATCCCGTGGCCATTGATGGGGTAGTTAAGGTAGCGGGCCTTAGTGAAGGCGCCAGTGCTGGGACTACTATCAACTACGCAACCCTTCAGCACATGCTGAAGCAAAAGGGCGCCGATACCCGGCCAAACTTTGCAACCGTAAATGCTTCTAGCCTCACAAATGTGGAAGAGGTTGCTAACCGGATCAATAATTTACGGAACGGTAAGCACGAACGGATCCTGGGCGCGATTACCGTTGGCTCAATCCTTAAGACGGTTAATACTTACGTCCACCTGGCATCGACCATTTTAGCGGCAATTGCCGGAATTTCCTTGCTGGTTTCAGCATTGATGATTATCGTGACGATGTACATGTCAGTTTCGGAACGGACAAAGGAAATCGGTATCTTACGGGCACTCGGTGAACGGAAGAAGGATATCCGCCGCCTCTTTACGTCAGAATCGATTTTTATTGGTCTTTTTTCTGCCCTGTTAGCACTGGTGATTGTGGCAATTGTTACGATTTGCCTCAACCACGCACTGTACGGCTTGATTAAGTATAATATTGTTCAAATCACAGCCAGCGACGTTGTCTTTGCGGTAGTGGTCGCAGTGATTATCTCCTTTATTGCGGCCCTTTTGCCAGCCCGGTATGCGGCAAAGCTCAACCCAATTGACGCACTTGCGGCCGACTAAATAGCTGAATAACTCGCTAGTGGTAATTTGTTGCTTACTAGCGAGTTTTTTACTTTTAACAGGATAATGGTCATTAAGTTAACCAGCTATATATTTTTTGTTAGGTAAACCAAAATTGAGCTATAATTGATAATGGAGGTGTTAAAAGTGACAACAGTTTTTGTTCACGACGATGATAAGACGCAAACGATTCATTGTTCTGACGGTTCACAAGGGGTTATGCAAGTCAGTCAAAAGAACTCAGCACCATATTATGCATTTCGGTTTTATAGCTATGTTCACCCGAGCTTTTGGGTTGACCAGGACCAATTTCATAATGGCGAGGATATCGTGGTTAAGGATATTCAAAGCGAGGATGACTTTCAACTGCAGTTTGTTTAACGCGCATTGTTAATAAGGGAAATACAAAGCGGCCGCCAAAGTTCGGGCTTTTCGAACTTTGGCGGCCGCTTTACGGTTGGTTGCACGTTAATTACCTAAAATTTGATCAGCGTGGCTTAAGACGTCGGCGATTAGGGTCATCACGCGGGGATCATCAAGGTGGTAGATAACCGTCTTGCCGTGGCGGTGCTGCTGGACAAGGTGGTACTTACGCAATAGTTGTAGCTGGTGGGACACCCCAGATCGCTCCCAATGTAATTCCTTGCTAATTTCTGTGACGCTCATTGAATGCTGAATCAGAAGGTAAATCAGTTGGAGCCGCTTGGGGTTACCCAGCATTTTAAAAAGCTGGCTCGCCTTAATAATATTGGTAAGCTCATTAGTATATTGTTTAGTCATAGCCATCATTACTCCCTTAAGAAATAATAAAGCACTTTCATTTAATTCTAGCCTACCAAACATAAAAAAGCAAAACACTAATTTGGGCGTCTTGCTTTAATCACTTTACTTAAAAATGGTCATTAGGTTAGAGTGCCAATCGTTGGCCCACGTAAATAGTGTAAGGTGCGGCCAACCCGTTCTTTTGGGCAATACTATACCAGTTTAACCCATACTGAGCGGCAATGCCGGAAAGGTTGTCACCGCTTTGCACGGTGTAGCTTCCCTGACTAACGGCTACGGCACGGTAACTGCTAGTGTAATGAGTGGGTGTGGTGGCCGCTCCACTTACCCGGATGACTTGACCGACGTAAATTCGGTTCGGGTTGGCAATGCCGTTTGCTTGTGCCAATTGCTCGTAGGAAACACCAAACTGACTGGCGATGCCAGAAAGGGTGTCCCCACTCTTAACGGTGTAAGAACCAGTAGTAGTTGTTGTTGGTGCTGGCGTGTTGTTGGTTACCGTATTGTGGTGGACAGGCGTAGTACTTGGCTGGGTTGCCTGGCTAGTAGTGCGCGTGGCACTTAATTGAAGGACTTGGCCGACGTAAATCCGGTTCGGGTTAGCAATGTGGTTGATTTGGGCAAGCTGGACGTAGCTGGTACCAAACTGGTTGGCAATGCCAGAAAGGGTATCCCCGCTCTTGACCGTGTAACTACTCTGCGTCGTGTTGTTAGCATTGGTTGGCGTTGCGGGTTGAACCGGTTGCTGGTTTGCAGCTGGTTGCTGCTGGTTGGCTTGCTTAGCCGGTTGACTCGGGGTAGGGGCCGGTGTAGTAGTGGTCTGCCGTACTAGCAGGTGTTGACCGACGTAAATCCGGTTAACGTTTTGAATATCGTTGAGGTGGGCTAACGTGTTGACCGTTGTGGAGAACTGGTTGGCAATACCGGAAAGGGTATCCCCGCTTTGAACAGTGTAGTAGTTAGTGTTGTTACCATAACTACTGGATGAGTTATCGTTTTGCTGCTTATTAACTACTACGTGTCCAGAGAAGGCTATGGAGTCAAGTTGGGTCAGGTTAAATGACTGGATGATTCCTTGCAGTGTCCGGGCATATGATGGGTCGGTTGCATAGCCATCGAGCTGGAGCTTGTTCGTTACGGAAACGTAGTTTTGGTCCCACAGCAGGTTGTGGTAGCGGCTGTTAACGCTTAAGAAACGGCCGTGGTCTTCAACCGATTCGTTATAGCTTGGGTAAGCACGGAAATTATCATAAATCCAAACGCTCCGACCACCGTATACTTCACGGGTACGCAGCTTTTGGGTCATCCCATTGTAACTGCCCTTGATACCGAATAAGTTATTACCAGCTGCTGCTTGCCCCCAGCCACTTTCAACCGCTGCTTGAGCAACCGTTACTGACGGAAGGACCCCGTACTTGTTCCAGCCTTCAATTGCACCTGCCGCCATGTTTTGGATGAACTGTTGGTGAGAAGCACTGTTGGTAAAGTGCAGCGAATTTAAATCAACAGACTGTTGTTGGCTGTTATTGGGTTGGGACGCGTAGGCTGCCGTAGAAACTGCTTGAGCCTGCTGGTCGTTGTTAGTAGTAGCGGTACTACTATTGACCTGTGCATTGCTGTCACTGGCGGTTTGACTAGTGGTACTTGCCTGTGGGTTGTTAACATTAGCGTTAGCTACTGGTGCTTGACTAGCATTGTTATCTGCGTGAGCGACGGCGCCAGTGGCCGTTAATAAAGAAACGGCAGTTAAACCGGCAACCATCCACTTGCGGCCACTCTTGTACATCTTAAAATGCGTTGTCTTGTTAAGCTCTGCTTTCATTAGTCGTTAGCTCCCCCTCGTCATTTAAAAAGTGATAGTTGAAAACTATTTTTGAAGTTGTTAATTAACTTACTAAAATTTAAATAAAATTGTTAAGAAGTTATTAAGATTTCACTGTCTTTAAAGTTAGCATTTATTTGTTCGGGAGTCAACAAGATCAAGGAAATACAATAAGAAAATTTATATTGGCAGGGCCAGCCTATTCGCAACTGAATTATGCATTTGGTACCGATTACTGACGCCTTATCGAACGAAAAACAACTTGTGGAAAGTGAATAATAAGCCATATTATAATATACGGAAAATAATTCCGGTTTGTCGGACACTGTTTTATAATAAAGTATCATTAATTTAACGTGATGTGAGGTAGGAGTATGGTAGCAAAATTAAAGGATGTTGCAGAATTAGCAGGAGTTTCGGTCACGACGGTCTCCCGGGTTATTAATAATTACGGGTCGCTGAGTGAAAAGACGATTAAGAAAGTTCATGCGGCAATGCGGCAGCTGAACTACCAGCCGAATGCCTTGGCCCGGGCAATGCAGGGGAAACCATCAAAGTTCATTGGCCTGATCTTTCCTAACCTGACGAACCCCTTCTTTGCAGAATTAGCGAACGAGTTGGAACGGCAGCTGTTCGAACAAGGGTATAAGACAATCATTGCCTCATCGGCGGAGAATCCGGAAATTGAGCATGAGTACTTAAGCATGTTGATGGCTAACCAGGTTGATGGAATTATTTCTGGTTCCCATAACCTTGATATTGATGAGTACCACCAGATTTCAGCGCCAATTGTGTCGTTTGACCGTTACCTAGCCGATAATATTCCAATTGTAGCAGCCGATAGCTACCGGGGCGGGCAACTAGCGGTTGAATACCTCTTGAAGAACCACGCAACTCACATTGCAGTGATCGTGGATGAAGATACCTCGGCTTCCCCCACCTTGAACCGGCTGCAGGGGGCGGTTGACCGTTTGACAGCGGAACACCGGAGTTTTGACCCCTTGGCCCTGGATAAACTTGATTTTACAACGACCTTTCCTGGCATCTATGATGGGGTGGTAGCATCAAATGATGTTCAGGCATTGGAGATTGCGGCAGTTTACCAAGAGCACGGCTTAAAGATGGGGACGGACTTCTTTATCACCGGTTATGACGGGTCACAATTGATCCGTAAGATTGCCCCACAGTTACCAACGGTGGTCCAGCCGATTCCAAAATTGGCCGATAAACTGATTGCGACCCTCTTTAAGCGGGTGGCCGCTCCTCAAGACCCGGTTCCATCGGTGACGGTCCCAGTAACCTTTCGGGAATGAACTAAAAGTAGTTGGTGAGAAAACTCGCCCACAAAGAGGAAGATGTTACAGTGCAGTACACGAAGAGGCCTTTAGCGTTCGGAAAATTCAAACACTAAAGGCCTCTTCATGCTTCCTAAAGGCTAGCTACGCATTGACGGGGGGCCACAGGCTGGCTTTGCTTCGAAAGACGAACTAGCAAGCTAGTCCTGTCGCACTCCCTTTTAAAATCCCTTGGGTATGATTTATTTACTTTGCATAAAACGTTGGAGTAATTCGGTTTCTTCAGAAGTCGCAACGGAATTTGACGACTTAATGTCATGAATCCGCTCGACTGACAGGTGGCTCCCAAAAGCAACTTCATTATCGTTTAAGTTATTATCATGCTCAAATTTAATTAATTGTTGGGCTAACTCACTCAAATTATCCATGAAATCAATTCCTCCTTATGAATCAGGTAGTTTTTAAAACTACAATCTTGCCGGTTTGTTCTATGATAAAACAATACCGTTTTGATACTAAAATTTAGTTTAGCACAGTTTGCGGATTTACAAAAAAGAAACCCTTAATTTATTTAAATTCACTTTGAATTAGCAGGACAAGCTAGTGGTTTTGTGTGATAATCAAGATATAACTTTGGCAAATAGAATGGAGAATTAGAAATTATGACTTGGAACTGGTTGGGATGGTTATCGTGGATCCTGGCAGTCGTTTTCTTCTGCTATGTCATTCACTACATCCGTGTACAACAGTTGATGTTAATCGCAAAGACCAAGACGGCCTTTTCAGCTAAACTTTTTTGGCGCTACGTTGCCATGCTGGTGGTGGCGTTGGTTTGGCTTGGTGGGATGGCATATTTAACTTTCTTTAGGCAGGTTGATATTAGCGACCACCAGCAGACTACGATTACGACAAAGTATTCACCACTGCAACTCCACAACAAGAGTAATGATTACTACTATGTTTCAGCGACGCGCAGTAAGAACGGTAAGCGCCCGATTGTTTCATACACGTACTGGGCAAACGGGAACCGGTACACGACTAATTCCCGTTACGGGTCGGTAGCCGACGGGGACCGGATCATCACCCTTGATGCTAGCTCGTTACCTTGGGATAAGGCCCGGTTACGTAAGGAAAACCGCACGACGGGGAAGGCCTTTGCTGCGGAGATGACGGTTCACTATCAGAATACCGTTTTAAATGGCTTAGGATTACGGGCCGACCGTGATGCGGTAACGTATACCTTACTTCGGGTACCGTCTTCAGAAATGGTTCATGAACACTAACTTTGCTTTGACTGAGGTGAAACAATGACGAAGCGAACGGCGGTTAAGTTAAAATGGGTAGCCCTGGCAAGTTTGTTAAACAACACCGGGGCTGCCTTTTTGTGGCCCCTGACGACCATGTACATGCACAATTATTTGCACGAAAGTCTTACCACGGCTGGGATCGTCATGCTTTTTATTTCCATCTGCATGATGGCTGGTAACTACCTTGGTGGGTGGCTCTTTGACCATTGGGACCAGTATAAGACGGCCGTCCTGGGAGTCAGCCTGTCCACCTTGGCGATTTTTGCGCTAATCTTTGAACACGGCTGGCCCTGGTTTGCCGTGCTGATGATGCTTAATAGCTTTGGGGATGGCATGAACATGACGATTGTCAATTCCTATGGGTCCCTGGTCAGTGCCCACAGTTCCCGTTACGTTTTTAACTACATCTATATGGCCTATAACGTGGGGGTCGTAATCGGTACCCTGGCGGTGGGGGTCCTATTGCCCATCAGTGTGGTCCTCGTTTTTTCCGTGGCAGCGGTCTTTTATGGTCTCCTGATGCTGGTAGTTATTTTTGCCCTCAACGTCCAAGTTAAGCTCCCGGCGAAGGCTGCGGCGGTTAAACGCAGTCAGGCAACGCGTAGCCACCACCGGATCTTGGTACTGATCTGGCTGATTTTGATTAATTACACCACGATCCACCTTAGTTATTCACTCTGGGAGAGCGTGATGGCGGTCCACATGACGAACATGGGAATCCCGTTTTATGCCTACAGCCTTTTGTGGACACTTAATGGGGTGTTAATTATTGTGGGCCAACCGCTCGTTAACAAGCTAAGCCCTTATATTAAGCTGTCCAATCAGATTATGGTTGGGCTGTTGATTTTTGCCAGCTCGTTCTTGTTGCTAATTTTTGCCCGCAGCCTGTGGGCCTTTGCCCTGGACTTCGTGATTTTGACGGTTGGCGAAATGACCAGTTTTGCGGGCTTGCCCGCCTGGATTTCCCAGTTAACCACGGTCAATGAGACGGGACACTACCAGGGCTTATTAAACATTACAATGTCGATTGGTCGGGCAATTGGGCCCCTGTACGGTGGCTTTGTAATTGATCAGGGAAACTACCAGGACCTCTTTGTTTCCGTCTTCCTCTTGATAGCGGGGACCCTCTTGGTGGTGTTCGGTTACCTTTTGCACCTACGCCACCAGCAGAGAATTAGTAATTAGTGATACCCAAATTAGGTGACTTATGGTAAAATCACTGGTGAACTTTATAAAAGCACTTGAAGTAGAACTAAAGCGGTCACACCTTGACAGAGAGCTAGCAGAGCTGAGAGCTAGTCGTGACTGTGAAACCACCTCTACTGAGCTGGGCTGGTGAATAAAGTAACTGGCTCCGGGATGACCCGTTACCGTCATGAAGTTAATTAACTTCTTGAGGCAGTGACTGCGAGGTTACTGTAAATAGAGGTGGGACAGTGAGTAAATCGCCCTCTAAGGTTGAATTGCCTTAGGGGGCTTTGTTTATGAAAGGGGATATTTAGAATGGATTATCAAAAGCCAAAGGGAACCGCGGACTTACTACCCGGAACAACTGGGTTATGGGAAAAGGTTGAAGCAACTGCCCGGGACGTTTTCCGGCAGTTTGGTTACCGGGGAATTCGGACGCCGATGTTTGAAGACTACCACGTCTTTTCCCGTAACGTCGGGGACACGTCGGATATCGTCACCAAGGAAATGTACGATTTCCACGACAAGGGAGACCGCCACATTGCCTTGCGGCCAGAAGGAACGGCCGGGGTGGTTCGGGCCTACGTTGAAAATAAACTGTATGGTCCAGAGTACCCAAAGCCGTACAAGGTTTACTACATGGGACCAATGTTTCGGTACGAACGGCCCCAGTCTGGTCGGCAACGTGAATTCCACCAGATCGGTGTTGAGGCGTTAAACAACGAGTCACCACAAATTGACGTTGAAGTAATCGCAATGGCAATGCGCCTATTCAAGAAGTTCGGTGTTCCCGATGTCAAGTTAGTAATCAACACCTTGGGGGACAAAAAGGTCCGGGCTGACTACCGGGAAGCCTTGATTGACTACCTGAAGCCCCACTATGATGAATTGAGTAAGGATTCGCAGGAACGACTTTACAAGAACCCACTCCGGGTCCTAGATAGTAAGGATGCCGGCGACCAAAAGATCGTTGCGGATGCCCCATCAATCTTGGACTACCTTGATGAAGATTCACAAAACTACTTTGACCAGGTTCAAAAGTTGCTAAAGGAATTAAAGATTGGTTACGAGATCGACAGCAACATGGTCCGGGGGTTAGATTACTACAATCACACCATCTTTGAAATTATGTCTGATTCACCAGCCTTTGGTGGCGGCTACACCACGGTTTGTGCTGGTGGTCGATACAACGGCTTAATTTCGCAACTCGGCGGCCCTGAAGAAGGGGGAATCGGTTTCGGAATGGGTGTTGAGCGGCTGATGATCCTGCTTCAACAGGAGAACCCTGCCTTTGCACCGCAAGACCGCTTGGACCTCTTCCTTGCTAGCGCTGATGACCAAGGTGATAACCTGGCGTTTGAAGTCTTAAGCCAGGTTCGCCAGCAAGGAATCGTGGCAGATAAGGATTACAGTGGTGTTAAGGTTGGTAAGCAAATTAAGGAAGCCTTCCGGCGCAACGCAAAGTACTTTGCGGTCTTTGGCGACCGGGAAGTCAGCGAAGGCCAGTTCCAGCTGAAGAATGCCGCAACCAAGGAAGCAGTTGACGTGACGGTAGCTGACTTCGTGGCGGACCCCGCTAAGTATCTCAAGTAATAAGCGAATATCATAAAACTCACCCCCTATGCAGTCTGCCGCATGTGGGGTGAGTTTTTTTAGTCCGTATATTCTTTCCGTTTCAAGTGGATACCAGTAATTACTGCGAGAAGGATCGCAATTACGCAGGTGAGTGCAAAACCGCTGGTGGACGTCTTCCAAGGCAACCCACCGACGTTCATCCCCATAAAGCCGGTTACCAGGGCAATCACTAGTCCGGCTGAGTCGAGGTATTTCATCAAGTGGTTTAAATTATTGTCCATCATGGCGGTAAAGAGACTGCTGATGGATTCTAGTAGGTCACGATAAATATGAATGGCCTTGGTCAGTCGCCGTTGCCGGATTTTAGCGTTAAAGAGCAGGTCCTGGTCAATAATTGCCAGCTACGGTGTGGCCAAAAAGCTAGTGAGGATTTCACTCTGGTCATTCATCGTGTGTTCAAAGAAAACCAGTTTCCGCGTCAGGTTGGTGAGGGCCTGCAATTCATCATTTTCAATGGTTTGCCGGGCGACGGCATCCAGGCGGTCAATCTCCGGTTTATAACTGAGCAGGGCTGCCAAGAGGTTGTCCTGGCAGTGCTTGATGCAGTGAAAGACAAGGTCATAAACTGCGGTTGTAGTGGTAACTACCTTTTCAAGCTCCTGCCGGTAGGTTTGTGCATTTTCAGTACAAATCAGAAGGTGGGACCGGTCAAAGATTATAATTACCGGTGCCAATTGTCGTTCGATCGTTTCATGCCGGTCAATAAAGTCATAGAGGACTAAGAGCGTATCATCAACCAGTACGGTACTGTTGAGCGCGTGAAACCGTGAGACCTCTTCGGATGCGTTACAAAAGGCAAGGGTTAAGGGCTCAAGATCAAAAGTTTGGCAGAGCACCTTTTGTTCAGCTGCCGTCGGGTTAGCCGTCAGAATAAGGGAGGCAGCAGCCGCTGGTGAAGTTTCCGTAAGTTGGTGGTCAGCTAATTGGTAAAAATTAAGCATTGTTTTCACCTTTCTACGTCCAATCTGCGACTCTGGGTAAAGTTATTTTACCACCTGCTGCGGGGGTGTTGACTATTCGCCCGAGAATCTTAAGCCCCCCTTATTAAACTTGGTTAAATTTAAATTTTGGACTGCTGGTTCCAGTCGAGCGCGAATCCTTGGTCGTGGAGAACCTGGGCTAGTTCATCTCGCTTGCCAGAATCACCGTGATTGAGTTTGCTTCCGGTAATTTGCTTGGTAAATGAGTCAATCCGGCGGTTGGCGTCCCGCAGGTCATAGTATTGGGTGACTTGGCGGTCGTAATCTGCTAGGTCCTTGACGTTGAAGTTGCGGGGATAGTGATTTTCAAAGGCAATGAAATCGAGTGGTAGGCGGGGCTTAAGCTGGGGCGCCTGGTTAGGGACACCAACTTGGAGGCCGAGCAGTGGCATGGTCATCTTAGGCATTTTTAACACCTGGACGAGTTTGGTCGGGTCATTTTTGATGGAGCCTAAGATAACGCCACCAAGTCCCATACTTTCCGCGGCCGTCAAGAAGTTTTGGACTGCCAAGACCGTGTCTTCAACGGCCTGCATGAAAATATCAGTAGTGTGTAGTCGGCCGTCATCGGTCCCTAACTGCTGACGAATCTTTTGGTTACGATAGAGGTCAACCACGAAGATAAAAAGGTCACCATTGGCGCCAACATAGGGTTGGGTTGAGATTTCCCGAATTTGCTGCCGGGTGGTTGGGTCAGTGATATGCAGGATGGAAAATTGCTGCATGAACATACTAGTGGAGGTCTGCCGGGCGGCTTGGTAAAGGGTGGTTAACTGCTCTTGGCTGAGTGACTGGTCTTTAAACGCACGGATGGTGCGGTGGTTAACTTGCTGGTCAATTGTTTGGTTATGAATCATGTTTCTCCCACCTTTGTAATTGTTTAGTTATCGGTTGCGTAGGTACCCATATCGTCTGCAATGACGATCCGGCCGGCATAGTCCTTACCATCACCAGTTGTCAGGCCGACCTTATTGAAGGCAAAAGTAACGGTGGCCGTTGCCTTGACAGCAACGCCCATTACTTCCCCAGTGTCCGTATTGATTCCTGAAGGCATGTCAACGGCGATGACGACGGCTGGGCAGTTATTAATGGCCGTGATGGCGTCAGCATAGTTTCCCTTGACGGGCCGGTCAATGCCGATCCCGAACATGGCATCGACGACCAGGCTTGCCCGGTTAAGGATTGTCCGGTCCCGGGTCTGGGGAATTTGGTAGTACTGGCAAATCTTGTCTTGGACCTGGTGCTCGGCAGAAGCGTGGTCGGGATTGCCAACGTTGAGGATGGTGACCCGTACCCCCGCGATGTGGAGGAGGCGGGCAACGTCAAGCCCATCACCACCATTATTCCCACTTCCGGCAACCACGACAACGTGGTCGAGGTTGAGGGGGAAGGCGTTTAAAATTTCGTCGCGAACAGCTAGTGCAGCCCGTTCCATTAAGACGAGGGAAGGAATCCCGATTGTGTTAATTGTATATGAATCATAGTGCCGCATCTGTTCAGCGGTAATTGCTTCTTGTTTCATAAGGTGAACCTCCTGATTCTTAATCTACCACCACGATACCACTTATTAGTGACATTTAGCGCGAAAATCGGTACACTAAATATAAAGAGTCGGGAAGGGTGATTTGATGGAATGGCAGGCAGCACAAAACTATTTTAAAAAGATGATTGGCAAGAAGGTTGCCTGGACAATCTCCCGGCCCGAAGACGGGCTAGTGCGGGCGGGGTACCCCCTCTATGACCCGGAACTACTAGATTTTGTCCGGGACTTCAAGGTAAGTGCCGATTATGACTACCATTACCGAAAAACGCTCCGTCACTACCATGTGAAGCCAAAGTTAACGGCAGTTACCGTCGGCCAGGTATTGCTGATTCGTAACCACCGCGCCGCAGCCGCGATGCTTTCCTTGATCGTGGATGGTGAAGATGTCCAACGGGGAACGTGGGCGGCTGCGATGCAGGAGGGCTACATTTACCACCTGTTAGCGGTCCTCAATGATGATGAGGTGACTGAGTGATGAGCAAAAAGGGCAAGTATGAGGTGCAAAAGTTTACCGGGATCCCGGTGGAAACGGATGCGGATGGTAAGTACCAACTGAAACTGGACCACAACGGGGATGCCAAGCTGCATACCTGGCGGACAGGAAAGCATACCAAGGGGAAGTACCAGGGCCCGGGCCAGTTAATGCTGACCGAGAATAACCTGACTGTGGTTATCTTGGCAGCGGAACCAATGGCCTTTAAGGACCGACATAGTGAGACGCCCCTCCAGCGCTTTTTAACAACTAAGGTTACCGCTGATGTCCTTGCCCAGGGACTAGCCGAATTAAAGTAAGGACAGGATTGGCTTAAAATTAATAGAAACACAAAGTGGCCCTCAATGTTGGGTAATTACCAAACGTTGAGGGCCACTTTGCATTCATTTAAGGATAGTTTATTTGAAAAAGCCAAAGATCATTCCCAAAAATGCGAAGATGACTAGTTGCGGCAACGCAACTGGGGATTATCCTAACGCCTTTTCTAGTGCTTCCTTCAGGATTACTGCTTGGTTATGTTCCGGATCCTTAGCACCGTATAGAAGGATAATGTTTTGGTCGGCATGGTTAGTGACCATCTCCTTCAGGATTTCGTAGGCGACGTTACCTTGGAGCTCCGCTAAATAGCGCTGCTTGAACTCGGGATACTTAGCGGGATCGTGGCCAAACCACTTCCGTAAGTCGTTGCTGGGGCCGACCTCTTTTAGCCAACAGTCCAGGTGGGCATTGACCTTGGACATACCACGTGGCCATAGCCGGTCAACCAGGATCCGAAAGCCATCCATATCGGTGGGTTTGTTATAAATTCGTTCAACTTTAAGCATTGTTTGCTCGACTCCTTTAATATCGTGGTACCTTTAGGATAAGACATTTGAGGAGGAATTCAATTATGCTGTCTGCGTACCAACAATTCTTTACCGGTCGGCCAACGACCGCGATTGCCCGTGACCTACTTGGCAAACTAGTTCGTTACCAGGGACCAGATGGGGAAGCGGCGGGCTATATCGTGGAGTGTGAAGCCTACCTGGGCGAGAATGATTCAGCCTCCCATGCCTATAACGGTCGTCGAACTAATTATTCGGAGTCACTGTATGGGCAGCCGGGCAATATTTACCTTTACCAAATTCGGGCGCACTACTGCTTTGACATTGTGGTTCAAGCGGTGAACGAACCCCAGGGAATTTTATTGCGGGGGATCGAGCCAGCCATCGGCCAAGCGTTAATGCACGAGCACCGTGGTGTGACCGGGGTTAGTCTCACAAATGGTCCGGCCAAGCTGGTTCAAGCCTTGGGTATTCACTCCCGGGAGCTTGATGGCCAGCCACTCGAGGGAAACCAGCTCACGGTAGCGTTGGATCAGTTTAAAATTCCCCGGGAAATAATCGCGACTCCCCGGGTGGGCGTCAACTTATCCGGGAAGGATGGCAAGAAGCCCTGGCGGTTTTATGTCGCAAATAACCCCTACGTATCGGGGATGCGGAAACGGGAAATGGATTTAGAAACACATGGTTGGAGGGATTAGATGGCGTTAACGTATCAACAGCTTTTAATAGCGGTGCCACTGGTTTTGCGGGCCGGGAATGTTCCCAGCATTGTTGGGGATGCCGGAATTGGTAAGTCGGCGTTAGTAGCAGAGGTTGCCCGTCAGGAGGGGGCGGCCTTATACACGACGGTGGTCAGCCTCAGCGAAAAGGGGGACTTAGCAATTCCGGTCCCACCGTTAACCAGTGACTCCTTTGTACAAACCCAGCACCATGGCCGTCTTGCTAATGTCCAATTTGGTTATTCAGAAACGTTAGTCCAAATTATTAAGCATGCCGAAGGCCATCCTGACCAACCGATTATTTGGTTTTTAGATGAGTTTAACCGTGGTAGCCAGGCGGTCCAAAGCGAGTTGATGAACCTGGTCCTCCAACGGCAGATCAATGCCCTCCGGCTGCCCCACCAAGTTCAAATTGTCATTGCGGAAAATCCCGACAGCAGCATGGTAGGGTTTGAGGACCGGACTTATGACGTGGCGGTCGGTGATGCCGCCATTAAGGACCGGACCGTGCGACTTGAAATGACTACTTCAACAGCTGAGTGGGTGAAGTGGGCGACCCAGCGTCAGCCCGCGATCAACACGTTGGTGGTAAATTACCTTCGGAACCATCCGGACCGGTTGTCAATTGTTAACCCTGACCAGGGTGACCTCCAACCGACACCTCGGGCCTGGGAACGGGTATCGACTAACCTGGATCAGTTACAAAAGCTGTCGCTAGCGGACCAGCAGGCACTTGCCGCTGACCTCTTTAGTGGGGATTTGGGGGCCGAGGTCGGGACCTCCTTTGCAGAATTTGTCCTTGCCCAGGGAAATGAGTTAACCCTAACCACGCTCCGTTCGCCGGCCGGCCCCGCGGCGTTTAAGCGGGCGGATGAAGCGACGAAGGTGGCCCTACTGCGTGAGTGGCTGAAAAAGGATTGCCAATCACTGGCAACCGCTAGTGAGGCCACGGTATTTGCAAACTTATTGGAGTCGGTTAGCCCCGATGGACAGGTAGCGGTGGCCCACTCGGTTGGTGAAGCCGGGCCTGGCCTGCTAGATGAAATGTATCAAGTCGCAGTAAAAGCGCCGGACGGGGCTGTTGCCGACCTTTACCACCAATTAGCGCTGGTGGCCACCCGGGGAGACAACCACTAATGGGCTGGTGGCAAAAGCTGTTTAACCAACCGTCACCTGCGCCAATGGCTGACCAGCGACTGACCACCCTCGTGACGATGGTTCTCCACCAGCACCGCTTTTTGGGAGAGGTTCTCCTCCAGCTTCCCCGCCAATTGGTAACCACTCAGCGAGCGGCAATTGGCTTGGCCTGGCAGGAAGGAATGCTAACTATACAAGTCAACTCAGTTGCGTTAGGTCAGCTTCGTGATGACGAGGCCTGTTTATTGTTAGCCCACCAGGCCCTCCACGTGGTTTGGGCCCACCCAGTTCGATATGCTAATTACCCCCACCCGGACTTGGTGAAATTAGCAACCGATGCGGCAGTTAACCAGTACCTCCCCGCCACCCCGCCAGGAACGGTTGATTTAGGGCAGCTGGAACGACTGCTTCGCAAGAAATTGCCGGTTAAGCAGGACTCACAAGAGTACTTGACTATCCTGGAAAACGCTAGTCCGGCAGAGCGTGACCGGTTGCGGGCCGCCGGGTTTAAACTGAACGGTGATCGTCCGGGCAAGCAGACGGCACCCGGGAAGGTTGCGCCTAACGAGGAAACGCATGCGGGGTGGGCGTCTGCTCAAAACACTAACCTCGGTCAGCAGGCGCAGCTGGTTAAACTTCGTCGATTGGTTCAGCAGGCCTGGCAACAGACGCCTCAACGCGACCGGGGCCTGTTACCAGGAGCAGTTCGTCAACAGCTGACCGGAAGTGCACCACCAGTGGCGACCCCACTGTGGCGGTCCCTTTTACGGCGCCAATTAGGTAACATTGCGGCGGGAAAGCACACCTCGTTTGCCCGTTTTAATCGCCGGCAACCGTTACGGATGGACCTCCCGGGGCAGGTTAGTCGCTTGGTGCCGGATGTCTACATCTTTGTTGATAATTCGGGCTCCGTGCCGGATGAGGAATTGCAGGCAGCTTTGACGGCGGTGGACCAGCTTACCCGCAACTACCGTCTGGGGGGAATTGTTTACCACTTTGATGCCAAAGTCGACCCGCATGGTCAGCAACTACGACCAGGGCTGCGGGTGAATCGGGAACGGCATGGCGGTGGCGGAACTAGCTTTCAAAGCATTTTCGACTTTCTCCAGGCCCAGCGGGTTAACCGGCGCGCCGTGGTGGTGGTCATTACCGATGGCTTTGGTGAGGCCACGCTCCGTGACCATCACTACCAAAATGTTGACTGGTTACTGACCACGGACCGTCACCAACTATCCGTCCTGGCGCCGGGCCACCGTGTATTTGAACTAACGAGGGAGGATTTTCAATGAGTGAGCTTTTAAAACCAGCGGTGATGCAGACCGTGTTAACCCATGACCGTCGATACATCCGGGCAGTTGGTTTACTAAACGGTAATTGGGACCCTGATGACCAGCCAATTTACCGGGACTTATTAGCGGCTAGTGACGTTGTACTAGCACGGCAGCTTCAGCAGGCGACCCTAATCCACGGCCGGGTGAATCTTGCAGACTACCAATCCGTTAGCCAGTTATTAAACCGGCACCCCCAGTGGTTTTCGGCAGGGGCCCAACAGGCATTGCTAAAACCGTTTCAGGAGTGAGCGTTACTATTTGGGCATAGTTGCAAAAATAGTATAATGAAACTATTAACCCTTTTAAGGAGGAACACAACGTGGCAATTAATAAGGACTTAATCAAGGATGACTTGTATGAAGCCGTCAACGGTGAATGGATCAAAGAGGCACAGATCCCCGATGATAAGCCAGCAACGGGTGGTTTTAACGACCTTGTTGATGATATCGACAAGCAGATGATGGCCGACTTTGCTGCCTATGCAGACGGTAAGGAAACGTCAGATGATGACCGGTTTAACGAGATGATCAAGCTCTACCGGGTGGCGAAGAAATTTGACCTGCGCAAGAAAGTGGGGCCTAAGCCACTAAAGCGGATGCTTTCTAGTGTTGAAGGTTTACAATCCTACGCCGACTACCAGGCACAGTGGCGTAACTGGGTCTTGGCGGGGATGCCATCACCCGTGGCCTTTGACATTGACGCGGACATGAAGAACGCGACGGTCTATGCACTATTTGCTGGGGCCCCGTCCTTGATCTTGCCGGATAAGAGCTACTACGAAGCAGCTAAAAAGGCGCAGCATGACCAACTATTACAGCTTTGGTCGGGGATGGTGAAGGAATTGCTGACTAAGATTGGCTACAGTGCTGACCAGGCCGATAAGCTGATTACTAATACTAAGGCCTTCGATGCGCTTCTGGCACCAAACGTTAAGAGTGCGGAAGAAGCAGCCGACTACAGTAAGATGTATAATCCACGAAGTGTGGCCGAGTTAGCGCAATCGACGGATCAACTAGACCTGGCGGCCATTATTAAGGACCTAGTTAAGGCAACGCCGGATAAGGTTATCGTGATGGAACCAGCCTACTTTAAAGCCCTGGACGGAATCCTTAAAGACCACTTCGAACTCTTTAAGAGCTGGGCACTGGTTAACGTGGTTCGTGATAACGCCAGTTACTTGGATGACGAGCTGCGGGAAATTAATGGTCGCTACAGCCGGGCCCTTTCCGGCAGCAAGAAACCAGTCAGCCAGGAGAAGTTTGCCTACTACTTAGCCCGGGACATGTTTAGCCAGGTTGCTGGTGACTACTACGGGAAAAAGTACTTTGGACCACAAGCAAAGGCCGACGTCCACCACATGGTTGAACAGATGGTCAAGGTTTATAAGGGCCGGTTAGCAAATAATACCTGGTTGAGCAAGGCAACCCGGGAGAAGGCGATTCTGAAGCTCGATAAGCTCGGAATCCAAGTCGGCTACCCAGATAAGATTCCGGCCCTTTACGATAAGCTGAAAGTTGACGAGCAGGAATCCTTAATTGCCAACCTCAACCAGCTGACCGTGGTTGCCAGCAAGGAAATGTTCGCTCGCTGGAATCAACCAGTTGACCGGATGCGCTGGGAAATGAGTGCCGCTACGGTTAACGCCTACTACCACCCGTTCAAGAACATCATTGTCTTCCCGGCTGCCATCCTACAGGCACCGTTTTACTCACTCAAACAGACGAGCAGTCAAAATTACGGGGGGATTGGGGCTGTCATTGCCCACGAAATTTCCCACGCCTTTGATAATAACGGGGCCCTCTTTGACGAATACGGAAACCTTAACAACTGGTGGACCCCAGAGGATTTAGCTCACTTCAAGAAGCTGGCCCAGAAGATGATCGACGAATTTGACGGCTTGCCGATTGCTGGCCAGCAGGTCAACGGGAAATTAACCGTTTCGGAAAACATTGCCGACGGGGGTGGCCTATCCTGTGCACTCGAAGCTGCTAAGCAAGAAGACGACTTCAATGCCAAGGAATTCTTCATCAATTGGGCCACGATTTGGCGGATGAAGGCCACCCAGCAGTATGAACAACTGCTTCTTTCAATTGATGTGCATGCCCCGCAGAAGTTGCGGGCGAACGTCCAGGCGCAAAACCAGGCCGACTTCTACATTGCCTTTGACATCCAACCGGGTGACAAGATGTACAAGGCACCGGAAGACCGGGTCAACATTTGGTAAAAACAGTAAACACCGGGGCTCGGGTTACGAGCATCCGGTGTTTTTGTGTTGTCTAAAAATGATAGCGTGACAATTCCGCTCGTCCCCGGTATTGTAATAGACATGAATTATTTCCCGGGAAATCAATTTGACTTGCGGAGGTACGAGATGGAATTTGCCGTGAAGATTAAACATTATCGCCAGCAGAACGATTGGACCCAACAGGTGGTAGCGGAAAAACTTGCTGTTTCCCGTAAGACCATTTCAAGTTGGGAAAACGGTCGCTCCTATCCTGATGTTTTCATGCTGGTCCAGCTCAGTGATCTCTATCATATTAGTTTAGATGACTTATTACGGGAGGACCACGAAATGATTGATAATTACAAGCAGGAGCACGTTACTAAGACCAAGCAGGACCACACCTTTGTTATTTCGTATATAATTAATGTTGTTGCAACCCTCTATTTTCTCTGCCGCTCGTTAATTGGTACCAGCTGGCTTAACCAGCTGCATCCAGGGTGGCGAATGCTGGCTGGCGTTCTAGTTGGCCTGATGTCATTTAATATCTATTTCTTATTGAGCAAGGTTGAGTGGAAGAAGATGAGTCGCTCCACCAAGATTGGGGCAGTAATGACCTTTATCGTTGTGCTGGCTCTTTTGACTAAGCTGGACACAATTGCCCTACTCAATAGCGCCTACCAACTTGGGGTCGGGGTTGGCCATGGCTTTGTCATTGCCCTATCAGCCCTCTCAATTGTGGAAACGATCTGGTTATACCAGCAATTTAAGAAACGAAGGGATTATTAATGGTAAAGATTAAGGTTGTCGAAGGTGACATTACAAAGGTGAAGGTGGATGCAATCATCAACGCTGCTAACACCACTTTAATGGGGGGCGGTGGTGTCGATGGTGCCATCCACCGGGCAGCCGGGCCGGCCCTCTACGCTGCTTGTGAAAGGTTCGGGGGCTGCCCAACCGGTGAAGCCCGCATTACTAGTGGCTTTAATTTACCAGCTAGCTACATTATCCACACGCCGGGACCGGTTTGGCGCGGTGGCCAACACGGTGAGGACCAGCTGCTGGCAAACTCTTACCGCAATAGCCTGGAGCTAGCCGACCAAAATGGCTGCCGGACCGTGGCCTTTCCATCGATTAGTACGGGGGTCTACTCCTTCCCACTTGACCGGGCGGCTAAAATTGCTATCCGGACGATTCGGAAATTCTCACAAACCGCCCGTCAAGTCGATGAGGTGACAATGGTCTGCTTTGACCCCACCACGGCTCGGGCATATCAGGCAGCATTATGATAATCAACAAGGGGCTGTGACATAATCTCTACAGCCTAGCTAAAGTACGAACAGCGCAGTACACAAATGGCCTCCAGTGCCCGGCAAAGCCGAACACTGGAGGCCTATTTGTGCTTGCGGGGGTTCGAAGACGAACTAGCAAGCTAGTTCTGTCTCACTTCCTTATTGATTACTAGTGAATAAATGAGGTGACAGCGGTAACTAGTCCGAAGATGATACCAGGGAAGTTAGCGATGATTACTGGCCAATCCTTTTTGTCGGGCTTGACCCATCCGTAGATAACCCAGAGCAGGGCGTTGATCGAGGCGAAGAATGGTTGGACCGGTGATACCGGTTGACCAGTAAAGTTAGCGATAATTTGTTCAATGTAAGAAAAGTACATAACCAGGCAGGCAATGGTCGCAAAGTTCCCGGTAAACTTACGCACCCGTTGCTTAACCGTCAGTTTTTGGTTGTCCATAATAAAAAAGTCCTCTCAAAGTAAAAATTTACTAAAAATATTTATAAGTACTGATGCTTATTAACCACTTTTGACATATCATATCGCGATAAAAAGTTACTGTCAACCGGTTGACATACGTATTAGTAAGCGCTAACATTAGAACCGTTAACAAAAGCATTCAATTCTGGAATTAGATTTTTTAACTAAAGGAAAGAAGAGAGTAAAAAATGGCACATCTTTCATTTGATACGCAAGGCTTAAAACAATTTGTTCACGACAATGAATTAGGTGAGATGCAGGCGATGGTTAACGCCGCCAATGATGAACTTCGTAACGGGACCGGTGCGGGGGCGGAC
>CADFHB010000003.1 GCA_902834055.1 Lactobacillaceae bacterium | reverse complement strand
TCTTACTTAATCTGCGTCACTAAATTCGTTCAAGTTATTTCTTGCAATCTGCCATAATCAAAAGGTTCCATTCGAGATTTTTATCAAAATCCGAATGGAACCTTTAATTTAGGGGCTTTTTGTCACAGCCCCTTTTCTATTATTAAGCTATCGAATTAACGATTTTCGATGTCTTGACGAGCTTGTTCACTCAAGTTGTAGAATGAGTGAATGCCCTTGTATTGAGCAACATCGCCAAGGTTGTCTTCGATCCGCATCAATTGGTTGTACTTAGCAAGACGGTCAGTCCGGCTCATGGAACCAGTCTTGATTTGGCCTGCGTTAGTAGCAACAACCAGGTCAGCAATCGTGGTATCTTCAGTTTCACCAGAACGGTGGGAAACGATGGCCGTGTAGCCGGCTTCCTTAGCCATTTCGATAGCTTCAACAGTTTCAGTCAAAGTACCGATTTGGTTCAGCTTAATCAGGATGGAGTTAGCAGCGCCCATCTTGATACCCTTCTTCAGGTAGTCAGTGTTGGTTACGAAGAAGTCATCACCAACTAATTGAACCTTCTTACCAAGTTCCTTGGTCAGGGTTACCCAGTCATCCCAGTTGTTTTCGTCAATTGGGTCTTCAACAGAAACGATTGGGTACTTTTCAATGATGTCTGACAGGTACTTGATCCATTCGTCAGTGGTGTATTCTTCACCAGTTGACCAACGAAGCTTGTACTTCTTAGCATCGTCGTCCCACAGTTCAGAAGCAGCCACATCAAAGGCAATGGCAATGTCCTTGCCTGGCTTGTAACCAGCATCCTTGATGGCCTTGATCAGGTATTCAAATGGTTCAGCGTTGTTAGCAAAGTCTGGAGCAAATCCACCTTCATCACCAACGGAGGTTACCTTACCAGCAGCTTCCAATTCCTTCTTCAGGGCGTGGAAAGTTTCTGAACCCCAACGAATAGCTTCACGAACAGTTGGTGCACCAACTGGCATGATCATAAATTCTTGGAAGTCAACCTTGTTATCAGAGTGGGCACCACCGTTGATAACGTTCATCATTGGCGTTGGCAATACATGTGCGTTGAAACCGCCAAGGTAGTTGTAAAGAGGTACTTGCAATTCATCAGCAGCAGCCCGTGCAGCAGCTAATGAAACGGCCAAAATAGCGTTGGCACCAAGCTTACCCTTGTTTGGAGTACCGTCTAACTTGATCATAGCCTTGTCGATGGCGATTTGGTCAGTAACTTCCATCCCCACGATTTCCTTAGCAATGATGTCGTTAACATTAGCAACGGCCTTCAGTACACCCTTGCCGCCGAAACGGTTCTTGTCGCCGTCACGAAGTTCAACAGCTTCGTGTTCACCAGTGGAAGCACCTGATGGAACAATTCCACGGCCAACACCGCCAGCTTCAGTGTAAACTTCAGCTTCAACGGTTGGGTTACCACGTGAATCAAGAACTTCACGTGCATAAATATCTGTAATAAGTGACATTTGATGAATCTCTCCTCTATCTTAAATTCGATAGCTATCGCGCTACTTCATGTAACATTGTATTATCTTGCACAACTAAAAACAAGCATTTAGTGGTTAACTATTTCTAAAAATGTCCGGGCATCAAGGCTGTCGGCACCGACCAGCACACCATCGATGTCTTGTTGGTTCATCATTGCGGTCACATTGTTCGGCGTGACACTACCGCCGTACAAGATCCGAACGTCGTTAGCCACCGCATCACCATACATGTCGCTAATCGTCTGCCGGATCAGGTAACAACCTTCTGCCGCTTGATTAGGGTCCGCGCTCTGCCCGCTGCCAATCGCCCAGTTTGGCTCATAGGCAATCGTCACCTTACGGATGTTTGCCGGGCTAAGTCCTTGGAGGTCCGCTAGGATACGGGCAACCACCCAATGAACCTTGTCATCGTCAGCAACTCGCCGGCCCATTGTGTCGTCACAGCAGACAATCGGACAAAGGCCATTTCGTAAGGCCGCAGCCACCTTCTTATTAATCAAGGCATCGGCTTCGTGAAAGTAGTTCCGCCGCTCAGAATGGCCAAGAATAACGTGGTGGATGCCTGCCTGGTAAAGTGCATACGGACTAGTTTCACCAGTGTAGGCACCGGCATCCTTGTAGTAACAGTTTTCCGCCATCAACTTAAGTGGTGACCCCACCGCCGCCTGCTTCATCGGCATTAAACACAGAGTCGGTGCTGCCAGCGCCGTCTGTAGTTGGTCAGCTGGTGGTAACTGGTCCTTAATCTTGTTAACAAAGGCCACTGCCTCGTCAACGGTCTTATGCATCTTCCAGTTTCCCGCAACGATTGGAATCCGCATGTCAACGCCTCCTTTGCACCGTTGATTTTTAAAAGGGCGCCGGAGAAATAGTCTTCCCCGACCCCCTTTGGAATAACTAATTACTTTTCAGAAATGGCCGCAATCCCTGGCAAAGTCTTACCTTCAAGGTAGGTAAGTGAAGCCCCACCACCGGTTGAGATGTGGGTCAACTTGTCAGCAACGCCTAATTGCTTAACGGCCGCAGTGGAGTCACCACCACCGACAATCGTGGTTGCGTCAGTCAAAGTGCCCAGGAACTTACCAATTTCAAGGGTTCCCTTAGCAAAGTTTGGCATTTCAAAGACACCCATTGGGCCGTTCCAAACAACCGTCTTAGCATCTTTCAAAACGTTTTCGAATTCTTCGATGGACTTTGGACCAATGTCAAGGGCCATCCAGCCATCATCAATGTCGCCTTCGACCACCTTGGTGTCGGCATCATTGTTAAACTTGTCAGCAACAACATTGTCGATTGGCAGAACCAGCTTATCACCAGCCTTATCAAGGATTTCCTTGGCAACGTCAATCTTGTCCTTTTCAACTAAGGAGTTACCAACCTTGATCCCCTTGGCAGCGTAGAAGGTGTAAGCCATCCCACCACCAATGATGATCTTGTCCGCCTTGTCCAAGAGATGGTCAATTACACCGATCTTGTCAGAAACCTTAGCACCACCGAGGATAGCAACGAATGGACGTTGTGGGTTGTCCACGGCGTCACCCAAGAACTTGATTTCCTTTTCCATCAGGTAACCAGCCGCAGCCTTACCAGGCATATTAGTGGCAATACCAACGTTAGAAGCGTGCTTACGGTGTGCCGTACCGAAGGCATCGTTTACAAAGACATCACCAAGTGTAGCCCAGTACTTACCTAATTCAGGGTCGTTACCGGATTCCCGCTTGACGTATTCGCCATCCTTAACATCTTCGTAACGGGTGTTTTGAACTAACAGCACGTCACCGTTGTTCATGTTATCGATGGCATCTTCAAGTTGCTTACCTTCCGTAACTGGGACAAAGGTAACCGGCTTGTTCAGCAGGTTGGAAAGCCGTTCTGCAACTGGGCGCATTGACAGACCTGGCTTATCTTCTTCCTTCTTAACCCGGCCTAAGTGGGAGAACAGGATTGCCCGACCACCATGATCAATTACGTACTTGATCGTTGGCAAAGCAGCCACGATCCGGTTGTCGTCACCAACGACACCGTCTTTAATCGGCACGTTGAAGTCAACCCGCATCAATACCTTCTTACCTTCTAAAGGAAGGTCTTCAACAGTTAATTTAGCCATATACGTTTTACCTCCTTGATAAAAAAGGCGGGCGGAGTTTCCTCCTCCCGCCAAGAATTCAATCCCTTATTTGGGTAATGAATTACAGATTTGCAAAGTGAAGCAGCGTCCGGATCATGTTGCTGGTAAAACCGTATTCGTTGTCGTACCAAGCAACAGTCTTAACTAATTGTGAACCGTCGTCGCCTTCCATAATTTCAGTTTGTGAAGGATCAAAGACAGAACCGTAAGTTGAACCGATAATATCAGTTGAAACAATTGGGTCTTCAGTGTAACCAAAGGCTTCGTTACCTTCAGTAGCCTTCTTCATTGCGTCGTTGATTTGGTCAACAGTAACCTTCTTGTCCAAGATGGAAACAAGTTCAGTTAATGAACCATCAACAACACCAACACGTTGTGCGTGACCAGAAAGCTTACCGTTCAATTCTGGGATAACCAGACCGATAGCCTTGGCAGCACCAGATGAGTGAGGAATAGTGTTGATGCTTGCAGTACGGTTGTTACGCATCTTCTTACCACGAGGGCCATCAAGGATAGCTTGAGTAGAAGTGAATGCGTGGATAGTAGTCATAGTACCAACCTTGATACCGAAGTTCTTGTTAAGGAAGTATGCCATTGGGGCAAGGCAACTAGTCGTGCAAGAACCAGCTGAAACGATCTTGTCGTCAGCCTTAAGAGTATCCAAGTTAACACCAGGAACAACAGTAGGAATGTTACCAGCAGGTGCGGAAATCAGAACACGCTTTGCACCAGCATCCAAGTGAGCTTGTGACTTTTCTGCTGAAGTGTAGAAACCAGTACATTCAAGAACAAAGTCAACACCATCGTTCTTTACCCAAGGAATGTTCCGTGCATCGCGTTCTGCGTATACTGGGTATTCCTTACCATCAACAACGATTCCCTTGTCAGTTGATGAAACTTCACCAGGGAACTTGCCGTGAGTTGAGTCGTACTTCAGTAAGTAAGCAAGCATGGAAGGAGTAGTCAAATCGTTGATAGCTACAACTTCGATGTCGCTAGTGTTGAGTTCGTGAATACGACGGAATGCTAAACGACCAATACGGCCGAAACCGTTAATACCAATCTTTACAGTCATACTGCAATTTCCTCCTTTAGGAAAACATAAATTAGTGTCCCTATTTAGCAGGGGCTGACCGAAGCAGCCTTGTTAAACAAGGTACAAAACCTTACGACCTTAATAATACTCATCTTGTTTTGAATTGTCTATTCAATCACCTCAGAAATTTTGAATTTTCTGGTGAAACCGTTATCTTGATTAAAAATTTCAAATAATACTTGCAATTCGAAATAGAATAGGATAATATACTATTTGTTGACGCGCCCTTAGTGTAATGGATCGCACGTGAGATTCCGGTTCTCGAGATCCGAGTTCGACTCTCGGGGGGCGCATTAGTAATGAAGTGGACCAGCATGTATTTGCTGGTCCACTTTTTTCAATATCAAATGAGTCCAAAGCGGCCTCCAGCATTCGGATTTTTTCGAACGCTGGAGGCCGCTTCATTATTTTGGATAATAAAAAAGAGGTTGGAAAACCCGACCTCTTTATATCGACTACTTTTCGTCAGTTGGCTTTTCCTTAGCCCACTTGCGAATAGCTTCGATCTTCTTTTCTTTTAATGCTCGCTTGTACTTAGGAGCAACTGGGCGACGGCCTTGTACGCCGTATGGGTGTGCTTTACGCATAGCTATATGCCTCCTTATTATGTACGTAAATTAATTAACGTTCCAATTATACCGGGCTCAGAAATAAAAAGCAACCCTTGTACAGATTTCATATTAGCCCACTTTCAAAAAACGATTATTTTTTATTTTACTAGGCTAATTTTACTACCGAACTAGCCTTAGGGGCCCAAGGGCTTTCAAAATAAGACTAGACCAATTTCCATATGTCAGATAGAATTACTGCCATAATCACGGTTGTAAACTAGACCATTATGGTATATCATAATAATGTCTTAAAAGGGAACTGAAAATAAATAACCAATGGGAGGTTAATTACCATGACTAATACCAAGGAATTAAACATCTTTTTAACTAACACCGACTGGCGGGCACTTGATCAACAAGTCGCCGATGTCGAGATGGACCTACTTTGCGCCGGTATTAATAAGTAAATAACAACTAACCTAACGGCTGTGGAATTTTATCATTCCCAGTCGTTTTACTTTTTTTGCGGCCAATATCAGGTATAATAACTAGCAATTAATTAGTTCGGTTGGCAAAACATTTGACCTTTTTTGACCAATCGAGTATAGTAATAATATTAGTTAGCAATATTTGCTGACGAGTGCTAATTTACAAGGAGGCCACATTAATGAACTTAGTTCCAACCGTCATTGAGCAGTCATCACGCGGTGAACGTGCTTATGATATCTACTCACGGCTTCTGAAGGACCGGATCATCATGTTATCTGGTCCAATTGAAGACGAAATGGCAAATTCAATTGTTGCGCAACTACTCTTCTTGGATGCGCAAGACTCAACTAAAGACATTTACTTATACATTAACTCACCTGGTGGTGTCGTTACTTCTGGGATGGCGATCTACGATACGATGAACTTTATCAAGTCCGACGTCCAAACCATCGTCATCGGGATGGCCGCTTCAATGGCCAGTGTCCTGGTTTCATCCGGTACCAAGGGTAAGCGGTTCGGTTTACCACACTCCCAAGTCTTGATTCACCAACCATCTGGTGGTGCACAAGGTCAACAAACCGAAATTGAAATTGCGGCAACCGAAATTTTGAAGACCCGGAAGATGATTAATGAGATCCTGTCGAAGAATTCTGGTCAACCAATTGAACAAATTAACCGTGATACGGAACGTGACCACTACTTAACTGCCCAAGAAGCGGTTGACTACGGTCTGCTTGACGGTATCATGGAGAATAATTCTAGTTTGAAGTAGCCGTCGGATTAGGTAAGTAAAAAAGTGGATGGGGAAATTTCCCCATCCACTTTTTTATATTACACAGATTTTGACATCCGCAATTCATCTGCATACGCGTTTAGCTTTCGCAGGCGGTGATTAACGCCGGACTTCGAAATTGGTCCACCGGGAACCAACTGACCAAGTTCCTTCAAGCTAACCTCCTGATGGTTTAGCCGGGTCTGGGCAATCTCACGCAACTTATCCGGCAGGCTGGCCAACCCAACCGTCGACTCAATCAGCTTAATGTTTTCAATTTGCCGGGTCGACGCATTCGCAATCTTGTTCATGTTAGCATTCTCGCAGTTGACAAGGCGGTTAACCGAATTACGCATGTCACGCACAATCCGGACATTTTCAAACTGGAGCATCGAATTCGTCGCCCCAATCAGGGACATGAAGTTAGCAATCTTCTCGGCTTCCTTGAGGTAAACAATGTAACCACTACGCCGGGCCGTGGTTTGGGCATTTAAGCCAAACTTATTCATCATTTCCGCAATCATCTCGTTGTGCTCTTGGTAAAGGGAATAGATCTCCAGGTGGTAGCGGGAAGTTTCCGGATTATTAACCGACCCCCCGGCTAAAAAGGCGCCCCGTAGGTATGACCGTACCATCCATTCGTCCTTAAGCATTTCTAAGGGCACCTGCTCTTTGATTTGGTAGTTTTGCAAAATCCCCAAGTCATCTAATACCCGCTGGGCAGAGTAACGGAGCCGGACAATATACTGGTTGTTCTTCTTCAGCTTCATCTTGCGACGAACCACGATCTCACTTTCCACCTGGTAGAATTCCTTAAGCAAAGAATAGATTCGCCGGGCAATCGCTGGATTTTCGGTCTGGATGTTTAAAACTAGCTGGCGGTTAGCAATGGCAATACTCCCATTCATCCGAATCAGTGCCATCAGTTCCGCCTGCGCGTTTTTCTGGTGCACTTTAATGGCGGTCAGTTCCTTTTTGACATCACTTGCGTAGGACATGCCAACACCTCCTTTACTCGTGAACCTGGTGAAGACGGTTCATTAATTCTGCGACGACCCGGTCACGGTCATGGAAGGCCCCATTATCTCGTAGACGCAAGAAGTTAGCGCTAATTACCCGGCAATCCAGATCGCGCAGTCCTTGAAAGTCATGGCCCACGGGTTGGGAAATTTCATTCCATTGCTGGAAGTCGAGATAGTTTTTCGGGATCGGTTGGATATTAACCAGGACCGTGTCGATAAACTTCTTGCCCAGGTGCCGGTTTAGTACCCGGACATGGTCAGCATCGGTAAAGTGGTCGGTCTCGCCCTTTTGAGTCATGATGTTACAGATGTAGACTACCTCTGCCTTACTTTCGCAGACCGCCTGCCCCACCTCTTTGATCATTAGGTTGGGCAGGATGCTCGTAAACAGGCTCCCCGGGCCAATCACGATTTGGTCAGCTTCCTTAATGGCCGCCAGGACTTCTGGAACCGGTTTAATCTGATGTCCGTCCGCGTCGTCAGCCGGCGTTACCCACACCCGCTTAATTTGCTTATGGGCCGCCGTAATTTCTGATTCACCACTCATGGTCGTGCCGTCTGTAAACTCGGTATTTAACGTCAATGGTTCGTTGGCCACCGGGTAGACGTGACCACGGATTTTCATCATTTCTGCTAATTCCTGAACAGCGGGGAAAATCCCGCCCTTCATCTCGGAAAGGGCCGAGATAATGAGGTTACCAATCGCATGCCCGGCAAAGAACTGGTCGTTGCTGTTAAAACGATACTGGAAAACGTCTAATTCCAGCGGTGGTAGCTCAGAGAGGGCCACCAAAACGTTTCGAATATCACCAGGTGGTACGACGTTAATATAGTTGCGGAGGATTCCCGACGAGCCACCATCATCGGCGACAGTGACGACCGCCGTCACATCGGCATCTTGGTCCCGGAGCCCGCGGAGGACAACGGGTAACCCGGTGCCCCCACCGATCACAACAATTTTCGGTTTATGGATCATTTCAATTCTCCTTCCTACTTGGCCTTAGCAACATCACGGTGGTAGAGGTTAACCTTGTAGCCGGCGTGCTTGAGGTCGCCTGCAAGCTTGTTGGCAATGGTCACCGACCGGTGCTGACCACCCGTACAACCAATCGCCACGGTTAGGCTACTCTTGCCTTCCCGAATATAGCCCGGCAGTGCGTTTTTCAACAACGACAAAAGGTGGGCATAAAACTCCTGGGCCACGTCACTTTGCATTACATAATCTTGAACTGCCTGGTCGTTACCGGTCAAATGCTTTAACTCTGGGATGTAAAAGGGGTTCGGCAAAAAGCGGGCATCCATTACAATGTCAGCATCGAGCGGCAGGCCATACTTAAAGCCAAAGGACATTACCTCCACAAAGAAGTTACTCCCTTCGCCGTGGCTAAAAAGCTTGTTAATCCGCAATTTGAGGTTACGGGGCGTTAAGTCGGTCGTGTCAATAATTACATCGGCCTGACTCTTTAGTTCACTCAACAGCTGCCGTTCCGTCTCCACCCCGTCAAGGATCCGGCCTTGCCGGGCCAGCGGATGAAGGCGCCGGGTTTCCTTATACCGTGACACGAGTTTAACGTTATCCGCATCTAAAAACAGTAGTTTGACTGCCAGGTCGGCCCGCTGCTTAAGCTCGTGTAAGGTTGGCAGCACCTGGTCATAAAAGCCCCGCGAACGCAGGTCCATTACCATCGCAATCTTGGTAAACTCACCCGATTCCTTAATGACATCAACAAACTTCTCCGCCAAACTGGGTAGCATGTTGTCAATTACGAAGTAGCCAACGTCTTCAAAATCATGGACCGCCTGGGTTTTCCCAGCGCCACTCATCCCCGTGATGATTACTACTTCCATCTTCTTAGTCTCCACTATTTCCCGCTCCTCTCAGACAAGTACTTACCAATTGTACCACACCAGGCCGGGCGTGTTTTTTAATCACCAATGGCGAGGTTATTGGTTCCCAGTTGCTTAATTATTTCCGGAGCCAGGTACGGTGTTAAATTGGCCATGGTTAACTCCTCATCCCCATAAACTTCGATGCCATTACGGGCGAGCAAGGCGGCGGTGACCCCCATTCCCGGGACCTTATTCCCACTAAAGTGACCATCGTAGACTAGGTGCGTCCCACAAGCGGGACTCTTTTGCTTGAGGAAGGCAACCGTCACCCCATGGTCCTGGGCAATTTGCAACACCCGACGGGCAGCCGCAAGGTAGCGCGCGGTCACGTCAACCCCCGCTTGATTAATGACGGTTGCCCGCCCTGTTAAAACATCCTTCCCATCGCCACCACAAATTTCCGCTGGTCGCCGGGGGGTCTGAAAGCCCCCCATTATCTCAGGACAGACCGTAATCGCCTGGCCCAGCGCAACAAGCTTCACCGCCAGTTCGCGGCGAGCATTGCCCCCGTCATAGCGAACGTTGAACCCTGCCAAACATGCACTAATCAAAATCACGTTGACCACTCCTTTTTTATTGATACTACCACAGCAAACACCCTAAGATTAGTTCAGAAGCCGTGACATAATCTCTACAGCCTAGCTAAAGTACGAATAGCGAAGTACACAAATGGCCTCCAGCGCCCGGCAAAGCCGAACACTGGAGGCCTATTTGTGCTTCCTAAAGGCTAGCTGCGCGTCGACGGGGGTTCCCTACAGGCTTGCTTCGCTTCGAAAGACGAACTAGCAAGCTAGTTCTCACTCCCTTTGCTTTCACCTTTTATTCTTTGCGGTTCGTGCTGCTGCCCATTTTTGGTCACGGGCCAGCATCTTCTTTAAGTACTGGCCAGTATAGCTTTTCTTCACCTCGGCAACATCCTCTGGTGTCCCGGTAGCCACTACGTAACCACCAGCGTCCCCACCTTCGGGTCCCAGGTCAATCAGCCAGTCCGCCGATTTAACCACGTCGAGGTCATGTTCAATTACTAAGACGGTATTACCGGCGTCCACTAGTCGATGGAGAACGCCCAGTAGCCGTTTAATATCATCCATGTGTAGCCCGGTCGTTGGTTCATCAAGGATATAGAAACTCTTGCCGTGTGACTGACGGTGGAGTTCCGCCGCAAGCTTCATTCGCTGTGCTTCTCCACCGGATAAGGTTGTTGCCGGCTGCCCCAAGTGAACGTAACCGAGGCCAACGTCTTCAATCGTCTGCAGTTTCCGCCGGATCTTCGGGATGGCACTAAAGAACTCCAGGGCCTCTGAAACCGTCATGTTCAGTACCTGGGCAATATTCTTTCCTTTGTACTCAACTTCCAGCGTTTCGGAATTATAACGGGTTCCGTGGCAAACCTCACACGGGACGTACACATCCGGTAAGAAATTCATCTCAATCTTAAGGATCCCATCACCATGGCAGGCCTCACACCGGCCCCCCTTGACATTGAAGCTAAAGCGGCCCTTAGTATAGCCGCGAACCTTTGCCTGGTTCGTCTGGGCAAAGAGTTCCCGGATGTCATCGAAGACTCCTGTATAGGTTGCCGGGTTACTTCGGGGCGTCCGGCCGATTGGCGACTGATCAATGTCAATCACCTTTTCTACGTTTTTAATTCCGCTAATTGAGGAATATTTACCTGGCTTGGCAGAATTATTATTCAGCTTCTGGGCCAACACCCGCTTTAAGATCAAGTTAACCAGGGTCGACTTACCTGACCCCGAAACCCCGGTAACGCAGATAAACTTCCCCAGGGGGAAATCAACGTCAATGTTCTTCAGGTTGTTCGCCGCGGTCCCCTTTAGCATCAGGTGCTGACCATTACCGGCCCGCCGCTCTTCTGGCACCGGAATAAACTTCTTCCCGGAAAGGTATTGACCGGTCAACGACTTCCGTGACCGCATTACCTGCTTGGGCGTTCCGGCCGCCATTACCTGACCACCGTTTTCACCGGCCCCCGGGCCGATATCAATGATATAGTCCGCAGCCCGCATGGTGTCTTCATCGTGCTCAACAACAATCAGCGTATTTCCCAGGTCCCGCATGGCCTTAAGTGAAGAGATTAACCGGTCATTATCCCGCTGGTGAAGCCCGATTGACGGTTCATCGAGGACGTACATCACTCCAGAAAGGTTAGAACCGATCTGAGTAGCCAACCGGATCCGCTGTGCTTCCCCACCGGAAAGTGTCCGAGCCGACCGACTGAGTGTCAAGTACTCTACCCCCACATTCTTCATGAAGGTTAACCGATCCAAAATCTCCTTTAAGATCGGCCGGGCAATCTGTTCGTTTTGTTCTGACAGCTTAACGCCGCTAAAAAAGTCAATGGCCTTACTAATTGACAGGTCAGACACCTGACCGATATTTTGCCCATCAATCTGCACCGCCAAGGCCCGTTGGTTGAGTCGGTAACCATGACAAGCCGGGCAAGGCAACTCGGTCATGTACTTGCGCATCTGCTCGCGGGTAAAGTCGGAATTGGTTTCCTTGTACCGCCGGCTAACGTTATTGAGCACCCCTTCAAAGGGCACGTCAACGTCCCGGACCCCACCAAAGTCATTTTCATAATGGAAGTGAAAAAGGTGGTCGCCATTGCCGTAGAGAACTTGTTTTTGCTGCTTCTTTGGCAACTTGTTAAATGGCGTATCCAGGTCGATGCCGGCCGACTGGCAGAATTGTTCCAGCAATGCGGGGTAGTATTGCGATGAAATCGGGTTCCACGGTACCATTGCCCCTTCACGAAGGGTCTTAGTCCGGTCCGGAACCACCAGGTCGATGTCAACTTCAAGTTTGGACCCGAGCCCTTCACATTCTGGACAAGCCCCCATTGGTGCATTAAACGAGAAAAGCCGGGGCTCCAGTTCGCCCACCGTAAAACCACAGATTGGGCAGGCGTATTTTTCTGAGAACGGAATTGGGTCGCCACCGATGACGTCCGCAATGGCGTAACCGCTACTGAGGCGGAGGGCCGCCTCAAAAGAGTCAAAGAGCCGGGACCGAATCCCATCCTTGACGATGATCCGATCAATCACCACGTTAATCGTGTGCTTCTGGTTCTTATTTAGCTCGGGGACTTCGTCAAGGTCATACGTTTCGCCATCAATTTGTACCCGGACAAACCCCTCTCGCTTAATGGAGGCGAGAACCTTCTTTTGGCTCCCCTTCTTGGCCCGGACCACTGGGGAGAGGATCTGCAGGCGGGTCCGTTCAGGTAATTCCAGTACCCGGTCAACCATCTGCTCAGCTGACTGGCTGCTAATTGGGATATGGTCATTAGGACAAATCGGCGTCCCCACCCGGGCCCAGAGCAGTCGTAAGAAGTCATTGATTTCCGTTACCGTCCCGACCGTTGACCGGGGGTTGTGAGAAGTCGTCTTCTGGTCGATTGAAATTGCTGGTGACAGACCATCAATCGAATCAACGTCTGGTTTATCCATTTGGCCCAGGAACTGGCGGGCGTAGGCAGAAAGGCTCTCCACGTACCGGCGCTGTCCCTCTGCATATAGGGTGTCAAAGGCCAACGAACTCTTTCCCGAGCCGGATAGGCCGGTAATTACAACCAGCCTGTTCTTAGGAATCTTAACATCAATATTTTTTAAATTGTGGGCTCGGGCCCCGTGGATAATAATCTTATCGTTTGCCAAAAAGCTGCATCCCCCTTTACTTTACTTTCCGCCCGGATTTGGTCTTCTTCCCCGTCATCTGGGCTTTTAATTCCATTACTGTATCACGTAGCGTGGCCGCTTGCTCGAAGTCGAGCCGCTTAGCCGCCGCCTGCATCTGCGCGGTTAATTCGGCCACCATCTTCGCCTGAGCGTCCTTCGAGAGCTTCATAAAGTCCCTAGTAGTAAACTCACTGCTATCTTCTTTTTCACCGGTATCGGCTGTCTTCTTCGTTGCCGAAATAGCTTCTTGAATTGGTTTAACAATCGTGTGTGGCGTGATGTGGTGGTCCTGGTTATACTTCATCTGAATTGAGCGCCGCCGCTTGGTCTCGTCAATCGCCTTTTGCATCGACTCGGTAACCGTGTCGGCATACATAATTACTGCCCCGTGTTCATTCCGTGCGGCCCGTCCAATCGTCTGAATCAGTGATCGTTCATTACGCAGGAAACCTTCCTTGTCGGCATCCAAAATTGCCACCAGGGAGACTTCCGGCACGTCAAGTCCTTCCCGCAAGAGGTTGATCCCGACTAAGACATCAAATTTGCCTAAACGAAGATCCCGGATAATTTGGGTCCGTTCGAGGGTCTTAATGTCGCTGTGCAGGTACTTCACTTTGAGCCCCAGGTCCTTGAGGTAGTCGGTTAAGTCTTCCGACATCTTCTTTGTTAGCGTCGTTACAAAGACCCGTTCGTGCCGTTCGACCCGCTTATTAATTTCACTGACCAGATCGTCAATCTGGCCCATAACCGGCCGTACTTCAATCGTCGGGTCCAAAAGGCCGGTTGGCCGAATAATCTGCTGAGCAATGTGGTCAGTCTGGTTGAGTTCATATGGTCCCGGCGTGGCCGACATATAGACCACCTGGTTAACCCGCTGCTCAAACTCACCGAGCTTGAGGGGGCGGTTATCAAGCGCACTGGGGAGGCGGAAACCGTAGTCAATCAGCATTTGCTTCCGTGCCCGGTCCCCGTTGTACATCCCCCGCACTTGAGGCATCGTCTGGTGGGATTCGTCCACCACCAGTAAGAAGTCCTTGGGGAAGAAATCCAACAGGGTAAACGGTGGCTCACCCGGTTGGCGACCATCCATGTACCGCGAGTAATTTTCAATCCCGTTGGTGTAACCCATCTCCCGCATCATTTCAATGTCATAGGTGGTCCGCTGTTGGAGACGTTCCGCTTCCAAGAGTTTCCCCTCAGCGGTAAACTTCTTAACCTGCTTCTTCATATCACGTTCAATTTGGGGTAAGGCCCGGTCCATCACCTCATCACTGGTCATGAAGTGGGTCGCCGGGAAGATAGAAACCCGGTCACTGTCGCCCAGGACCTCCCCGGTTAGTGCATCGACCTCCCGAATTCGATCAATTTCATCGCCGAAAAATTCAATCCGTAGGGCTCGCTCATCCCGGGATGCCGGGAAAATTTCGACCACGTCGCCATGTACCCGGAAACGGCCCCGCTGAAAGTCAATGTCATTTCGGTCAAATTGAACGTTTACCAGGTCACGCAATAACTGGTCACGTTCAATCTGCTGGCCAACGTGCAAGGAGATAACTGAGTTTTGGTATTCCCGTGGGTCCCCCAAACCAAAGATGCTGGAAACGGAGGCCACGACAATTGCATCATTTCTTTCCAGCAGGGACGTCGTAGCAGCATGACGGAGTTTATCGATTTCGTCATTAATGGACGCATCCTTTTCAATATAGGTATCGCTGGACGGAACATAGGCTTCGGGTTGGTAGTAATCATAGTAAGAAACAAAGTATTCGACCGCGTTATGGGGGAAGAACTTCTTCATTTCACCATAAAGCTGGCCGGCCAACGTCTTGTTGTGTGACAAGATTAATGTCGGTTTATTGACGTTAGCGATTACGTTAGAGATGGTAAAGGTCTTACCCGTCCCGGTGGCCCCCAGTAGGATCTGTGCCTTATCACCGGCCTTAATCCCGGCGGTTAGTTGGTCAATCGCAGCGGGTTGGTCTCCCGTTGGCTGGTAGTCTGAAACGAGGTCAAATTTCTTATCTGGCTGCCGATAAATCACGTGTCGTTCCTCCCTAATTATTAATTCTTAATAGCGGCCAACACCGTTCGTGGCGCCATTTTTCACACATTTTAGTTTATCATGCAAACATGCATTCGTCTATTAATCTGGACGATGCCCCCTACTAACCACGAAAAGCCCCCAGCATTCAAAAAAGCTGAATACTAGAGGCTTTCTATATTGTGCACCGCACCAGGCCAATCGGAAAGTGACCGCCCAGTTACTTTTTCGTCCGGGAGTTGGGAGCTACTCGCGGATGCTTTTATTCTTCAGCAAATGCCTGGAGGGCCTTCTCAAATTCGGCTAACTTGGCATTCGCCTTGTCGAGGGAGTCATCGCTGGTCCCGATGTAGAACTTCAACTTTGGTTCCGTCCCGGATGGCCGGATGGCAATCCAGGTTTCGTCATCGAGCAGGTACCGCAGAACGTTTGATTCAGGAATACCCAGTTCACTAACTTGACCATCAGCCGTCGTCTTGGTCCCCTTAGCAAAGTCCTCGGTCGCAACTACCCGGTGGCCGGCAAAGTCTGCGGGTGCTTCTTCGCGGAATTTCTTCATTAAGCCCTTAATTTTGGCGGGGCCATCAACCCCGGCATAGGTGTTAGCAATCGTCTTTTCACGGAAGTAACCATACTTCTTAAATAGTTCTTGCAAACCATCATAAAGGGTCATGTTCCGGCTCCGATAGTATGCCGCTACTTCTGCCAACAGGGTCAGTGATTGAATGGCATCCTTATCACGAACGAATGGCTTAATCAGGTAGCCATAACTTTCCTCAAAACCAAACATGAAGGTGTGGTCAACCTGACCAGTCTCGTACTGGTGGATCTGGTCGGCGATCCACTTGAAGCCGGTTAAGACATTGACCATCGCAACGCCGTAGCTCTGCGCAATCTTGGCCGCAAAATTAGTGGAAACAATTGACTTAACAGCGGCCGCGTTCTTCGGCAACGTCCCCGCTTGCTTGTGGGCTTCCAAGATGTAGGCCAGCATGATTGAGGCAATCTGGTTACCGGTCAGTAATTGGTACTCACCATTTGGTTGACGAACGGCACACCCTAACCGGTCAGCGTCGGGGTCAGTTGCAATCAAGACATCGGCATCAATCTGCTTCCCCAATTTGATGGAGCGGACAAACGCTTCGGGGAATTCAGGGTTCGGGTGCTTCAGTCCTGGGAAGTCACCATTCGGCTGGGCTTCCGTTGGTTCGATGGTGAAGTTAGTGAAGCCGGCTTGGCGGAGGGCCCGTTCACCAAGCATCCGGCCGGTCCCACACAACGGCGTAAAGACGAACTTCATGTCCTTACCATACTCCTTGGCTAAGTCGGGGTTAACCGTAACTTCCTTGGCATGTTGCAAGTAGGCGTGGTCAACATCCTCACCCATGACGGTTTCCAGGCCACTATTAAGCATTTCCTGTTCATCCGCCAATTGGATGTCAAAGAGGTCCGCAATCTTGCGAATGTAACCAGTCATCATGTCGGATTCCTTTGGTGGCATCTGCCCACCATCTTCACCGTAAATCTTGTAGCCGTTATATTCCATTGGGTTGTGACTTGCGGTAATCATGATGCCGGCATAGGTCTTATTGTGGCGAACGGCAAATGACAGTTCCGGCGTTGGCCGAACATTATCATAGATGTAGACCTTAATTCCATGGGCACCGAGGACCCGGGCAGAATCATGGGCAAACCGGTAAGAGTTGTGCCGGGAATCATAGCCGATCGCCACCCCCCGTTGTTTAACTTCATCGCCGAGTGACTCCATTAAGGTTGCCAAACCTTCCGTTGCTTGACGCACCGTGTAAACGTTCATCCGGTTGATACCAGGACCCATCAGTCCCCGCATTCCAGCAGTCCCGAATGATAGTGGGCCATAAAAGGCGTCCTCGATCTCCTTGTCATCGCTCATTGCGTCTAATTCTTGCTTAAGCTTAGGATCGAGGTTGGTCCGCTCTTTCCATACTTGGTAGGTGTCTTTCCAGCTCACAATAAAGTCTCCTTTACTTCTATAATCTGTTATCAGTATACCGCATCTCACCTGCCCTGCGTATCTTTACTAATCATTTTACTAAACTTTTACTAAGAAAAAGGAGTCGGGAAGGTGATCAAGCAGCGTTTGGTCACCTTCCCGACTCCTTTAAACTATTTTAATCCCTTAATGTATTGGTAAACCTGCTGGCCAGCGATGGCACCATCACCCACGGCAGTAGCAATCTGCCGCAGTGGTGTCTCACGAACGTCACCGATCGCAAAGATTCCCGGAACACTGGTCTTCATGAGCGTATCCGTCTTGACCCATCCCTGGTCATCCAAGATCCCCAGGTCTGTAAATGGCTTGGTTAACGGTACGTTACCGACATAGATAAAGACCCCGTCAGCGGCCAATTCGCCATCTGCACCGGTCTTATTATTATGCGTCTTAACACCGGTAACCTTAACATCATCACCCACGATTTCAGTCACACTGGTGTTATAAACAAATTCCATCTTAGCATTCTTGACCGCCTCATCTTGGAGCATTGGCTGGGCCCGTAATTCATCGCGCCGAACTAAAACCGTTACCTTCGCCGCAAGCTGGGTGAGGTATAGTCCCTCTTCCACCGCGGAATCACCGCCGCCAACCACTACCAGGTGCTTGTCTTTAAAAAAGGCCCCGTCGCAGACCGCACAGTAGGAAACCCCCCGGCCGCTAAATTCTTCTTCACCGGGCACCCCAAGCTTACGGTGGTCAGAACCGGTAGCGACCACCATTACCGGTGCAACAAAGGTATCGCCCATGTCAGTCGTTACCTTCTTCAACTGGCCATCAACCGTAACACTGGTAACTGTTCCGTAGGCGTATTCAGCCCCAAACTGGGTCGCCCCTTGATACATTTTTTCAGCCAGTTCCGGGCCTTGGACATCCTTAAAGCCGGAATAGTTCACAATTGACGCGGTGTTATTAAGGTTGCCACCGTAGGCCCCACGATCAAGCATTACTACCTTAAGGTTCGCCCGGGATGCATACAAAGCGGTGGTCATCCCACCGGGACCAGCACCGATGATAATTACATCATATTTCTTCTCATCAGCCATTTCACATTCCTCCTCAACACTATTAATTATTCATTATCTTAACCAAGTAGGGACCACTTGTCTAGCTTTTTGCTTACAAAAAATAAGGAAGTGTAACAGGTTAATCCTGTCGCACTTCCTTTATTTGGGATCTAAAAACTACTTCTTATTGCCCTTATCCTCGGCTGCTAGCTTAGCACCCAAGTCCTTGATGTATTCACGAAGTTCATCTTTGACTTGGGGGTGCTTCAGACCATACTCAATGTTGGTCTTCACCCAGCCAAACTTATTGCCGACGTCATAACGGTCCCCAGTGTATTCACGTGCAAAGACCCGTTGCGTCTGGTTAAGGGTATCAATTGCGTCCGTCAGTTGGATTTCATTACCCTTACCCGGTTTGGTCTTGGCCAAAACATCAAAGATTTCTGGCGTAAAGACGTAGCGACCAATGATGGCAAGGTCACTCGGCGCATTCTTTGGTGCTGGCTTTTCCACAAAGCTGGTAACGTTGTAAAGTCCCGGCGTCACTTCCTTGCTGGGATTAATTACACCGTACTTCGCCGTGTCTTCATGGGGAACCCGCATTACCGCCAGCGTTGAAGCACCCGTCTGGTGGTAACTTTCAATCAGCTGCTTAGTTAGTGGTTCACCGTTGTTGTTGATGTTGTTGAGGTCATCACCAAGCATTACGACAAATGGTTCATCACCAATGAAATCACGCGCCGTTAAGACGGCATCACCCAGGCCCCGTGGGTGGGACTGCCGGATAAAGTAGATATTGATGTCAGTGGTTTCTTCCACTAACTTCAGCATCTCATCCTTGTGCTTGGAGCGTAAGTTATCTTCCAATTCAGGGTTGGAATCAAAGTGGTCCTCGATTGACCGCTTGTTCTTACCATCAACCACCACAATATCTTCAATTCCTGACTTGCGAGCTTCCTCAACGATAAACTGAATCGTTGGCTTATCAACAATCGGCAGCATTTCCTTGGCTAATGCCTTAGTTGCTGGTAGGAAACGGGTCCCCAGACCTGCTGCAGGAATAATTGCCTTTCTAACACGTTTCATAACCTTAAAAATCCTTTCATTACTTCAATTTCTCTCAGATTGTACCCGGTAACATTTTACCATACTTATTCAATCTCGGACGTTAAGTCCCGGCTCATTAGCTGAGAAATTGCATCCTTAATGTCCTTACCATGGTACAAAACCTCGTAAAGGGATTCGGTAATTGGCATCTTTACTTGGCGTTTCCGGCTTAATTCATAAGCAGCCTTGGTCGTGTAGACCCCTTCGATTACCATTCCCATGTTCTTAATCACATCATCCAGCTTTTGGCCCTGGCCCAGCTGGTAACCGGCCCGCCAGTTACGCGAGTTCTTGCTCGTAGCGGTAACAACCAGGTCACCAACACCGGACAGGCCAATAAAGGTCATTGGGTTAGCACCAAAGGCTACCCCCAAGCGACGAATTTCGGCCAGGCCCCGGGTAATGAGAGCTGCCCGGGCATTATCATGGTATCCCAGGCCTTGTAGGGCCCCCGCACCAATGGCGATGATGTTCTTCAATGCGGCGCCAAACTCGGCCCCGATTACGTCATCATTTGTATATACCCGGAAGTAGGAATTACTAAAGAGTTTTTGAACTTTCTTGGCCTTTTCCAGGTCCTCACAAGCAGCGGTGACCGCCGTCATATCCTTGATGGCCACATCCTCAGCATGGCTAGGACCGGATAAGACAACAATTGCTGACCGGTGGGCTGGTGCAATTTCTTCTGCTAGCATCTCAGATGGTCGTTTGTAGGTATTTTGTTCCAAGCCCTTAGTAGCGTGAATGATCAGCGGCTGCTGTTCCAGTTCACCAAGAATTTTATCCAGTTGGTCGGCAACCTGGCGGAGTCCCTTTGTCGGGATGACAATTAAAATAACGTTGGCCCCCGTAACGGCCGCCTTCATGTCGGTCGTCGCCACTAACTTATCAGAATAAACTAAAGTCTTCATGTAGTCGGGGTTGATGTGGTCTTGGTTTAACTGGTCCACTTGCTTTTGGTTACGGGCCCACAACATTACCGAGTGTCCATTCTCAACCAACATGTTTGCTAGAGTACTGCCCCACGAGCCAGCACCTAGTACCGCAATTTTTTCTGCCATAACCATTCTCCTTATTTTCAATACTAATTACTTGTCCAATACCAATTACCCGTCTTACCGTGGCGTCGCACGAGCAAGACGATCACAGCGCCCACTAAAAAGACCAGCGACAAGAGTTGCGAAACCCGAATTGGGCCCAGCATGAGGCTATCCGTCCGCATGCCTTCAATTACGAACCGCCCGACCGCATACCAGATTACGTAGGACAGGAAAACTTCGCCCCGCCGAAACAGGTGGTGGCGGTGGCGGCAAAGCATCAATAGTGCAAAGCCGGCCAGATCCCATAGCGACTCGTACAAAAAGGTTGGGACCCGGTAGTGGCCACCAATGTACATCTGGTTAATAATCCAGTTGGGGATGTGTTGGGCAACCAGGGCCGCCCGCGTGGTGATCCGGCCAAACGCCTCCTGGTTCATAAAGTTTCCCCAACGACCGATTCCCTGGGCCATTATCAACGGGGGCGCAATGATATCCACCATCGTCCACATCGATAAGTGGCGGGCCCGGCAAAAGAAGTACAGGGTTAAAAAGCCACCGATAATGGCGCCGTAAATCGCAATCCCCCCATCCCAAATGGCGATGATTTCACCGAGGTGGCGGGAGTAATAAGGCCACTGAAAGATAACGTAGTAGAGTCGGGCGCAGATGATCGCCACCGGAATCGCCCAGAGGAGGTAGTCGTAAAAGTAATCTTCCTTGACACCTAACCGTTTCCCTTCGGCTACCGAGAGGATCAACGCTACGACAACGCCAGTCGCAATTATGACCCCATACCAGTGAACTTCAATTGCCCCCAGGTGGAAGGCAATCGGGTTAAGGGCACCTACGATTGTCCCCATTACTTCCCCTGCTCCTTACTGTCACGGGCAGAGTTCTGTTTGATCAACCGGTTCAGGTTTTCATCAAAGGTCTTCGTGGCGTCGTAGCCCATTGTTTCTGCCCGGTAGTTCATCGCTGCCGACTCGATAATGATGGCAAGGTTTCGCCCGGTTTTAACCGGTACCGAGACCTTCGGAATAATGACCCCTTGAATCGTCTGGGTATCACCCCGGTCGCCCAGCCGGTCAAACTTAGTATCGGGTGTCCAGGTCTCAAGGTGGACAATCAGGTTGATGTTATCAACCGGCATAATTGCCCCCGTGCCATAAAGCGTCGATACGTCAATGATGCCGATCCCCCGAATTTCCATCAGGTGTTGGAGGATTGCTGGTGCGGTCCCAATCAGGGTCTGTTCGTCCCGGGCATACACTTCAACCCGGTCATCAGCCACTAACCGGTGACCACGCCGGACTAATTCCAGCGCCGTTTCACTCTTACCAACCCCAGAATCACCAGTAATCAAAACCCCAACTCCACTAATATCAACCAGGACCCCATGGAGGGACTTCCGTGGTGCTAACCGTCCCAGCAGGTAAGAAGTCATGTTACTTAAGATCTGTGATGAGGTCAGGTGGGTCCCCAAGATCGGAATGTGGGCATCCGCCGCCGCGGTCTTTAATTCCGCGGGAATTGGCAAGTTAGTAGAAATCACAAAGCACGGCGTCTGGGGGGTACACATCCGGGTCATATACTCCGTCATCTGGTCATGCGTCAAATCCTTTGAAAAGGAAATTTCGGTAATTCCCAAAAGCTGGATCCGCATTGCGGGATAGTGTTTAAAGTAACCCGCAAACTCAAGGGCCGGTCGCGAAATATCACTAGTAGTGATTGTCCGGCCAAGGTAGTCGTCGCCTTGTAGGACCTTCAGACGGACCTTTTCAACTAATTCATTAACAGTAACGTGGTTTGGCAAACTAACTCACTCCTTAGTAATCTGACTGGTGACTCGTGATGATCATGTTGCAGATCGACATAATAATTGCCACCAACATCGCCGACCAAAACGAAGAAAATCTGAAGTACAGCGACCCAATTAACGCCGAGGTCAACTCCAGCATTGCCCCATTAATAACAATGCTAAAGAGGCCCAGGGTCAGTAGGTTAACCGGTAACGTTAAGATCACTAGGATCGGCTTAACCGCCACGTTAAGGATTGCGAGAACAAACGCTGCTAGTAAGGCCACCCAGGCATGACTAACGTAGATCATCCCCGTTCCCGTGAACAGGCCGGCCAGGGCGATGAATAAAATCGTATCAACTAGAACTTTCTTCCAAAAAGTCATTATGATCTTCCATTTCTTTTAATATCTTTTTCTTCAACATCCGTCAGTGTACGACGGGATTGCTTCTGGGCCGTCCCGTCAATTCCTTGTTGAAAATCATTGAGGTTCTTAAGAAAGCCCAAGAACCCCGGGTGTTGCGGGTCAGGTGGCATTATGAGGACCATAATCGCATAAATAACAATCCCCGGGACGAGCCCACTTAAAATACTCAAGATCACGTAAGCTACCCGAAAAATATTTGGTGAACAATTAAAGTATTGGCCAAAGCCACCAAAGACCCCTGCCAGGATCCGGTCACTTCCGGAACGGGTTAACCGTTTACGTCGGCTTTCTCTCATCAAATCACCCCTTTGTTTAAATATTACCTGCTTTTATTCCCAACTGCAATCGCCTTTATTGGGGATTCTTCTGACTTAGTTTCCACTGTAGGTAGGCATTAATGAACGGGTCCAAGTCCCCATCCATTACTGCTTGGCCATTGTGGGTTTCATAATTAGTCCGGTTATCCTTAACCAGGGTATAGGGGTGGAAGACGTAGGAGCGAATCTGGGAGCCCCAGCCAATTTCGAGCTGCTCACCCTCAATTTCGGCACGCTTCTTAGCCTTTTTTTCTTCTTCCAACTCATATAACTTGGACTTCAACATGTTCATCGCCGTTACCCGGTTTTCAAGCTGGGACCGTTCCGCTTGCGAGGAGGCCACCAGGCCAGTTGGCAAGTGGGTAATTCGGACGGCGGACTCAGTTTTGTTAATGTGCTGACCACCAGCCCCGCTGGAACGGAAGGTGTCTACTCGCAAGTCTGACGGGTCAATATCAACCTTCACGCTCTCGTCTAGTTCTGGCATTACGTCAACCGAGGCAAAGGAGGTATGCCGGCGACCTGCCGAGTCGAACGGCGAAATCCGTACGAGCCGGTGCACCCCTTTTTCGCTCCGCAGGTAGCCAAAGGCATTGTGCCCTTTAAACAGGAGGGTCACACTCTTAATCCCGGCAATATCACCAGCTTCGTAGTTCGCAGTCTCCACCGTAAAGCCGTGCTGCTCACCCCAACGTACGTACATCCGCAATAACATATCGCCCCAGTCCTGGGCTTCCGTTCCCCCGGCGCCAGGGTGGATTTCAAGGATGGCGTTGCGACTATCATATTGTTCATTCAGCAGTTGATTTAACCGATACTGCTGTAGTGCCTTGTCGGTTTGGGCAAAGGAATCATCTAGTTCCCGGGTCAGGTCTGGATCAGGTTCTAATTCCAACAATTCGACATTGGTACTTAGGTCCGCAATTTGGTCCCGTAACTGGACAAAGGTGTCCCGCTTCTCCTTTAATTCGTTAGTCTGATTGATCTTTTGCTGGGCCTGGGTATTGTCATCCCAGAACCCTGGCTGCGCCATTTGGTGCTCATTTTCCGCAATCTGTTCGTCTAACGCATCGAGGTCAAAGAGACCTCCCGAAGCGTGCAACTTCAGCTTGCATTGCTTCTATTTTCTTCTTAGCTTCACTTAATTCCATCACTGCTGCCTCCAAATACAAACATACGGCAGTGGTACCGCCATGGGTGACCTTACTGCCGTACCTTATTGCAATTTTCGTTTGGTTTAACGGGTAACGTTTTGCCGAATTTCAGACTTCATGAAGAGCCGGGTCGTCTCATACTCAATATCGGCAATCATTTGCTCAAACATGTGGTAACCGGCCGTCTGGTATTCGACCAGTGGGTTCAATTGACCATAACCACGAAGGCCAACGGATTGTCGGAACTGGTCCATCACATCAATGTGGTCGGTCCAATGGGAGTCCACTACCCGGAGTAAGACGACTTTTTCAAACTCCAGCATCTGTGAAGGGTCGGTTAAGATCTGCTTCTTTTCGTCGTAAACTTTTTCAGCAAAGCCCATTAAGAAGTCGACCATCTCGTCTTGGCTCTTGCCTTCGAGGTCCTTGACACTAATTGTCCCGGGCTTAACGATTACTTCTTCTGCAAAGTCAATAATTCCCTGCAGGTCCCATTCCTTTTGGTCCCCTAACGTGTGCTGTTCAACTTCACGCTGGATCGTGCGTTTAAAAATTGGCATTAGAACCCACTTTAAGGACTTGGTTTCGGTAATAATTTCTTGCCGTTCCTTGTAGATAATCTCCCGCTGTTCGCGCATTACGTCATCGTATTGCAAGACATTCTTTCGGGAGTCGTAGTTGTTACCCTCAACCCGCTTTTGAGCTGATTCAACTTGCCGCGTCAAGAAACGACTCTTGATAACGGCGTCTTCGCCTTGTACCTTCATCCGGTCCAGGAAAGCCTTAATCCGTTCACCACCGAACCGCTTCATCAAGTCATCTTCCAGTGACAGGTAGAATTGGGACAGACCCGGATCACCCTGCCGGCCAGACCGGCCCCGCAGCTGGTTATCAATCCGCCGTGACTCATGCCGTTCAGTCCCGATTACGGCCAAACCACCTAGTTCACGGACGCCAGGGCCTAACTTAATATCAGTCCCCCGCCCGGCCATGTTGGTAGCGATGGTAACGGCGCCCCGTTGACCGGCATTCTTGATAATATCAGCTTCCTTGGCGTGGTTCTTAGCGTTTAAGACCACGTGCGGGATGTGCTCCTGGTCTAGGAGGTGGGACAAGTATTCTGACGTCTCAACCGCCACGGTCCCAACCAGGATTGGCTGACCCTTAGCATGAAGGCTCTTGATCCGCTTGACTACGGCCGCAAACTTACTCTCCAGGGTCGGGTAAAGGAGGTCCGGCTCATCCTTCCGTGCTACCGGCCGGTTCGTCGGGATGGTAATGGTCTCCATGTTGTAGATTTCACGGAATTCTTCTTGCTCCGTCTTGGCTGTCCCGGTCATCCCGGCCAGCTTGTTGTACATCCGGAAGAGGTTCTGGTAGGTAATGTTGGCCATCGTCTTGTTTTCTTCCTGGATCTTAACACCTTCCTTGGCTTCAATTGCCTGGTGAAGGCCATCAGAGAACCGCCGGCCTTGCATTACCCGTCCAGTAAAGGAATCAACGATCAACACTTCACCGTCAGAAACCACGTAGTCCTTGTCTAGGTGCATGATGTAGTTGGCCCGCAGCGCCTGGTCCAGGTGGTGGGTCAAGGCCGTGTTTTCAGGATCGTACAGGTTCTTTAAGTTGAAGTACTTTTCCGCCTTCTTAATTCCCTCATCGGTCAGTGATACCGTCTTAGATTCCAGGTCGACCTTGTAATCAACCTCATTCTTTAACTGCTTAACGAAGCGGTCAGTTTGCTTGTAAAGTTTGGAAGTCCCGGTCCCTGGTCCAGAAATAATCAGTGGTGTCCGGGCTTCATCGATCAGAATCGAGTCCACCTCATCGACGATCGCGTAGTTAAGGCCCCGTTGAACTTGGTCTTCCTTGTAAACCGCCATGTTATCACGCAGGTAGTCAAACCCGATTTCACTGTTAGTCGAGTACATAATGTCTGCCTGGTAAGCTTTTCGCTTTTCATCCGGGCTCATCTCGGAATTGTTAATACCGACACTGCAACCGAGCCAGTTGTACAATTGTCCCATCTCAGTTGCGTCACGCTTGGAAAGGTATTCATTAACGGTAATAACGTGCACCCCCTTGCCGGAGATCGCGTTTAGGTATACCGGCATGGTGGCGGTCAAAGTCTTCCCTTCACCGGTCTTCATTTCCGCAATGTTACCTTCGTGTAGGACAATTCCACCCATGATCTGGACGTGGAACGGGTATAGTCCCAACACCCGCTTGGCGCCTTCACGTGCTACCGCAAAGGCTTCCGGGAGCATGTCATCTAGTGATTCGCCCTTTTGATAACGTTGCCGGAACTCATTTGTCTTTGCTTTTAGCTGGTCGTCGCTTAAGTCTGCCATCGGTTTGGCATATGATTCAACCTTGTTTGCTATTTTATTAATCCGCCGCAGTTCACGACGATCGCTTTCAATCCATTTTCTTAAAATGTTGGCCATAAAAGCGTCCTTCCTAATATTTGTGCCTGAGTGCAAATTGCAAAAGGTGCTACTCAAGCCAATTATATTTTTATCTTAACTGTAATATTCTACCACGTTGGCCAGCAATTGAAAACCAATGCCAATTCTTCCCAGACTACACTACTTACGCACGGTTCTTAAGTATTGCCCTTTAAAACTAAAAAAGAGGTTGGTTGCCAACCCCTTTTACTGTTTATTCAGCTTCAATTAAACCGTAACGGCCGTCACGACGGCGGTAAACAATGCTGGTACCATTGGTTTCAGCGTCTTGGAAGACGAAGAAGTCATGGCCAAGCATATCCATTTGAAGGACCGCTTCTTCAGGATCCATTGGCTTCAGTGAAACTTGCTTAGTCCGTACAATCTTCAATTCATCATCATTTGATTCTTCATCCGATGGGACGAATTCAAGGTTCTTGAAGCCCTTCTCACGTGACTTCCGGTTAACCTTGGTCTTGTACTTACGGATTTGCCGTTCCAGCTTGTCCGTTACTAAATCGACACTACCGTACATGTCATTTGAAGTTTCTTCGGCCCGTAACGTCAGGTATGGGAGCGGAATTGTAACTTCAACCTTGTAAGTCCGGTTAGAGTAAACCTTTAAGTTCACGTGGGCAGTTGCTTCGACACTATCCTCAAAGAACTTTTGCAGCTTGCTAATCCGCTTAACCACATAATCCCGGATTGCATCTGTTACTTCAACGTTTTCACCACGAATATTGAACTTTAACATTGTACTTCTCTCCTTTCAGTCCAAGCAATTGCTTGATCTGATATCAGAAGGACCACTCTTCTCATATCCTACTTGTATTATAGTGTACTTACGATTAATTCACAAATTTATTACTAGATCCTTTAAATTAATTTAACGAGCCAAAGAAACACTAATAACGGTAGTGGCACCGGCGCCATAAACCAGGTTGGCGGCATGATAAATTGTCCGGCCCGTCGTGTAAACATCATCAACTAATAGGACCCGCTTCCCCACGAGTTGGGCCGGGTCAACAAGGGCAAAAGGCTGGGGTGCTTGCAAGCGTTCATGACGGTTCTTCTTTGACTGGGCCGTCTTGTCTTTAACCCGGGCGGTCAAACACGTCGTCAACGGCACCCCTGTTAGTAGGCCCGTAACCTGGTTAAAGCCCCGGGTCTGCATCGTCGTTGCGGTTACTGGGATTGGCACTACCAAGTCAGCAGATAGTTTCTTAACGGCCGCTACCAGGGTCGGCTGAAACACTGCCCGCAAGCGGTAGTCACCATTAAACTTGTAGCGGTGCATAAAGTCCTTCATCGCTTCATTATAACGGTAAAGAGCCGTGTGCCTTAGCTGCCACTGATAAAGCGACCGCCAGCGACGACACTCACGGCAAATCGTTGCCGTCGACTGGGGTGCACTGCACACCGGACAGGCCGGTCCATGAATGGCGGTAAACCGTGACCAACACTCTTCGCACACTACCGGCCACTCAATCTTTCCCGGCCATAAAAGATCACGAATGGCCAGCCGCTTGGTAACAAGCCGGTTACAAAGCAGGCACTGCATCTTGACACCGCCGGCCCTTATTATTCATGTAGGCCACCTGGCGAACCGCTTGGTTAACCCGTCGACAATGGTCAGCCACCCAAAATTCAACCCGTCCGGTTGGCCGACTGGCGGATCGCCCAGCCCGACCAGCAATTTGTACCAATGCCGCGGTTGAAAAGACAGCATCATCGGCACCCAGCACAAATACGTCAATTTCGGGAAAGGTCACCCCCCGCTCCAGGATTGACGTGGTAATTAAGAACTGATACTGCCCATCACGCATTGCCTGAACCTTCGTCAAGCGTGCCGGATCACTAGCATGGACAGTTGCAAATGACTGAGACGCAAAGTAGCGGTGGACGGCAGCCGCGGCCGGCGCCAGGTCTTTAACGTGGGGGACAAATAGCAAGAAACGGTGTTGTTTCCTTAATGCTGACCGCATTGCTTGCACCAACTGGGATGGCATTTGCTGGTGCCTTAGTTGCACCCGCCACCGTCGGGCCAGGTGGCAATGAATTGTTGGTAAAAGGTGGCCATGGAAGCGAAGCGGTAAGTAGGTTACGGCTAGCTTACGTTGACGAACGGCACCTTGCAGGGTGGCATCAGGGGTCGCCGTCAAGAAGAGCCGGCCACCCGTCTTTTTTACCGCCTGCCGGCTGGCGTAAAAGAGCAGTGGGTTGGCAGCGTAAGGAAAGGCATCAACCTCATCGATAATTAGATTATCAAAGGCGTGGTAAAAACGCAGCAGCTGGTGGGTGGTGCAAACCGTCAATTGGGCATAGTGGTAGGGGCGTTCCGCCCGCCCATGTAGCAATGCCATTTCAGTATTAGCAAACGCTGCCCGCAAGCGGGGGTAGAGTTCGAGGCAGACATCGACCCGTGGTGAAGCCACCGCTAACCGCTCCCCCGGGGCCAATGCCGCGGCAATTCCGGGAAACATCATTTCAGTCTTCCCCGCCCCAGTCACAGCCCATAATAACTGGGACTGGTGGGCAACCATCCGGTCCGCAACCTGCTTAGCCGCCCGGGCTTGCAGCGGCGATAATTTGCCGTTCCAGGTTAATATCGGCTTCTTAAGTTCAAATTGATTTGCCTCGGGAACATGATAAAATTTGCATAGTGTTGATACGCGACCCAAATTAATGCATTGTGGACAATAAAATTCACCACCCGGTAACGCCGCTTCGTGTACAGGGGTCACCTGCCCACAACGACCACACCGCACCACCGCACCTTCACGGGTAATTGTCTTGAGCGTGGTCACACCGGTAATCTCCGGTTGGTGACGGTTAACTAATACCAGCCGACCATAATATTCAGTTAACGTCATGTCAACACCTCCCTAATTAATAAAGACGGTAAGTATCACTAAACGTACGGAAAGAAGTTTTTTCATGGAACAACCATTTCTTACCATTGCCCAAGCAACTAAGTTTGAACTAATCATTAAGAAGTCCCGCTTCATCTGCGCACTGCAGCGGGTAGAAACTGAAGAGGAAGCGCAGGCATTCATTAAGACGGTCCAAACCGCGAACCGCAAGGCCACCCACAACTGCTTTGCCTACCTGGTGGGGGACCACGACCAGGTACAACGGGAAAGTGATAACGGTGAGCCCAGCGGAACTGCTGGGATCCCTATCCTTGAGTCCCTCCAACTCGCCAAGCTCCACAACGTGGTGGCCGTCGTTACGCGTTACTTTGGTGGCATCAAGCTTGGTGCCGGAGGCCTCATCCGGGCATACAGCAACGTCACCACGAAGGCCGTCCACCAGGCGGGAATCGTCCAACGGGTGAAGCAATTAAGGCTGCAAATCACGGTTTCCTACCGTCAACACGACGCCCTCGTTTACTACCTCAAAGAGCAGCACCTAACACTGGCTGGTGAAGAATACGGTGTCAACGTCACCACCAACGTATTCGTTAACGAAGGGGATGCGACGAATATCATGACCAACTTGCAAAACCGGTTTAATGACCAGCTAATAATCAAAAAGGCCGGCAGCCACTTTCATGAAGTGCCTTACCAACCTTAAGAAAAAGCGGGACTGTGACATCCCCACAAGAAAATGTTACAGCGCAGTACACAAAGAGGGCTCTAGCGTCCGGATTTTCCGAATGCTAGAGCCCTCTTCTTTGCTTTGTGCTTCTTAAAACGCGCGTCGACGGGGGGTTCCGACAGGCTTAACTAGCAAGCTAGTGCTGTCTCACTCCCCCTTCTATGACAAAATGGCTTCAACAATATCAAGTATCACGACCAGTGCAACCAGCACCGCAAGTCCCGCGGCGAGGTGCCGGGCATGGCGGTCCCCACTTTTAATCTGGGGCCAAAAGAGGCCCAAGTAAGCACTAACCAGCAAGACGCAACCGATGAGTCCAAAGATTCCCGAGTGAAACCCCCGGCTATCAATCGAATAGCCAGCCACAAAGAACAGGCCCAAGGCAAACGCCAAACCAAATAACAACTGTTTATTTTTCATTTGCGTCCCCGTTATTCGTGTAGGTGGTAGTTATAGCTGGCCACAATGATGTTTTCGCGCGAGTTAAGAACCGCCCGTAAGCGTACACTCGTCTGGTTATGCAGGGCAAGTTGCCACGGGTGCTTCGGGATAAATTGCGGTACCAGCACCGTTGTGGAGTAATTGCGTGCCTCCGCTCGTTTAGCAATCACGTCAACAAAGCGGAGTGTCGGCTTAGCAATTGACCGGTACGAGGAGTGAATATCAACAAACCGCACGTCCGGATATTCGGCCTTGAACTCATTGGCCGTCTTATGCTCCTTGCCAGGGTTTTCGTCAAAGGAAACATGCATCGCGATTACGTAGTCCCCAATTGACCGGGCATAGTTAATTGCTCCCCGGGTAACCCGGGTCACGTTACCAACCAAGACAATCACCGTAGCACCGTCGTAATCATGGAGCTGCACCTTCGTTTTCTCCGCCACCCGGAGTTGGGCCGCAACCTTTGTGTAGTGGGTATGGATCTTATGGAACATGTACAACAGCAACGGCATGATGATCAGGTATGGCCAAACATTGCCAAAGTGTTGCCAGAATAAGAAGACCACTAATGACAATGAAATAGCGGCCCCCACCAGGTTGATAAAAGCCTTACCGACCCACCAACCTTCGCGTTCCCGGAACCAGTGAATAATCATTCCGGACTGGGACAGGGTAAATGGTACAAAGACCCCGACGGCATACAGGGGGATCAGGTTATTCGTTTGACCATGGAAAATTAGGATCAAGATGATGGCCCCAATCGCCAAAGAAATAATCCCGTTGGAATAACCCAGTCGGTCCCCACGGTCCATAAAGGCGTGCGGCATATACTTGTCCTTTGCCATGTTAAAGGCCAGGATCGGGAAGGCTGAGAAACCAGTATTAGCCGCCACTGCCAAAATCATTGCGGTCGACAGCTGTAGTAGGTAAAAGCCTAAGCCGTGACCACCGAAAATCTTCAGGGCAATCTGTGACAAGACCGTCGTCCGGCCATTTGGAACCACCCCAATAAAGAAACTAAAGAAGATAATAGCAATAAAGAAGAAGGCCAGGATTGCACTCATAATTGCTAGTGTCGTGGCCGCGTTCTTTTCCTTCGGCTTGTTAAAGTTTGGTACCGCGTTACTGACGGCTTCCACCCCCGTTAGTGAGGAAGAACCGGCTGAGAATGCCCGGATAAACAGTACGACCGACATTCCAGCGACGGGTGTCCCATAGTCGGCTGGGGCCTGGTAGTGAATATTACCAGTTGTAATGTCGTATATCCCCCAAATAATCATGGCAAAGATCATTACCACGAAGAAGTACACCGGAACCGTTAAGAAGTTAGCACTCTCGCTCATCCCCCGAAGGTTCATGAACATAATCAGTAGCACGATAATAATTGCAATCGGGATCGAGAAGCGGTACAAAGCGGGCACGGCCGATGTAATCGCCTCAACACCCGAAGTTGTCGAAACGGCAACGGTCAACATGTAATCAACCAGTAAGGAACCCCCGGCAAAGAGGCCCCCATTACTCCCCCAATTCTGGGTAGCAACCACGTAGGCCCCCCCACCACTCGGGTAGGCCCGAATGATTTGCTGGTATGACAAGGTAATTGCCAGTAACAGTACCAGCACAATGGCCGCGATGGGAATCGAATACCACAGTGCCGCTGCTGAAAGGGTCACCAACACCGTCGTAATCTGCTCAGGACCGTAGGCGACGGACGAAATTGCGTCTGAAGAAAGCATCGCCAACGCTTTAAACTTAGTCAGATGGGACTGGCCCTCATCAAGGGTCTTTAGTGGTTTCCCAATCAGCACACGTTTAAGATAACGCCACATAACTATCCTCCTATTTACCGATATTTTGTTTAGTCTATTTTAATCCTATGACTGGACAATGTTACAACTAATTATCCTACTTTTCAATTATCATGGCGAAGGAAATCCAAATTACCGGCAAAAAATAAAAAGGCCGAAGCCCCAATCATCGTTAAATCATCGACGAGCTGAGCTTCAGCCAATTATTTTAGTAATGTTAAATTACATCATACCGCCCATGCCGGCACCGCCTTGTGGTGCAGCAGGAGCTTGGTTATCCTTCGGGTCTGGCTTGTCGGCAACAACTGCTTCAGTTGTCAACAGCAATGCTGAAACAGAAGCGGCGTTTTGCAATGCGGACCGGGTAACCATCGTTGGGTCAACGATTCCGGCTTCAACCATGTCTTCAAACTTGTCATCGGCGGCGTTGTAACCAACACCTTCCTTTTGACCCTTCAGTTCGTTAACGATAACTGAACCTTCAACCCCAGCGTTTTCAGCAATTTGGCGAACTGGTGCTTCCAAAGCAGCCTTAACGATGTTAACACCAGTTAATTCGTCACCACTAGCTTCTACCTTTTCAAGTGCGGGGATGACGTTTACCAGTGCCGTACCACCACCAGGAACGAAACCTTCTTGGACAGCGGCCCGGGTAGCGTTCAAAGCATCTTCGATCCGGTACTTCTTTTCCTTCAATTCGGTTTCCGTAGCGGCACCGACCTTAACAACGGCCACACCACCAGAAAGCTTTGCCAAACGTTCTTGGAGCTTGTCCTTATCAAAGTCAGAGGTCGTCTTAGCGATGGCTTGCTTGATTTGGTCAACCCGTTCAGCAATGGCTTCCTTGGCACCAGAGCCATCAACAATGGTGGTAGCGTCCTTTGTAACCGTAACCTTGTTAGCTTGACCTAATTGGTCAATCGTAACGTCCTTCAGGTTCATCCCGAGGTCATCAGAAATAACCGTACCACCGGTCAGAACAGCGATATCTTGGAGTTGGGCCTTCCGCCGGTCACCAAAGCCAGGAGCCTTAACGGCACAAACGTTGAAGGTCCCACGAATCTTGTTCAAAACAAGGGTTGGCAATGCCTCACCAGTAATGTCATCGGCAATGATCAAGAGTGCCCGGCCTTGTTGAACAACACTTTGCAGTAATGGAAGGATGTCTTGGATGTTACTAATCTTCTTGTCAGTAATCAGGATGTAAGGGTTATCCAGGTCGGCTTCCATCTTGTCGTTGTCAGTGACCATGTATTGTGACATGTAACCACGGTCAAAGCTCATTCCTTCAACAACGTCAACACTCGTGTCCACACCACGAGAATCTTCAATCGTGATCACACCATCGTGACCAACCTTTTCCATGGCATCCGCGATCAGCTTACCAACTTCTGGGTTAGCGGCAGAAATGGAAGCAATTTGGGCAATATCGCTCTTGGTCTTAACTTCGTGGGACATCTTCTTCAGTGCCTCAACAGCAGCCTTAGTTGCCTTGTCGATCCCACGACGAATACCAACGGGGTTAGCACCGGAAGCAACGTTTTTCATTCCGGCATTTACAATTGCTTGTGCCAAAACAGTTGCGGTCGTTGTACCGTCACCGGCGATGTCGTTAGTCTTGGAAGCCACTTCGGCGACCAACTTAGCACCCATGTTTTCAAATGGGTTCTCTAATTCAATGTCCTTGGCAATCGTAACACCATCATTAGTGATGGTTGGGTTACCGAACTTTTGACCTAACACAACGTTGCGGCCCTTAGGACCCATGGTTGTCTTAACCGTGTCAGCCAGTTTATCAACACCAGCAAGCATGGCACTACGAGCGTCTTCTGCGAACTTAATGTCTTTTGCCATTTATTGTCACCTCAAAATATTTACTTAATTCTGATTTTATTTACGTATTTAATAATTAGTCGATTACCGCTACTAAGTCCTTTTCGTGAACTACTAAGTACTTTTCACCGTTGTATTCAACTTCATTGCCGGCGTACTTATCAAAGAGTACCCGGTCGCCTTCTTTAACAGCTGGAGCAAGCTTTTCGCCGTTATCAAGGGTCCGACCCTCACCAACAGCAATAACCTTACCAGTAGTTGGCTTTTCCTTTACGTTCGAAGCAAGGACAATTCCGCCAACTGTCTTTTCTTCTTCAGTTTCAGCTTTAAGAACAACGCGGTCTCCTAATGGTTTTAACACGTTAATCCCTCCATCTTGTTAATTATTATTTTAAGTTTTAGCACTCTTACGTCTTAAGTGCTAACCACATTTACTACTATACCATTTTTCTCCTAAAAAGCAATGATAAAGTTTGACTAATTTTGACTTTTCGTTCAAGATGCGGGGAAACCGCCCCGGTGGTAGCCAATTAAGGGCCCTTCCGCCGGCCTAATTTCCTACGACTACAATATAAAAAAGAGTTGGCACTGCTACATAACATCCAACTCCTTATTTACTATTTTTTACTACCATCCGGTCCATAGTTTTTAATAAAGTAAATTAACGTCTGCAGTTCATTCGTCAGGTCAATATTTTGCACCTGAACACCCTTCGGCACTGACAGGCGAACCGGTGAGAAGTTCAAGATCCCCCGGACCCCGGCTTCAACCAACTGGTCCGCCACTTCTTGGGCATGTTCGCCCGGAACGGTTAAGATGACAATATCAATCTGTTGTTCCTTAAGTTGCTTCTTAATGTCACTAGCCGGGTAAACCGGAATCCCACTTTTAATCTTGTTGGCTAACTCGGGCTTCGTGTCAAAGGCGGCACTGATCCGTAAGTTCGTATCCTGGTGAAAGTTGAAGTTCAACAGGGCGCTCCCCAGACTCCCAACCCCGACTAAGGCAACGCTCACTAGTGAATCCTGGTGGAGGATTCCCTTGAAGAACTTGAGTAGGCTGGCAACATCATAGCCATACCCCCGCTTGCCAAGCTCACCAAAGTAGGAAAAGTCGCGCCGAATCGTTGCAGAGTCAACCTGGACGGCTTCCGATAGCTCGGTTGAAGAGACCCGTTCCTTCTTCGCATTTAGTAAAATTGTGAGGTACCGATAATAAATCGGGAGACGACGTGCTGTCGCTCTTGGTATTTTCTTAGTAGCCATATTAATTTCTATTCCTTTCTCAATCAATTATTTAGTTGCTTTTGACTGCAAGTAACCGCTAAGTGCAGCCAGCATTCTGGCCTTGTGAAATTTAGTTCCTAACTATTCTAGCAATTTTCCCTGCTTTTGTGAAGTGGTATACAATATAATTTTCGTATTTCAGTAAAACTTAATGAAATCTGCTAAAATAGTTAAAGAATATTGATTGAGCGAGGTTTCAAAATGATTCTGTTGCAAGCAAGTGACGTTGAGCGCCGCTTTGGTGCTGACGTATTATTCCATAACATTAATTTACAGGTGCAAGACCATGGCCGGACCGCACTGGTTGGCCGTAACGGGGCTGGTAAGACGACCCTTCTAAAAATGATCGCCGGGATTACCGAACCGGATGAGGGAACGATCAGCAAGGTAAAGAACCTCACGATTGGTTACCTAGCCCAGGACCAAGGGCTTGATAGTCAAAACTCCATCTGGGCGGAACTAGATACGGTCTTTGCCCCCCTCCACCAAGAAGAGGCAACCATCCACGAACTGGAACAGCAATTGGCAACGCTCGATTCCAGCACCGACCATTATCAGCAAGTCTTAAAACAATACGACCACCTCCAAACTAACTTCAAAAAGGAAGGTGGCTTTGAATACGAGTCCCGGATGCGGGGAATCTTAACCGGCTTTGGCTTTGGCGAAGAGTATTATGATACTCCGGTCAACGCCTTATCCGGTGGTCAAAAGACCAAACTCGCCCTGGCCAAGATCTTACTCCAGGCGCCGAACCTGCTAATCCTTGACGAACCGACCAACCACTTGGACATGGGGGTCCTGGCTTGGCTAGAGGATTATTTAAAAGGTTACAGTGGCGCTCTCTTAGTCGTCTCTCACGACCGGTACTTCCTCGACCACGTCGTTAAAGATGTCTATGACCTCGATAACCGGACCCTCCACCATTACACCGGTAACTACACCCAGTTTGTCCAGCATAAGCAAGAACGGCTTAAGGCCGAGTGGAAACATTATGACCAGCAGCAAAAGAAGATTGCTAAACTCGAAGACTTCGTAAACCGTAACATCGTCCGGGCATCAACCACCAAGCAGGCCCAGGCCCGTCGCAAGCAGCTGGCTAAGATGGACCGCTTAGAACGGCCAACGACCGATGACCAGTCGATCCACTTCCATTTTCACAGTGATAAAGACAGTGGTAACGAAGTCCTGGACGTTGACCAACTAAAGATTGGCTACGATGACCAAGTCCTTGCGGGGCCCCTTTCGTTTGCCGTCCGCAAGCCCCACCGTCTCGGTATCATTGGCCCAAACGGGATTGGCAAGTCCACTCTGCTTAAGACCCTCCTCCATAAGATTCCCGCGATTAGTGGCACCATCAAGCTTGGTGCCAACCTTGAAATTGGTTACTATGACCAGGAGCAACAGCAACTACACCCTGATAAGACCGTTTTGGATGAGGTCTGGGATGACCACCCCGAGGTAGCCGAAAAGGACATTCGCTCCCTCCTCGGCAGCTTCCTCTTTGTTGGCGATGACGTCTACAAGGTTGTCCATGAACTTTCCGGGGGTGAAAAGGCCCGGCTGGAATTAACTAAGCTGTCGTTTGAACCGATTAACTTCTTAATCCTCGATGAACCAACCAACCACCTGGACATTGACAGTCGGGAAGTGCTCGAAAGTGCCATCAACGAGTTTACGGGAACCGTCCTCTTTGTTTCACACGACCGGTACTTCATCAACCAGGTGGCCACCGATATCTTAGATATGCGTGCTGATGGAATTAAGCACTACGAAGGAAATTATGATGACTACCTCACCGCTACCGCCAGCGCGGGGCCAGCACCGAGCACCGGTAGCACAAGTGCACCTAAGGAACCGGCTTCTAAGGGAAAGCAATCTTACCAGCAAAGCAAGGACCAACAACGGGCCCGGCGTAAGCTCCAGCGAGAAGTTGACCGGTTGGAAAAGCAAATGGGTGACCTTGAAAGTTCACAGGCCGCAATCCAAGAGCAGATGAGCCAGCCCGAAGTAGCCACTGATATTGGTAAGCTAACCGACCTCCAAAAGCAACTTGACGATCTTAAGAACCAGTCGGATGAGGTCGAACTAGCCTGGACCGCGGCTGCGGAAAAACTAGAAGAATTTGACCAGATAAATTAGAATTTCAAAAAAGGCAGGAGGCTTCGTCCCGTTACCCACGGGTCTCAGCCTCCTACCTTTTTATTTACTTGCGGAACTTGCGGGTGTTTTCAGCAAGGTGGACCAGGTTACGCAAGAAGTCATGCGTGCTGGCCTCATAATTATATTTCTTTCCCAGGTCATAAATGTAACCATTAATGTAGTCAACCTCAGTAAGACGGCCCTTAGACATATCTTGATACATTGATGGGTAATGCAGCGGGTTCGTTACCTCACTGACGTACTTAATCGTTTGCCATTCTTCTTCCCGGGTACTGAGTAACTGGATGCCCGCCCGTTCAGCAACGTCAAAGGCCTCGTTGATTAGCTGTTTGCCTAACTTTTCTGCGCCGGGGTAGTCGATGAACTGCCCCATTTGAATCTCAAACAGCGTACAAATCGTGTTAATCACGGAGTTAAAGACAACCTTGGTCATCAAAGTCCCCAGGAAATTGTCATTTAGGTGGGGGTTAATGTTGGCAGTGGTGAAGTCCGCCACAATCTCCTTGACCCGCTCATCCGCCTGCCCGGTCTGCGCGGCCAGGTTAATTGACCCGGCACCGGATTTACCGATAAAGTCAACATCCCCCGCTTTATTGAGCACCGTTCCAATTAGGCAGGTCCCGGCCACGACGTGTTCTTTAGGGAAGTACTGGTTAATCTTTTCAATGTGTCCCATCCCATTCATGCCGGAGAAGACGTACTGGTGGTCCGGATGGAAGAAGTGGGCACTGCGTTTCAAAAGGTCCGCTAACGTCATTTGCTTGGCAAAGACGATGAAGACGTCCGGGTCACCTTGGTAGTCTTCTGGCGAATAGATGTTAATTGGTACCAGGTGGCGGTTTTCATGGTCCCGGGAAACGTAAACGCCCCCCTGCTTTTGAATCGTCGTAACTTGCGGTGCCCAGTTATCAACAAAGTCAACCTTAGCACCAGCCACTTCCTGGAGCAGGACGCCAAAACGCAGTCCCATTGCCCCAGCACCTAAAACTGTATACTTTAATGTCATACTTAATTCCCCCTTAGTCTAATCAAACAAGTGCAACTTAGCGACCCGGGCAACGGCCTCTTTCAGACGGGCGGGCTCAATCAATAGCCCAATCCGGACGTAACCTTCACCATGCTCGCCGAAGCCATTACCAGGAGCAACCGCAACGCCGGCCTTGTCCAATAATAGGTCGGCAAAGGATTCACTAGTGTACCCCTTTGGCACTGGCATCCAAGCATAGAAGGTCCCCTTAGGAACGAAAGCGTGCCAGCCGATCTTTTCGGCCGCATCCACGAAGGCATTGCGCCGTTCTTCATAGCGGCCAACGATTTTGGCAATCTCACCATCCCGCTGGGGGTCCTTTAAGGCATCGATTGCGGCCCGCTGAAGAGCGGGGAAGAGGCTAACAAAGAGGTGGTCTTGGATCAAGTTCAAGGCCCCAATAATGTCCTTGTTACCAACCGCAAAGGCGACCCGCCAGCCGGCCATGTTAAAGGTCTTGGAGAAGGTATAGAACTCAATCCCCACGTCCTTAGCCCCCGGTGTCTGCATGAAGCTAAGCGGAGCCTGGCCTTCAAAGCCCAGAGCACCGTAGGCGAAGTCACTAATGATACCGACGTGATACTTCTTCGCCCAGGCCACTAGCTCCGCATAAAACTCCTTCGTTGCTACGGCCCCGGTAGGGTTGTTCGGATAGTTCAGGTAGAAAAACTTGGCCCGCTTGGCGACCGCTTCTGGAATTGCCTTGAGGTCCGGTAAAAAGTTATTTTCTGCTAACAACGGTACGGTTTCAAACTTAACCTCGCCGAGGGCGGCACCAGAGAAGTAATCTGGATAACCGGGATCTGGTAGTAGGTAGGTATCTCCAGGGTTCATCAACGCCCAGGGTAATTCAACCAGGCCAATCTTGGACCCGCCCAAGATTGCCACTTCCTGTTCCGGATCGAAATGGGCACCGTACTTTTCGGCATAGAAGTCAGCGGCGGCTGTTTTAAATTCTGGCAGGCCTTGGAAGGGTGAGTATTTGTGAGTTGCTGGATCGGCCACCCACTTCTGGGTCGATTTAACAATGTAGTCAGGGGTTGGCTTGTCGGGGTTCCCCTGCCCCAAGTTAATTACGTCCACCCCGGACGCAATCTTGTGGTTAACCTTTGCCACCAGGCTGGCAAAAAATTGTTTTGGTAAGGTGTCGAGTAGCTTTGATTGTTGAAATTCCATCTCAATTCCCCTTTTCTCTTTTATTTATATAGTTCTGGACGACGGTCAGCAAACACGGGAATCGGTCCCCGGACCATCGCCAACTGGTCAAGGTCTAGTTCAGCATACGTAATGCCATCCTCTTCACCCGCATCAGCGATGACCCGGCCAAGGGGGTCAATCGCCAGTGAGTGGCCGTTAAAGTGGTTATCCGGATCATCCCCCACCCGGTTGACGGCGACCACAAAGGCCTGGTTTTCAATCGCCCGGGCCTTTAACAGCATCTCCCACTGAGGGATCCGGACATCCGGCCATTCCGCTGGGAAATAAAGAACTGCTGCACCATGACGAGCCACGGTCCGTACCCACTCGGGGAAGCGAAGGTCGTAGCAGATAAAACTAGCGCTCGACGCCCCCGCCAGGCGGAAGTAGTTTTCCTGGTCACCGGCCGCCAAGTACCGGTGCTCATTCATCAGCCGGAAGAGGTGGACCTTATCATATTGACCAACCACTTGGCCAAGGGAGTCAACCACCAGGGTCCGGTTGTAAAAGTGACCGTTTTCCTTTACGGCAACCGACCCACCAACGATCCCAACCTGGTTTTCGCGGGCAAGCCGGTAAAATAGTTCGGTAGTCGCCTTACCGTCCTCATCGGCTAACTGGTCAAGCTGGTCAAGTGCGTAGCCGGTATTCCACATTTCAGGGAAAACAACCACATCGGCGCCGACCATGGCCGCCTGGGCCGTTAATTCAGCTATCCGGTGCCGGTTTGCTGCTGGGTCGGCAAATTGAACATTAAATTGTGCTAGTGCCACTTTTATTTTCATCTTAATACACCTCGTTAACTAAAAAGGGCCCCCATCCACAAAAGGACGAGAGCACCCGTTTTACCACCTTAATTTACCGCCACTTCGCAGTGACAGCCTCAATAAGTCAAACAACTTAGAGTCGCTAACGGGACTTGACCGTTGCTGGTTTGCACTTGTTCACCAACAAAAACTAATAGCAGACCATCTTCCTCATTTGCCGTGACCCCTTCTCACCAAGTAGGGGCTCTCTTAGCACTGCTAAATAAGTACTCATCTGCCGTTCGCTCAAATATCATTAACGGTATTCTAATCTTTCTTTAATTTTATGTCAATACTTTCTCAGAATTTTCCCAATGAACCGGTTCTATTGTACAATTAAGCTATCAGTTAGGAGGTTTCCATTATGAAAGTTACGGTTGTTGGCGTCGGTAATATGGGGACGGCGATTATCAAGGGGCTGTTAAGGAGCAAGCACGACGAGGTAGCGGGGATGAACCCCACTAATCCCCGGGTCAGTGCCTTTGCTAAAGAAGCTGGTTTCCCACTTTACCGCACCGCCGAAGAAGTCATCAGTCAACACCCAGACGTGGTTATCCTAACCACACCGGCAGCAATCACGATCAGTATCGTTAAGGGCTTTACCTCCTTGGGTCGGCAAACGGTCATTATATCGGCCGCAGCCGGGATAAAAATTGCGGACATCAAGGCGATTCTCCCGGACAACCCCGTGGCGGCAATTATTCCGAACACGCCGGTTGCCGTGGGTGCGGGAACGATCGGCCTCGCTTTGGCCAATGACCTGCCGGCTCCCGCTTACGACCAGGTCACCCACGTTCTTAGCCAGTTGGGCGACCTGGTGCCCGTTAATGAAGACCAGCTCAGCATCGTCGGCGTAGTTGGGGGATGTGGTCCAGCCTTTGTTGACGTCTTTATGGATGCGCTGGGCGACGCCGCGGTCAAGTATGGTTTAGACCGGTCGACAGCCTACCAACTCATCGCCAGCATGGTCAAGGGGAGTGGGACCTTAGCGGCACAAAGCAAGCTCACCCCCAGCCAGCTCCGTGACCAGGTTACTTCACCGGGTGGCACAACCATCCGTGGTGTTGAGGCCCTCGAAAAAGCTGGCTTTCGTTACGCTGTGATCGATGCAGTTAATAAAGCTAACCAGTAGTTCAACCTAGTATGCTATATGACACCATATTTAAATGACCCCTAGAGTTCGGTCGGTTTACCGTCTCTAGGGGTCATTTATGTTTCTTATCTACTTGTTAATCCTATTTCATACGGTCAAACATCAGCCCCGGTTCAGCATTCAGGTCCCAACCGGCCCGGTCACCATGCTGGTAGTTAATGTAACCCGCCGCGCCGATCATCGCAGCGTTATCACCACATAACTTCAGTGGTGCTTGGAGCATTGTCACTGTCGGGTGGTATGCACGCATATCATGGTCCAACCGCTGCCGTAAGCCATGGTTAGCAGCCACCCCACCAGCAAGGATTAACTGCTCAACCGGGTACTCAGTCAACGCCCGCATTGTCTTTTCTGCTAAGACATCAACGACACTCTGTTGAAAACTGGCCGCCAGGTCATACTTATTGAGCTTCTCGCCCCGCTGGTCAGCATTATGAACCGTGTTGATAAAGGCACTCTTGAGCCCACTAAAACTAAAGTCCAAGTTATCTTCCTTTTCCATCGCCCGTGGGAAATGGAAGGTGTCGTGGCCCTGGGCCGCCCACTCATCAATCGTCTTCCCAGCAGGATAGTTAACCCCCAGGACCCGGCCAATCTTATCGTAAGCCTCACCGGCCGCGTCATCACGGGTTTCACCAATGATTTTATATTCATGTTCACGCGGCATGTAAACCAGTTCGGTATGTCCACCCGAAACTAGTAACGCCATCTGTGGGTACTTGAACGCACCGACAAAGCGGGCGGCATACAGGTGACCAGCCATGTGGTTAACCGGGATCAGGGGCAACTGGTGGGCCCAGGCGACGACCTTGGCTGCCGTAACCCCCACTAGCAATGACCCCACCAAACCGGGGCCATACGTCACGGCCACCGCAGTCAGGTCGCTATAACCGACGCTGGCTTCTTCCAGTGCCTGGTCGATGCACCGGGTGATCCATTCAATATGGTGACGGCTGGCAACTTCTGGAACCACCCCACCAAACCGTTGGTGGCTATCGATCTGGGTGGCCACGATGTTACTCAAGATCTTCGTGCCGTTTTCAATCACCGCCACACTGGTTTCATCACAACTTGTCTCAAAGGCAAGAATTAAGTTTCGTTCTGCCATTATTACTCTCCTCTACTCAGTAAATCTGCCTGCATATCAACGGCATCCTCATGGTTATCCAGATAATAGCGCCGCTTGATGTGTTGTTCGCGAAAACCCAGCTGCTCATAGAGGTGACGGGCAACAAGGTTATGAACCCGGACTTCCAGGCTTAGCGAATGAAGCTGGAGGTGGCGGGCATAGGCAATTGCCGTCTTAATCAGATAGGTCCCCACCCCACACTTTTGCCACGCAGGTGTAATTCCAATGTTGGTAATATGAAGATCAAGCCGGTACCAATCTACCGCCATGCCGATGAACCCCACTACCTGGTCATGGTGCTCGACAACAATGTACAAGCGGTCGTGGTGCCGGCTCAATTCAAGCTGAAAAGCCGCATAGCTCCACGGTGCAGTCCCGTATATTTGCTTTTCAATCGTGACCAGCTCATTGATATCACTATCGCGTGCCTGCCGAACGGTATAGTGGTGACCACCAATCATAATCAAGCGCCGACTATAGTCGAGAAAGGGCTGGTGACGGGCATTAACGTTACAGCGGTACCACGACTTAAACTTCTCGAACATAATTCTTTCTAGTTTCTCCTGGATGTAGTTTTTGCCAGTTGGCTTCCGCCTCTGTAATCCGTAAGTAGTGGGGCACAAACGGGTCAATTTCTTTAACGGCTGGTAACTTCTCCCCGTCTAAGGCCAGTTGGTAAGTCGATGGGATCCCATAGGCCCGCGGTGCCAGGCTCACATTGGCCGGCAATTGTTCAAATTGGTCACTAATTTTCTTAGTCAAGTGGCCAACCAACGTCACCGGCCGTTCAACGGCCGCAAGTTGGTCCAAAAGGGTCGCCATTGCCAGGTGCTGGTCTTTGATTAGGTTAACCAGTTGACCATCCTGCCACTGGTAGGCTCCCGCAAAGACGTTCCCCCGCCGGGCATCGAAGAAGGGAACAATTACTCGGTCACTTTCGGGCAGGACGTTTCTGGCAACCACGGCTAAACTCGATACCCCAACTAGTTCCACGTTGAGGGTTTCTGCCAGGGTTTTGGCCGTTGTGGCCGCAATCCGGATCCCGGTATAAGACCCTGGTCCTTGGGCTACCACTACCCGGTCGATATCAGTGGGTTGCCACTTTACCAGTTCAAACAGGTTGTTAATGGTTGGCATTAAGTAAATACTGTGGTTTCTGACCATGTTCAGTGTGGTCGTCGCTAACAATTGGTCATCTTCAACCACCGCCACGCTCATGGGATGGTTTGAGGTATCAATGGCAAGTACTTTCATTATCGATCATCCTTTCAATCATAGACCATCTTATCACACCCACTCCGCTTTTGACACTAGGCAGTAAAAGTACCATGACGTAAGCTCGACCACCTATAGAAAGTGCGAACAGCGCGGTATACAAATGGCCTCTAGTGCTCGGCAAAGCCACCGAACGCTAGAGGCCTATTTATGGCGTGAACGTGAAGTCATAAATGACTCCTGTCACGATCTTGATAATTAATTAATCGCGGTCATCGTAGCCCTTTGGGTGTGTGGAGTGCCACTTCCAGGCCGTTGCAATGATGTCATGCACATCGTCGTACTTTGGCTTCCAGCCCAGTACTTCGCGGGCCTTATCACTAGCCGCAACTAGTGAATCAGGGTCCCCTGGACGCCGTGGTGCCATCTTAGCCGGAATTGGCTTGCCCGTAACTTCCCGTGCCGCTTCCAACATTTGCTTGTTTGAAAAGCCGGTCGATGAACCGAGGTTAAAGGCATTACTCTTGTTGCCAGCTTCCAGGTACTTGATTGCCAAAATGTGGGCATCCGTCAGGTCCATGACGTGAACGTAATCCCGGACATTAGTACCATCTGGCGTGTTGTAATCGTCACCAAAGATGCTCAGTTCCTTCCGCTTGCCCTGGGCAACTTGTAAGATAATTGGTACCAGGTGGGTCTCAGGACCGTGGTCTTCACCAATCGTCCCGTCAGGAGCGGCCCCCGCCACGTTGAAGTACCGCAGGGCGACGAACTTAATCCCGTAAGCCTTATCGGCCCATGCCATCATCTTTTCCATCATTAACTTACTCAGGCCGTATGGGTTAATTGGGTTTTGCGGGTCCGTTTCCTTAATCGGCATGTGCTCGGGGACACCGTAAGTAGCAGCCGTTGAGCTAAAGACGATGTACTTAATATCATGGTCGTGCATCGCTTCGAGAAGGGTAATCATCCCACCGGTATTGTTATCAAAGTACTTTAACGGCTTGCTCATTGATTCCGGAACAATTGAAAAGGCCGCAAAGTGAACCACCGCCGTAATATCTTCATTATCGAAGATTTTGTCCAAGAACTTCCGGTCCCGGATATCACCTTCATAAAACTTGGCCTTGGGGTTGATTGCATCCCGGTGGCCCGTTGATAAGTTATCAGCAACCACGACGTCTTCACCGTGTTCAACTAAATTCTTAACCATGTGGGAACCGATGTAACCAGCTCCACCAGCAACTAGAATTGCCATCTTGTTTCCTCCTTGCTACAGCGACCACCATCAATAATGGCGCTTACATTTCATTCAACTTGATTGTAGCACAGACTAACTAAAAAAATTAGTAAATTTTAGTAAAATTAGGTAAATAACTACCCAAAGTCCACGAGCCGTTCCTGGTACTTAAATAACAGCCCTTCCCGTAAACCACTATTACTAAATTTAACCTCGTCAATAGCCAACTGACGCATCAGGGCCAGCATCGGGAGCAGGCCACCGACAATTACGTCCGCCCGTTCCTTATTGACGCCCCGAATGGCCGCCCGCTCGGTCCGGTTTTGCTCGAGAAGCTCATGCATAATGCCAAAGGCGGTACTTGAAGAAAGCGTCAGACCATGGATGGGCGCCGGTGAGTTGTCAACCGCGTTTCGCCAGCGGTAAATTTTGGCCAGGGCCCGGTTGCAACCACCGAGGGCCACAATGTTGGTCCGCCGGAAGCGACTCAACCACTGTTGGTGTGAGAGGGCTTCGTCCACCTCCACCATGGCGTCAAAGAGGTCCGCGGCATTGACCTGGTCACCAAGTCGGTACCGTTGAGAAAGGATGACTGAGCCCAGGGGGATACTGACGGTTTCTTCAGCCGCCCCGTTATCAACCCCCACCAGTTCCATGCTGGCTCCGCCGGTATCGATAATCAACCCCTCCTTAATGGGGAGGGTGTTGCTGACGCCAACGTAGTCCAAGTACGCTTCCTGGGCCCCGGAAATCACCCGAATATCAAAACCGGTCGTCTGCTTTACCCGGTCCAGAAATTCCTGCTGGTTTTTAGCCTGCCGGACCGCGGCCGTAGCAACCGGCATGATCTTTAAATGGTCATACTGGTCACAAATTTCACGAAACTCCTGCAAGGCAGCCAGTGTCCGCTGCATCGGCGCTTCTTTAAGGAGTTTTTCCGGGCCCATCTGTGATGACAACCGAACGTAACGCTTAACGTATTGTTCAGCAACCGCGGAGCCATCTTCTAAAATCGTGCTGATTTTTAACCGGACCGAGTTCGAGCCAAGGTCGATTACCGCTAACTTATTTGCTTTCGTCATGATCGTCCCCTCTTTCCTTTAGGTGGAGTACCGGAACGTGCTTTGAAAGGGTCTCAAAGACCGTTGGGAAGTGGCGCCGGGCCTTTTGCTGGTGACTATTTTCCCGGTTTAACTCGACTGCTTCATGAACAAAGTATTCCTGGGAGTTAAACGGTACATCGTCTCCCCGGTCAATGCGCTCATAACGGTCCCCCACAAGGATCCGGGATTTAACGTTATCCTTCCACATAATATTAAAGATCTGGATCGCCCGGGCCTTGGTGTCCGCCTGGGTGACTGGGTAGAGTTCTTCAACCCGCCGGTTCAAGTTCCGGGTCATCATGTCGGCGCTGGCCAGGTAAATTTCCTCGTGACCGTTACTTGCAAAGTAGTAGATCCGGGAGTGTTCCAAAAAGCGACCAACAATCGAGTGGACCTCGATGTTGTCATGTAGCTCCGGGAGGTCATTACGCAAGCAGGTAATTCCCCGGACCAGGAGTTGGACCTTTACCCCATTGGCTGCCGCATCGTAAAGGTGGGCAATGATCTGCTTATCGGAGAGCGAATTCATCTTCATCCGGATTAGTGCTGGGCCACCACTTTTAGCAACCTTAATCTGGTCATCGATTTTCTCATTAATGAAGTCCCGGATCCCATCCGGTGATACCCGTAATTTATAGAAGTACGGCGGCCGGGCAAAGCCAGACAGCATGTTAAAGAGGTTGGTCATGTCAACCCCGAGTTCGTGATCGCAGGTAAACATCCCCATGTCGGTATAGAAGTGGGCCGTAACATCGTTATAGTTCCCCGTTCCCAAGTGCATGTATCGGCGGAGGCCATCCTCATCCCGCCGGATTACAAGGGCTACCTTACAGTGAGTCTTTAAGCCGACCAAACCGTAAATTACGTGACACCCCATTTGTTCCAGGCGCTGGGCCCAACGAACGTTATTTTGCTCGTCGAACCGGGCCTTGACTTCAACCAGTACCGTTACCTGCTTTCCGCGCTGGGCCGCCATTCCCAAGTACTTAATAATCGGTGAATTCCCGGAAACCCGGTAGAGGGTCATCTTGATCGCCAATACCGCGGGGTCCGTTGCCGCCTGGTGAATGAAATTGACGACCGCATCGAAGTTATCATACGGATGTTGGACCAGGTAGTCGCGCTGCCGGATTGACTTAAAGATATTGTGTTCCATGTCAAGGGCCGGGTTTAGGTATGGTTTAAACGGCTTAAAGCGCAGGTCGTCATGGCCATCAACCATCCCCGCGAGCTTCTTTAAAAACGTTAGGTCAACCGGGCCATCCACCCGGTATATCGACCGTTCGCTAACGTGGAGGTTATCAACCAGCTGGTCTTCAAGCCAGTCGGCAATGTCATGCTCCACTTCCAGCCGCATTACTTGACCGTGTTCCCGCTCCCGCAGCTGGTGCTTGACCGCCCGTAAAAGGTCAGAGGTATCTTCATCAGCCACGTCTAAGTCCATGTCCCGCATTACCCGGTAGGTCGCACTAGCCATGATTTGGTAACCGGGGAAGAGGAAGTTTAAGAACTCCTTGACCACCTCGTCAATTAGGATGAAGTTATTCTCACCAGGCAGGCGAACCAGGCGCTTATAGATATCTGGTACCCGGACCGTCGCAAACTTAATGTCAGATTCCTGGCGGTCATCATGGGGCTCTGCTTGCTTCCGTTCAACTTCTTGGTCCCCTTCCAAGGTCTCGTGCTTAAGCGGGGTCTTGGCATGGGGGTCCCGCCGGAGCTGCACGGCAATGTTTAGCGAGCTATTTGAAATAAAGGGAAACGGACGGGAACTATCGTCGGCCATCGGGGTCAGGACCGGCATGAGCTCATCATTGAAGTAGCGGTGGATAAATTCATATTGCTTGGTAGAAAGCTCCTTAATGTGGAGGAGGTTAATCTTTTGCGCCGCTAGTTGGGGGATAATTTGCTGGTTATAAATCTCGTACCGTTGTTCAACCATCCGGTGTTCCTTACGGTTAACGGCATTGAGCTGTTCTTCCGGGGTTAGTCCGGAGGCGTCCGTGCTGGTCACGTTAGCTGCTGCAAGCTTGTGCAGTGATGCCACCCGGACCATGAAAAACTCGTCAACGTTACTCTGGGTAATCCCCAAAAAGTTGGCCCGTTCCAACAGGGGGTTATCCATGTCAGTCGCTTCACCCAGTACCCGGCCGTTAAAATCAATCCAGCTCAGTTCCCGGTTCACGTAATTTTCTGGTTTATAAAAGTCCTTATACATCCCTAATTACTCCTCTCAACTAAAACTGGTTTGATTCCGTAAACGTCATTGAACAAGCTGGCCTTTGAACTAAAGGACCACTTTTCAAGAACCAGGTCATCGGTCGCACTGGCCCGAATCTTCAAGCGACCATCATTGGTTAGCTTGAGGTTAATTGACTTAATCTTTTGCTGACGAGAATCATCTAAGGAATCAACGACCCGTAAAATCGCCGCCAGCTTGGCAATCGTCAACTGAATGTCATCATCTAGGTGCCGGTAATGGGGCTGTAAGGCCGTCGGTGACTCGGCACTGTGGTAGCGAGCCACCTCGGCAATGATCCGGTTATCTTCATCCGACAAGCCAATCATTGGGTTAGCCCGCAGGATGTAGGCCGAGTGCCGGTAGTGGCCTCTTTGGTTAATAAAGTTACCAATGTCATCAACCTTGCAGGCAATTTCTAGTAAGAGGCGCTCATGGTTACCCAGCCGGTGGATTGGCCGTAGTTGGTCAAAGAACTGGAGGGCAAACTTAGTCACAAACCGCTGGTGGGCCCCGTCCACCCCATAACGTTGGGCAAGGTCATCCGCGGACGTCCGTATCATCGTCTGAATCTGTTGACGGGACTGGTCATTTTGAACCGCAATCCCGTTTGTCAAACCATCCATCACCGAAATATCAGTAATATAAACATTATTGGGGTTAATCAGTTCCTCAGCCCGGGCAATGACGAGATAGTTAGGAACCAGTAGCCGCCGTTGTCGGTCGCCGACCGTAAACTCATCCCACAGCCGTTCCGCCGGGGCCAGCAGGTCAATTTGATCGATGGGATTATCGAAGATATGGGCCGGTACCTCACCAAGATGGTCGCCCTTAGGGATATAACGTTTAGCCAGGGTGGGGGCGTTTTGGATAAGTAACGTCGTCTTCTTTTTCTGAATTAATTCTGGGGCGATGTAGCCGAATTTACTACTGATGTAGTCCTGGATAATTTCCTGGGGGTTCGTAGTGGTCTGCCGCAGCCGGTCGACCAGGTGGCTGATCTGGGCGCCACCAAGGTCTAATTCCCACAGGGTTTCAAAGTTACCGTGGTGGAAAAAGGCCAAAGTCATCGTATCGAGGCCCAGGCTAACGAGGTACAGGCAGTGTTTGCTTAGCTTATTAAACTCCTTTAAGTGGGTTACCACGCAGCTCATTGACTGGGCCATCAACTGGTTGTTATTCAGCCAGTGAACTTTCAGCCCTGTCCGGACTTCCAATTGGTCCGCCACGTATTGTGCTGTAATCTCATCAAGATCTTCCAAGGCACCGTAAAAAGACACCTTTTTAACTTGGTAATCCTTTACTAACTGTTTAAATCCCTCAATATTGTTAACGATTGCTGCCATGTTTTCGGCATAGTTGGCAATTCGCTTTGTCCCCACCATCAGGGCGCCTGACTGGACATTATTAATGACTTTCAAACTGGGCTGTTCAATAATCCGTAAGCTTACCTGGTCAGGCTCCAGGTAGATTACGGCGGTTAATGACTTGGTCACTTTACCCCTCCTCTACATGGCTCGTATTATTTTCTTTATTATTATAGCCCAAGATTAGGCCAGGCTAAAGATAAATTCACCACCGGCTAAACAAAAAGAACCCCTGTTATACCAACATTATCAGTGGTCAGGGATTCTTTTGATGGTTCTATAATTTTACGGACGGTTGCCAGGTTAGTTCGGCAGTGGTGCAACATTGACCGGCCGACCAAATTTCGTGGACTGTCTTAACCACGCCTTCATGGTGGACGATTCGGTAGCGACTTTCGACAACCGCACCTTCCTTAACTTCTTCGCCATACTTGATGGCCAATGACTGTGGTTGGTAGCGCCGCAGGAAGTCTGCCCCCAACGGGTCTAATACCCAGTCAAGGTAGCGGGCATTATTGACGTGGTGGTTAATATCAATATCAAAGTAACGTACCCGGTAGGTTTGACTGGCAAAATCGGCCCCCAGTTTAGCCGGGGTGGTCAGGCGTGGCAACCGCTTCTCTAGCGGCGAGTCAAAGGGCACAATTAACTGGTCCGGAATCCGCATTAACCGGCGCTTAGCCAGGTTCATCATTACAAATAACGCCCGCAAGCGAACGTATTCATGCTGGTGGCGCTGGTCACAGAGCCAAAACTCCCGGAGGGCAAAAAAGCGGTTATACGCTAGGGCCCGGGTCCCAATGATGACCTGATCCCCAAAGGTTGGCTGCTCACTAGCAAAGTTTCCGTCATAACCAACGACTACCCAGGCCCCACCAGTAGCGTCAACCGTTGCCCGGTCTAAGCCCAGTGAGATCGAGTGCGCATCTGAAACCATCGTCATCATGCTAAGCACCATGCTAACACTGGGGTGACCAGAATCCGCACATTCATAGTAGGCTAGCTGGTGGTTAATCTCGTAGCAGTTGGCATCTTGTGTTAAATTTGTCAAAACTATTCTCCTATATGATGGTACTCACGGTATAATTCCTGCCGGTTTAAGTGGTTACGTTTGGCCACCAGCTTAATGGCGGCGTTAGTTGACAGTCCTTTAACAATCTCGGCATCGACCTGCTCAATTGGCGTTTGCGCGTTGACCGGCTGCCCAGCATCGGGGTGGTCATTGCCGGCCACCAGGACGACAAATTCGCCCCGTGCCTGGTGGTCATTAAAGTAATCACGAAGCTCTTTTAACGACCCCCGGGTAAACTCTTCATACCGTTTCGTCAGTTCCCGGGCCAATACCGCTTGGCGCTGGTCACCAAAGACTTCCGCCATCGTAGTCAGCGTTTTTTTCAAGCGATGGGGAGCCTCATAGAAGATCATGGTTTCGGGCCGGTTAATCAGTTCCTGTAACGCCGTTACCTGCTGCTGGTGCTTGCGTTCCAAGAAACCATAAAAGTAAAACGGCTGGGGGACCAATCCCGAGGCAATCAGGGCGGTTAGCCCCGCATTGGCACCAGGCAGGGGGACGACCGGAATGCCAGCAGTAACTGCGGCAGCAACTAGTTCCTTTCCAGGATCAGAGATTGATGGCATTCCTGCATCACTACACTGGGCGATCGATATGCCCGACTTTAACTTGGCAATTAGTTCTGGAATGCGCTGCTCAGTGTTGTGCTCGTGAAAACTAATCTGGCGAGTTGTAATTTCAAAGTGGTTCAGTAATTGCTGGGTATGGCGGGTGTCCTCAGCCGCGATTAAGTCTACCGCGCGGAGGGTTTTGATCGCCCGAAATGTCATATCATCCAAGTTACCGATTGGCGTTGGTACCAGGTACAACCGTCCGGTATCAGTCGCCTTAAAACTACTAATTTGCTGCATACGTTACTCCTGCTTACCTTTCTGTCCATCCATACCGCTGAAGATCGCCTCGTCACAGAAAATACAACTCTCGTTTGGGGCCAGCCGTTCGCCAAAGTGCTTGCGGCAAACGTGAAAACCTTGGTGGTATAATTCGTTAAGCGTTCGCCGCCCCGTCGTTAGTTGCTGTTCGTCCCGTTCATCACGGAGCTTCTTAATGGCCTCTTGGAGGTGCTTATTTTCAATTGTTAACTCTGCATTCTGCGCCAGGGCAACGTTTAGTTGTGACTTAAGTGCTGCCAGCTCATCCCCCATCTCAGTGAGGTGGGCGCCGAGGTGGGCAAGGTTATCATAGATTCCGTTTCGTTGTTGGTCACCATTCATGACTGTGCCTCCCTTACTCAGTCAATGCCTTCACAATCCGAATTGTTAACTGTTCGACCACGTTTTGAAAACTAATATTTTGCTCTAACTCATGACGCGTCCCCAGGGTCAACTGGCTGACCGCAAGCAGGCGGTCCATCGAATACCGCTGACCTACCTCATCAACTAACTGCTGTTCGGCAATGAAATGACGACGGTCCGGATCTTGAATACCGTTAGCGCTCAGCAGCGTGTCACGCCAAATTAGGGTGATTAGGTCTAAAAGGACCTGCTGTCGTTCCCGTTCCCGGTTCGCCAGCTTTACCAAGGAGGTGGTGACGTCCACAAAGGCCATCATCTGCCCCGCGCTAACGTGGCGATACCACTGACTAATCCCCTGGAGGGCGTTGCCAAACCAGCCATCCTCACACCATCGTTGGACGTCGCTCACCGCGTCCGTAATCCCAATGGCCACCTTTGCTTGACCGGTACTGATATCGTGGTCAGCCATTACCTGGAGGAGGTCCTGGCGGTTTAAGGGGGCCAGCTCTAGTACCTGGGTCCGCGACTGGATGGTCGGTAACACGGCACTCTTGTTAGTCGTAAGCATCAAAATATAGGTTCCCGGGCCTGGTTCCTCAATAAACTTCAACAAACTGTTAGCCGCACTGGTCGTCATTTTTTCCGCATCCTTAATGATAAAGAGCTTTTGACTCCCCTCCATGGCGCTCTTCGTAAATTCGCTTTTGAGATAGCGGATCCGGTCCACCTTGATCTGCCGCCCCTCTGGCTTGGCAACCACAATATCTGGGTGGTTACCGCTCAGAATCCGTTGGCATTCCGGGCAAGTCATGTCAGGTTCATTTTCCTGCGGGTGGAGGCAAAAGATCCGCAACGCTAGCCACTGGGCAACCGCGTTTTTCCCTGCTCCACTAGGCCCCACCAGTAAGTAGGCATGCGCCAGCTCGTGGTTATCAATTACCCGTTTCAAACGGTTAATTAAACCGGGCTGCAACTGCTCTGCCCGGCTCACTTGTCCCTTCGCCACCGTGTCACTCACCTACCTAAAACTTGAGGAATTTTTCCACCGGCAAAATAAAGACGGTTGCCCCGCCAATCCGCACGTTAACTGGGAAAGCGGACCCGCCTTCAACGTCAATGTGCATTTGTGAGGTCACATATTGCTCCCGTGACTCCGCATTCTTCTTAATGATTTCTAAGACTTCCGCCACTCGTTCATCCTTAACCCCAATTAAAAAGGTCGCATTTCCTTCCCGGAGAAAGCCCCCGGTTGTCGAAAGCTGGGTTACCTGTACTTCCGCCTTATTGAAAGCCCTTCTCAAGCGGTTGCTATCCTTTGATTGAACAATTGCAACGATCATTTTCATGACAATCACCTCTTACTTTCTTCTGCAAACAAGTCGGGATACCGGGCGTGAATCGTTTGCCGCACGTCCGCAATCACCTTTGCCAACGGCTGACTGGCATCAATAAGCTTAATCCGTTCCGGATACTGGTGGTATAAACGAAGGTAGGCCTGGCGAACGGTCCGGTGAAAACTCAATTGTTCCTTATCAAGGCGGTTAACCTGGTCAGCCCGGTGCTCCGCAATTCGGCGCAGACCAAGTGCTGACTCAATGTCCAGGTAAATCGTCAATTGGGGGAGCAGGCCATCAATTGCGAACTGGTTCATCTGCCAGACCGCCTCTTCACCTAGCTGGCGTCCCGCCCCTTGGTAAGCAATCGAACTATCGACATACCGGTCACACAGGATGACCTTATCGGCTTTTAAGGCCGGAACAATTTCAGAGACAATATGTTGCCGCCGTGCTGCCGCAAAAAGCAACGCTTCCGTCCGGCCATCCATTTCCGTATTAGCCGGGTTAAAGAGCAGCTGACGGATTTGCTCCGAAATGGGGTTCCCTCCTGGCTCCCGCGTATAAAGCACCTGGTTGGCCCCGAGCTCAGCTTCTAAATCATGTTCAATTTGCTGGAGGACGCTGGTCTTACCCGCACCATCCGGTCCTTCAAATGAAATAAATTTACCTGCCATAGTGCCTCCTAGTGACTGATAACACCCTCGTTTAGCTGGCCATGTACATGGTACTTCTGTGCCAACTTGTATAGGTATAAGTACTTTTGTTCTTGAATCTTCGTCCGGTCGCGTAACTCCGTACTAACATTGGCCTCGTACACCGCCAGCTGGGTCTCTTGGGCATGGTCCCAACTCGCCTTAGTATCATAAATGGTATCTAACAGACGCTGGTTACGCTCCCGCTCAACCTGGTTCTTTTGTCGTTTAAAAAACATCAGTTACATCTCCGTTCGTCCCTGCACGGCCTTAAACAGGGTCATTTCATCGGCGTAATCAATGTCGGCACCGACGGATAATCCATGGGCCAACCGGGTAACCTTGATCTGGGCAGGCTTAATCAGCTTTGCAAGATAGCCCGCCGTTAATTCACCATCTGACGATGCATTGGTGGCAATGATCACTTCTTTAACCTCTTCATCCTTTTGCAACCGTTTGATGAGGCTGGCGATGTTAATGTCTTCCGGTCCAGTACCGGCAACCGGCGAAATCACCCCGTGTAAAACATGGTACAGGCCATGATACTCATGCATCCGTTCCAGGGCCATGATGTCTTGGGACTGCTCAACCACGAGAATCTTGGAATGGTCCCGACTCTTGTCCCGACAAATTGGGCATGGGTCATCTTCAGTGATGTTGCCGCAAATACTGCAGTCATGGAGGTCCCGTTTTGCGCCCAGTAAGGACTTGGCAAAGTTGGTCACGTCGTCTTCTTGCATTCCCAAGGTATAAAATGCCAACCGCGTGGCCGTCTTTTGGCCAATCCCCGGTAACTTGGTATAGCTTTCAATCAACTTAGCTAGTGGTTCTGGGTATTGCATTTAATTACAGCCCCATACCTTGCGTGTACTTGCCAAGCTTTTGTTGCGTTGCTTCGTCAACCTTCTTTAAGCCATCATTAATGGCCGCCACCAGGAGGTCTTGGAGCATGTCAACATCGTCAGGGTCTACCGCTTCTGGATTAATTTTAAGGTCCAACAGCGTCTTATCACCGTTGAATTTAGCGGTTACCATCTCGTCAGGTGCGGTACCCACGAATTCTTGCTTAGCTAACTCTTCGTGTTCTGCCATCATTTTCTTTTGCATTGCCTTGGCTTGCTTCATCATTTGTTGCATGTTCATTCCGCGCATCATAATTTAATCATCCTTTTCTTAATTATCTTCTACTTTAACAATATCACTACCGAATAGTTCCTGGGCCTTAGTCACCGCGTCTTCAGCGCTATCTGCCGCCGATGGTGGTTCTGGTGGTAGCGGTGGTTGACCACTATCCCCATCACTCTGCTGGTGGGCTTGAGAAAGAGCAGCTGGCTGGGTCGATACTGGTGGGGTATTAGTTTTAGCTTGACCATGTTGTGGTTTCCCCAGGCCGTGTTCTTTAATGTATTCTTGGCGAATCCGGGGCCACTTGTCCTTGGGCACAAATACCACCCGGCGCTCAGTTCCGGTCAGCTCCTGTAGCCCTCGTTCCATACTAGTCAACAGGACGGCATCATCCATTGCCTGCTGGAACAAAAAGGCGTAGTCAAAGGCCACAATTACCCCATCGGTACTAGCCGCAACTGGCTTGGAAACGTGGAGCAACGAACGTTGAGGGACACTTAGCTTCGACAGTAGTTCTTGCCATAGGCCCTGGATTTCAACTAGGTCCTTGCGGGTTGCCTTCCCCAAGACCGGATTGATCTGGCTAAGGTTTACCTCGACCTTACGCTGTTGAACCCGGGGTTGGCTTGCGGGCTTGGCCACGCGTGGTGTAGCCACTGGCTGCTCCTGAAGCTTTTTAACGGTAGCTTGCAATTGCTTAACCGTTGCCTTTAAGTCAGCAATTGTCTGCTGGCTAGTCACCGAATCGGTACTTGCCGCTGGGGTGGGGGCAGTAGTGGCAACCGTTTGCTTATCAACTTGGGCCAACTTAACCGTCAGCACTTCAAGATAAACATCCGGATGCGTCGTAAAGCGCATCTCCTCTTGGATGTTGTTTAACTCATCAATCATCTGGTAAAGGACGTTGGCCGTCGTGGCGGCGGCCATCTTTTGAAAGTCATCGTCGCTTAGCCCGGTGCTGGCTACCAAAACAAGCTTAGGGGACTCCTGATACAAAAGGACATCCCGGATAAAGGAGATCAAGTCTTCAATAAAGCGCTGGCCATCCTTTCCCTGCCCTAAAATATCCTTCATGGTATTAAGGGCGGCGGCACTCTGGTGGTCGGTCACCTCTAAGAAGTACTTTTCCAATAATTGCTTAGTTACACTCCCGGTCACCGTCAGGGCATCGGTCAATTTAACCTCATTATCACTAAAGGACAGTACTTGGTCGAGGATACTCAAGGCATCCCGCATCCCCCCTTCAGCTGCGTTAGCGATCACCCACAGGGCCTTTTCTTCGTAGTCAACCTGCTTTTGGTCCAGAATGTACTTCATCCGGTTAAAGGCATCCTGGGCGGAAATCCGCCGGAAGTCAAACCGCTGCACCCGAGAAATAATCGTTAACGGAATCTTATGGGGCTCCGTTGTGGCTAGGATAAAAATAACGTTTGCTGGCGGTTCTTCCAGCGTCTTAAGGAGGGCGTTAAAAGCCCCCGTCGAAAGCATGTGGACTTCGTCGATAATGTAAACCTTATAGTCCGCCTGGGTCGGTGCATACTTCGCCTTATCCCGGATGTCACGAATTTCTTCAACACCGTTGTTGGAGGCGGCGTCAATTTCGATAACGTCATTTAACTGCCCCTTGGTGATGGCCTTACAGAGGTCACACTGGTTACAGGGCTCACCATCTTGCAGGTGGTGACAGTTTACCGCCTTAGCAAAGATCTTCGCCGCGGAGGTTTTACCGGTTCCCCGTGGTCCCGCAAAAAGGTAGGCATGACTGATCTGATGAGTAATAATGGCATTCTTCAACGTCTGGGTAACTACCTGCTGACCGACTAGTTCGTCAAAACGTTGGGGCCGCCAAACCCGGTACAGTGCTTGGTAACTCATCACGTCGCTTCCTTTCTTTTTAAATTCAATCGTTACTCTTAAATATTATACTAGCTTTCCACGAATTTTCGACACGAAAAGATTAGCGACGGAAAATTACGCGCTGATTCTTTAAAAATTAAAAGACGTGGTCACGACCACGTCTCGTCAATTTCAATCAAACTTAGGGCACAAGGTACATCAAACTTAGTGCTGCTTCCTTCCGGACCTGACACGGTTCGTAAGCATACCCTTGCCCTAAGGCCTTACGGCAACTAGTATATTACACTAAATCAGCCACAAATGCTAGTCCTTAGCCCGACGTTTTTTCCGGGCTGCCTTCTTTTGCCGACGAATTTCACGGAAAAAGTTTTTTAGCATTTGGCTGCACTCACCTTGTAAGACCCCACTGGTGACGTTAACCTGGTGGTTCAATCGGGAATCATTCAATAAGTGATAAAGACTATCGACCGCACCGGCTTTGGGGTCACTTGCACCATAATAAACATTTTTAATTCGGGCATTGACAATCGCCCCACTACACATGATGCAGGGCTCCAACGTAACGTATAGGTCGCAGTCTTCCAGGCGCCAACTATGGAGCTTTTCACACGCCTCCATGATCGCTAACATTTCCGCGTGATAAGTAACATCTTGGAACCGCTCCCGCATGTTGTGACCACGCCCAATGATCTGGCCATCCTTCACCACTACGGCACCAATTGGCACTTCATTCAATACTTCTGCTTGTCGGGCTTCCGCCAAGGCGGCCCGCATCATTTGCTGGTTTAATTGCTCTGTCAAACTTAATCTCCATTTTCTTTTTCATAGTCCAGTGATTCAGTGTATAATGATTAATTAGTTCTTCCAACTCATCTAGTGATCAAGCTAAAAAAGTTTCACACGAATAATCCGCACCATCAGTACCACATATTGTGTTTCACTATTTTTGTAGCACAATATGTGGTACTTTTTTGATTGATTTTTCCGGATTTTCGCCTATACTAAGAAACATCAACAACGATTAATTACGCCTAAGGGAGGGTTAAAAATGGTAACTGTTTTTTCCAAAAATAACTGTATCCAATGTAAAATGACAAAGCGGTTTTTGCAACAGCACCAGATCAACTTCGTGGAACACAACATCGACGAACAACCAGAATACGTTGACCAGCTAAAGAAGGCTGGGTTTATGGCAACGCCAGTGGTTCAACTGCCTGACGGTAACACCTTTTCTGGTTTCCGTCCGGACCGTCTCCAACAGCTTGCCTAACAACCTTAGTTTATGACTTAAACCAGGCTACCCCCGCATAACCGGCCACTAGCCTGGTTTATTTATTGAAAATTTTAGAAAGAGAGTTTTGCACATGTCCTTATCCAATATTGATATTACCAAAGTTAAGTACTTCGACCTCAATAACGAAGTTAATATCCCCCGTGATGATAAGATCCAGCTTGACAAAGATAAAGAAGCGCTCACTGACTTCATCGAACAAAACGTTCGCCCCAATACTAAGCACTTTTCTTCATTAAAGGAACGGTTCGATTGGCTAACGACCAATGATTATATTGAAGAAGGCTTTATCGACAAGTACCGCTTCAGCTTTATCGAGCAGTTATACGACTACCTCAAAGAGCAAGGCTTCCACTTCCACTCCTTTATGGCCGCCTATAAGTTCTATGCTCAATACGCACTGCGGACCAACGACAAGGAATACTACCTAGAAAACTACATCGACCGGGTAGCGATGAATGCCCTGTATCTGGCAAATGGTGACGAGGCGCTAGCGATGGACTTAGCCGACGAGATCATCCACCAGCGTTACCAACCAGCAACGCCCACCTTTCTCAATGTTGGCCGAAAGCGCCGGGGTGAATTTGTCTCCTGCTTCGCCATCCAAACTACGGATGATATGAATACCATCGGTCGCACCATCAACTCCGCTCTCCAACTTTCTAAGATCGGTGGTGGAGTTGGCATCAACTTAAGCAACCTCCGGGAAGCCGGGGCCCCGATCAAAAAGATTAAAGGGGCTGCTAGTGGGGTGGTACCGGTAATGAAGCTCTTGGAAGACAGCTTTTCCTACTCTAACCAATTAGGTCAACGGCAAGGCGCCGGGGTTGTCTACCTCAGTGTCTTTCACCCGGACATTATTGAATTTCTCGGTGCCAAGAAGGAAAACGCCGATGAAAAGGTCCGGCTTAAGACGCTCTCCCTCGGCATCACCGTCCCTGACAAGTTCTATGAACTAGTCGAACAAAACCAAGACATCTACTTATTCAGTCCTTATGATGTCCAACGGGTCTACGGGGTTCCCTTCTCTTACGTTGACATTACCAAGGAATACGACAACATGGTCGCTAACGATGAGATCCACAAGAAAAAGCTCAATGCCCGTGACTTAGAGGACGAAATCAGTAAGCTCCAACAGGAATCTGGCTATCCCTACATTATCAACATCGATACCGAAAACCGGGCGAACCCAATCGACGGTAAAATTGTCATGAGCAACCTCTGTTCGGAAATTGCCCAGGTCCAAGTGCCTTCTAAGGTCGCTGATGACCAATCCTACGAAACATTAGGGACCGACATCAGCTGCAACCTGGGGTCAACCAACATTGCCAACATGATGCAAAGCCCTGACTTTGGCCGGTCCGTCCGGGCCATGATGCGGGGATTAACCCACATTAGTGACGTCGAAAGCCTGGACGTGGTTCCTAGTATCAAGCGGGGAAATGCCCTTTCCCATTCAGTTGGTCTCGGTGCAATGGGCCTGCACAGCTACCTGGCCAAAAACCACATCCAATACGGCAGTCCGGTCGCCATTGAATTTACCGGTGTCTACTTCATGCTTCTAAACTACTGGTCACTGGTGGCATCGAATGAAATTGCCCACGAGCAACAAGAAACCTTCTACAACTTCGCCAAGAGTACTTATGCTGACGGTAGCTACTTTGATAAGTACATTACTAAGGATTGGGGGCCCCAATCTGACGTGGTCAAGGACCTCTTCGCTGGTATCTTTATTCCCGGACCCGCAGACTGGCAAAAGCTACGCGATGACGTCATGAAGGATGGCCTTTACAATGAATACCGCCTAGCCGTTGCGCCAAACGGTTCAACTTCATACATCAATGACTCCACCGCAAGCCTAACCCCTATCATCAACCGGGTCGAGGAGCGGCAAGAAAAGATGATCGGTAAGATCTACTACCCCGCACCATACCTCTCTAACGACACGATGCCTTACTACCAATCCGCCTATGATATCGATATGCGTAAAGTCATCGACACCTATGCAGCCGCCCAAGAACACGTCGACCAGTCAATGTCAATGACCCTCTTTATGCGGTCAACGATTCCGGCCGGATTATATGAATGGAAAAACGGCCGCACTTCTAAGATGACTACCCGGGATTTAAACATCTTGCGTCACTATGCTTTCCAGCGTGGAATCAAGTCGATTTACTACATCCGGACCTTCACCGATGACCAAGATGAGATCGGCGCCAACCAATGTGAAAGCTGTATTATTTGATTTTACAGCGAATCACTGCTAAAATTTGAGTGCATATTTTACCGTTAAATAAGGTTAGTTAGTTATTTTAAGGAGCAGGCTAATTAAATGAAACTTGAAGAATTTAAACCATTAGAGCAATATAAGGCCATCAATTGGAATGAAGTTTCCGACATGATTGATAAGGCTACCTGGGAGAAATTAACGGAACAGTTTTGGCTCGACACCCGGATCCCAGTTTCCAACGATATGGACGACTGGCGGGAACTAGATGATGACCATCGCTGGACGGTCGGTCACGTTTTTGGTGGCCTGACTCTGCTGGATACCGTCCAATCAGAAGCGGGGCTCACGGCACTAAAAGAAGATGTTAAGACCCAACACGAGACTGCAGTGTTAAATAACATCCAATTCATGGAGTCGGTCCATGCCAAGAGTTATTCCACAATCTTCTCCACCCTCAACACGCCAGATGAAATTAGCGAGATCTTCAACTGGTCAGATACCGAAGAATTTTTACAAAACAAGGCGACTAAGATTGCCAACATGTACCTCAACCCTAATGAAGATCCCCTGAAAAAGAAGGTCGCCAACGTCTTCTTGGAAACCTTCCTCTTTTACTCTGGTTTCTACACCCCGCTTTACTACTTAGGGCACAATAAGTTAAACAACGTGGCTGAAATCATTAAGTTGATCTTACGGGATGAATCGGTGCACGGAACTTACATCGGTTACAAGTTCCAAGTTGGTCTCCACCAGCGGACCGAAAAGCAACAGCAAGACATGAAAGACTGGCTGTACAACTTCCTCTATGATCTTTACGATAATGAAGAAAAGTATACCCACCTTCTATATGACCAGGTGGGTTGGACCGATGATGTTTTGACCTTTATCCGCTACAATGCCAATAAGGCCTTGATGAACCTGGGACAAGATCCCCTCTTCCCTGACACAGCAGCGGACGTTAACCCAGTCGTCATGAACGGGATTTCAACTTCCACCGTTAACCACGACTTCTTTAGTCAGGTAGGTAATGGTTACCGTCTTGGTAAGGTTGAGGCGATGAAGGATGACGATTACCACATCCAAGACCCGAACGCCGGTAAGGACCCCAACACTCGTGAATAAATAATAACTAGTTAAGGACGCCTAAGAGGAGCAATCTGACTCTTCCTTAAGCGTCCTTTTTTTGCTGCCTACACTTATTGTGAATCAGTGATCACTAACGGGTTTGCGCAACCGTTTGCTCAAATATCAACTGCCATAAAATTATACCAATCTTTTTTGTTGTTATTGCAGTCTTGACGGCACTTCAATGAAACCGGATTCATGAATTACGACCATTGTTCATTATGTCACAATGCTATTGCCAACTATCCGTAACCGTTGTATTATTAATCATGTTCAAAAGGTAACAAGTAATTAAGAGATGAAGGAGAAACTTGATTATGGCAACTTCAAAAAAGCACCAAGTTGAGCAAAAGCAAACTGAACAAGACAAGCAACAAGCGGCTCATGAGCTAATTGATGGATTAGTTCAAAAGAGTCAGGTTGCTTTTGACCAATTGCGTAATTTTACACAAGAACAAGTTGATAAGATCTGTCAGGAGATGGCCCTGGCTGCGGAAGAACATCACATGGACTTAGCAGTTGATGCTGCCAAGGAAACTGGTCGTGGTGTGGCTGAAGATAAAGCCATCAAGAACATCTACGCTAGTGAATACATTTGGAACAACATCCGTCACGATAAGACCGTTGGGATTATCGAAGACAATGATGAGGACCAAACGATTACGATTGCTGACCCACTGGGGATTATTGCCGGAGTAGTTCCTGTTACCAACCCTACTTCCACCACAATTTTCAAGTCAATCATTTCTGCTAAGACCCGGAACACCATTATCTTCTCGTTCCACCCACAAGCATTCGAATCATCCGTTAAGACGGCCAAGATTTTGCAAGCTGCTGCTGAAAAGGCTGGTGCACCAAAGGACATGATCCAGTGGATCCCCCAGTGCAGCCGTGAAAACACGAATGCCCTGCTCCAACACCCTAACATTGCCACTATTTTGGCAACTGGTGGTCCCGGCTTAGTCAAGGCGGCCTACAGCTCTGGTAACCCAGCATTAGGGGTCGGCCCTGGTAACGGTCCCGCCTACATTGAAAAGACGGCCAACATCGAACGGTCCGTTTACGACATTGTCCTTTCCAAGACCTTTGATAACGGGATGATCTGTGCTTCGGAAAACTCAGTAGTCGTTGACGATGAAATCTACGACCAAGTTAAAGAAGAATTCAAGAAGTGGAACTGCTACTTTGTTAAGCCTAACGAAATGCAAACCTTCTCCGATGGCTTCATTGATCCTGACCGTCACCAGGTACGGGGACCCATTGCTGGACGGTCCGCAAATGCCATCGCCGAAATGTGTGGCTTGAAGAACGTTCCCGACAACACGAAGGTCTTAATCGCTGAAATCGACGGGGTTGGGGATGACTACCCACTGTCAGCCGAAAAGTTATCACCAGTTCTGACGATGTACCGGGCTAGTTCACACGAAAACGCCTTTGACATCTGCCGGCAACTGCTCCACTACGGTGGTGAAGGACACACTGCTGCTATCCACACCCTTGATGACGACCTGGCAACTAAGTACGGGCTTGAAATGCGTGCTTCCCGGATCATCGTCAACTCACCATCCGGTATCGGTGGGATTGGTAACATCTACAATAACATGACCCCATCCTTGACATTAGGGACCGGTTCTTACGGTGGTAACTCGGTTTCGCATAACGTTACCGACTGGGACCTCTTAAACATCAAGGTCATTGCCAAGCGTCGCGAAAACCGTCAGTGGGTTAAAATCCCCCCAAAAGTATACTTTCAGCGGAATTCACTAAAGGAATTGCGCGACATTCCAAACATTAACCGGGCCTTCATCGTTACGGGTCCCGGAATGAGTAAGCGGGGGTACGTCCAACGGGTCATCGACCAACTGCGGTTACGGCAAAACGAAACTCCATTCTTGGTATTCGATGACGTCGAAGAAGATCCATCCACCAACACCGTTGAAAAGGGTGTTGCCATGATGAACGACTTCAAGCCGGACACGATTATCGCCCTCGGTGGTGGTTCACCAATGGATGCCGCCAAGGCAATGTGGATGTTCTATGAACACCCAGAAACTTCCTGGTATGGGGTAATGCAAAAGTACCTCGATATTCGGAAACGGGCTTACCAAATCAAGAAGCCAGAAAAGTCCCAGTTGATTGGGATTCCAACCACGTCTGGTACTGGTTCCGAAGTTACCCCATTCGCGGTAATCACTGATTCCAAGACCCACATTAAGTACCCATTGGCCGACTATGCTTTGACACCAAACATCGCTATCGTTGATCCGCAATTTGTCGAAACCGTCCCACCAAAGACGACCGCCTACACGGGTTTGGATGTTATCTGCCACGCCACTGAATCCTACGTTTCCGTAATGGCAACTGACTACACCCGTGGTTGGTCGCTGCAAACCGTTAAGGGGGCAATGGAATACCTGCCAAAGTCCGTTAAGGGTGACGTCTTTGCCCGCCGCAAGATGCATGACTTCTCAACAATGGCGGGGATGGCCTTTGGTCAAGCCTTCCTGGGAATCACGCACTCACTGGCCCACAAAATGGGTGGGGCCTTTGGACTTCCCCACGGTCTCTTGATCGCCATCGCAATGCCACAAGTAATTCGCTTTAACGCCCAACGGCCACAGAAGTTAGCCCTTTGGCCACACTACGAAACTTACCACGCAACCAAGGACTACGCTGACTTGGCACGCTTCATCGGCCTACAAGGAAACTCTGACGAAGAATTAGCAGAAGCATACGCCCAAAAGTACATCGATGTTGCCCACCGCTGTGGTGTAACCCTTAGTCTTAAGGCTAACGGCGTTACCCGTGAACAATTCGATAAGGTTGTTGACAAGCTAGCAGTCGAAGCTTACGAAGATCAATGTACAACCACTAACCCGGTAGAACCACTGGTTAGCCAGCTCAAGGAACTGCTTGAACGCTGCTACGATGGTACCGGGGTTGAAGAAAACTAATAAATTACCAAATCAATCAATCCATGGAGGGGCTAAGAAAAACAGGCGTTTTTCCTAGCCCTTTACTGTTTAAAATTTATTAAATACTGCCAAGCAGCCGTAGTCACTATTCTTATCTTATTGATAAAATCATAATATAAAGGATAGTTCAAAAGGAGGCTCATCATGCTCAAGGAATTCAAAGATTTTATTGCCCGTGGAAACGTTGTCGATATGGCTATCGGGATCATTGTCGGGGCAGCATTTACTGCCATCGTTAATTCACTGGTCAATAACCTGATTAACCCCTTGATTGGTCTTTTTATCGGAAAAATTGACCTTTCAAACCTCGTCTTAACCGTCGGTGACGCCCAATTTAAATACGGCCTGTTTTTAAACGCCGTCATTAACTTTCTTATCATTGCCTTCGTTGTCTTCCTGCTGGTTAAATTTATCAACCACTTCCACAAGAAGGAAGAAAAGCCGGCCACACCAAGTCCCGAAATTCAATACCTCAAGGAAATTGCGGAGACGTTAAAGAAACAGGCACACGAATGATTACTAACCAGAATTAATGGTTGATAAGGGCTCCCCCGTGGAAGCCCTTTATTTTTTGCCCTTAACTAAGACAAACAGTAGTACAATTAATGCTGAATAATTTATTAGTAAGGAGCATTTTCATATGGACAAGAGTAAGGTTGACGCTACCTACCGTCGCTTGCGCTTGCAGGTCTTTATCGGTATCTTCGTTGGTTATGCCGGCTACTACCTATTAAGAAATAACTTTTCAATCGCCATTCCCGGGTTAATCAAGGAAGGCTTCTCCAAGGGGCAATTGGGATTGGCCCTCTCCGCCGTCTCCCTCGCCTACGGGATTAGTAAGTTTGTAATGGGGATTGTTTCCGACAAAAGCGATGCCCGAATTTTCCTGCCCCTCGGCCTGCTGCTAGTTTCCTTAACCAACCTGGCCTTCGGTTTCATCCCCGCGCTAACCAGTAACATCACGACCATGTTCATCGTCTTGTTTATCATCGGTTGGTTTCAGGGGATGGGCTGGCCCCCGTGTGGCCGGATCTTAGTCCACTGGTTTTCCCTCAACGAGCGGGGTGGTAAGACGGCCCTCTGGAACACGGCCCACAATGTTGGTGGCGGTTTAATGGCCCCCCTGGCCAACTGGGGGATTGTCTTGATTGCAGCAAGTTCCCTCGGGATCAATAGTTTTAACGGGGCCTTTATTATCCCCGCCATTGCCGGAATTGTGATTGCCGTTATCGCCTTTATCCTGATGCGCAACAGTCCTGAATCGGTTGGTTTGCCACCAATTGAAGAGTACCGTAATGACTACCCCAACAAGAGTCACCAGCTAAACGAGCACAACTTTACCACCAAGGAGCTCTTGTTCAAACACGTCCTCAATAATAAGTGGGTCTGGGTCATCGCCTGTGCCAATATTTTCGTCTACCTCGTCCGTTACGGGGTGAAGAACTGGGTTCCGACCTACCTGACCGAGGTGAAGGGAATCACCCTTGGCAGCGCCAGTGCCTCTTACCTCTGGTACGAGTTGGCTGGGATTCCCGGTACCCTGCTGGCCGGTTGGGTTTCTGACCACGTCTTTCACGGCCGGCGGGGTCCCGCCAGTTTCTGCTACATGGTTCTGGTAACCGTCTTCCTTCTGGTTTACATATCGGCTAACAGCCTCGCAGTGATTAACACCGCCCTGGTAGCAGTTGGCTTTCTAATCTACGGTCCGGTCATGTTGGTCGGCCTGCAAGCCCTTGACCTGGTGCCCAAAAAGGCGGCCGGAACCGCTGCCGGGTTAACTGGTCTCTTTGGCTACTTCTTCGGTTCCTTCTCCGCCAACGCAGTCCTTGGCTGGGTCGTTGATATGGCTGGCTGGCACATGGGCTTTATCTTGATCCTGGTTGCTAGTATCGTCGCCTGCCTGATCTTCTTGACAACTTGGAACGTCCGCGGACAGGAAGCCGTTAAATAAAGTACATGAACCTAAAGCAAAAGGAAGCTGGGAAAAGTGTCGGAATGGTCCGATATTCTTCCAGCTTCCTTTATTTTTTGATTTATGCCACAATTTCTTGTTTAGTTATTAGCTTTTTGAATTTTGGATAATTCCTGGTACTGATTCATCATCCATTCGGTATAAGTCATCTTCTAACTAGGTTTAGTTTCGGTCACCTTTAGCACCGGAACGTTATTTTCCTCTGCTAAGGTAACTAAGTTCTTGACGACCCGGTCACTCGCTTGGGTATTATCAACAAAGAAAGCAATCTGATGCTTACGAATTGCCTGCTGTAGCTGGTGAATATCCTTTGGCGAAGGATCAGTACCGTCCTCAACCGCTTTTTCAAAGTGTTTATCCATAACTTGATATCCCATATCCTCTAAAGCATAGTCAAAAACCGGTTCACTTACCGCAACTTTCTTTTTCTGTAGGTTAACCTGCTGCTTGTCTTTAGCGATCTGTTGATCTAGAGGCTTAAGGGAAGCAATATACCGGTGCACATTGGCACGATACTCCTTGGCATGGTTAGGATCGAGCTTACTATACTGACTAGCTAATGCGTTTGCTAACTGCTTGACAGTTGTCGGCCGGTACCATAGGTGTTCATTATCACCATTTTTCTTGCCCACGATCTTACCCACATTTACAACCTTGGCGTCCTGGTTGCCACTGGCTTTGACTAGCTTATTCATCCAGTTATCATAACCAACACCGTTTTCGATTACAACATTGCTCTTGGCAACTTCTTCTGCCTGCTTAGCGCCTGGCTGATAATCATGAGGATCAACCGCTGAACTGTTAATAAAAGAGGTTACTTGACCATGCTGGCCAGCAACATGCTTAGCAACTTCGCCATAAAAGTTCAGTCCAGTTACCACCCGAATCGGTCGTTCACTGTTGGCCGATGCCAAATTGCCCCACCCACAAACGAAGCAGGCCATTGCTGCAATACTAATAAATATCTTTTGTATTTTACACGTCGACAACTTAAAGTCAACTTGGCCCAGAGCCGGGGTTCGCTCAATTTATGAAAAAGAAGGCAATAAAAAAGTAAAGCACCGATAATAAAATTAATTATTACAGATACCTTACATCGATTAAGCTGAATTAACGCTGGGCCATTGCCTCTTCGTAATCCTTCGTGCCAACAAAGACGGGTTGCAGGTATGGGTTGATCCGCATTGCCCGGGCCCGTTTCCAGATGATAGCAAAGACGACCACATTGATGACAATGGACAAGATTGCAATGATACCCATCACATGCGGGTCAGCAGCTGTTGGGTGGACTGCCGGGTTCATTACCCCGTCCTTGTAGAGGATCGGTAGAACCGCAAACTTCCCACTGCCTTGGAAAAGCGGGAAGACCTGGGCAAACATGCACCAGATTGTTAGGGTGTTAGCCGGGTTTTGAATCCAGCCCTCCTGTTGCCGCAAAGGTTGGCGCCAACAGGAGGGCTAATCCACAGTACCAGGAGTGCGTCGACAGGTTGTTATATGTGTATTCAAAGTTCCAAACATCATAAGCAAGGATAAAGAGCCAGGTTATGTCTGGCCATAACATATCCTGCTCGTTTTTTGACGAATAAATGCCAAACCAGCCGGTCATGAAAAAGACGTTAATGATACCGGCTAGTCCGTTTAAGACGTTCCACCAGGCCCCGTAAAGCCAAACGCCTTCAGAGGAAAGCCACCACTGGCTCCCCGTCGTCTGGAGGGCGTGCATGCCTCGAATTGCAGACTCGAAATCACTGCCAACCGCGATAAAAATATTGATCGCCACGATAACGAACGGGAAAACTTTAAACCAATAGGCCTTACCAAGATGGCCCCAGTGGTATTTTAAAATCATAAAACCAATACAGCCAAAGGTAGCTGCATAGAGTTTGGCGTAGTGGAACCAGCTATTCATATGGACATAGGTCTGGTTATGCAGCGCCCACGACTGCCCCAACCCAGCACAAACGTAAATCGTAATGAAGTGGATTGTTAATGCTACTGGCAGGATAACGAAGAAGAAGAGTCCCCCAATTCGCGTCCGCCGGGCAATTTCATTTGTCACAATCAAGCAGATAAATACTAAAATCCCATTTTCAAAAATTGCCAGCCCGCTTGACTGCCATAAACCTGAAATAGCATTGCCAACTCCCCCTTTTGTTAAATAAATAGTTACTCCCTGTATAATTATTTTATGATAATATGGTGTTCCTTTTAACCGTTAACTGTGCTTCCTTGTCGCAAATTACGACACTTATGCATATTTGGCCTAACAGTCAAAATGCGATCGTCCGCAACCGGGGCACGGTCGTACGAGCACAATAAAAAAGCCTTAAGTGTTCGGATCGGTGTTCGAACACTTAAGGCTTACAGTATTCTTGGGACGCTAATTTGCGCATTGAAACTAGTTTACTCACACTACTGCCGGTGAACACTGAAAAATTCTAGTGGTATAGGTCAAACCGGCCCTTGGCAAAGAGCTCTTTGAAACCACCG
>CADFHB010000002.1 GCA_902834055.1 Lactobacillaceae bacterium | reverse complement strand
CGTTTTTGCATTTACCACCAATTAGGTGGCTAACTTCATTCTATAATCCACCAGTTTTGTTTAAAGAAAGCGCTTTACAAGAAAACTAATAACTACTACAGTGAAGGTAGTGGTTTGTATTATTTTTCACTTAATCGCTGAGGAGGTTGTTAGTTATGAAGCCATTTATTAACGCATGTACAGGAATTTTAGTTGGTAAAAAGGCAAGTGTCGACGGTTCAACAATGGTTGCCCGGGACGAAGATTGGTATAACGGAATCAACCCGATTACTTACCGGGTCTTCCCAGCTAAGAACTATGACGGTGAACACTACGTTTCCGACTACAACGGCTTTGAGTGTGACCTGCACGGCCAGGGCTGCCGGTTCACCTCGTGTGCAGTTGGTGTTAAGGGCTATGGCCGTTGGGACCAGCAAGGGATCAACGAGTACAACGTTTCGATGACGGGATGTCAAACTGAAACAACAAATGAACGGGTACTTGCGTATGACCCATTAGTTCCTAATGGCTTAGACGAAGAATGCATGGTCTACTTGGTACTGCCATTCATCAAGAATGCCCGTGAAGGGGTCAAAAAGCTTGGAACAATGATTGAAAAGTATGGTACCGGTGAATCCAATGGGATGGCCTTTGCAGATAAGGACGAAGTTTGGTACATGGAAATGGAAGGTGGCCACCAGTGGGTCGCAATGCGGATCCCTGACGACTGCTATGCAATTGCACCAAACATCGCCTGCATCGAAGAAGTCGACTTTGATGACCCCGACAACTTTATGTACGCGCCAGGTATCCGGGACTTTGTTGACAAGTACCACCTCAACCCGGACCCAGGTCACTTCAACTACCGAGACATCTTTGGTACCCATGACGAAGGGGATGCTTACTACAACTTCCCACGGGCTTGGTACGGTCAAAAGATGTTTACCCCATCGGTTAAGCAGGACCCGACTAGTTCCCATATTCCGTTCTGCCAGCGGCCAGACCACTTAATGAGTGTCCAGGACGTTCAAAACTTCCTTAGCAGCCACTACCAAGAGACGAAGTACGACCCAATGGGCACCTACTCCAGCGGCGATGAACGCGAACGGAAGCTCTTTCGGCCGTTAGCACTTGACCGGAACCAGAATTCCAGTGTTCTTCAGATCAGAAATGACGTCCCTGCTAAGTACGCTGCCATTCAATGGGTTAACCTCGGCTTCCACGCCTTTAGCCCATACGTACCGTTCTTTGCCAACGCCAACGACACGCCGGATAACTATAAGGTTGCTGGCAAGAACTACTCCCCAGACAGCGCCTACTGGATGTATAAGCTGATGCAAGTAATTACCGAGCCACGGTACCACCAATTCATCAACAAGATTAACACTTACCGGGGTCAAGTCTTGTCTTATGGTCTTGGCCAGATCGCGGCCACGGATGCTAAAGCCGCTTCATACGACGGTAATGAATTAACTAACTTCCTTACTAGTTCAAACATCGAAACCGCCAACCACATCACTGATATGTCAAAGAAGATCATCCATGAATTAATCAATGACTCGTTACAAAACTCCCTCTTCCAATACGAGAAGGGCGATAACCTGTAATGAGATAAAGATTCTGTAAAGTAAAAAATCTGGTATTAGCAAGGACTTTTTCCTACTAATACCAGATTTTTTCTTTCACATTATCCCTACAGCGAGTAATGCGTATACTCACCCTGTTCAACATCCGACTTTTGGATGCTCATGAAAGCATTGGCATCAACTGCCTTGACCAGGTCACGCAAGAAGGCAAACTGCCCCCGCGGCGTTACAACCATGATGACATCCGTCGGCTTTCCGGTATAGGCACCTTCACCACGCAGGACCGTCGCACCATGGGTAAAATTACGTAGTTGCTTAATCAACTTGTCAGCCTTCTTCGTGAAGATTACTACCATCACATCCGTCTGTGACGCAAAAGCATAATCCATCAAACCATTGACCGTCAGCATCCCGATCACGGTGTAAATAATCCGTCCCGGGCCGAAAAAGATCAGGGTCAAAAGGGCGATAATCCCATTTACCGTGTTAGCAAAAAAACCAACGTTCTTGTGAAAACGCCGCTGACAGTAGGTCACGATGATATCGGTCCCCCCGGTTGTAAACCCGTTGTTAAAACACCAGCCAACACTTAACCCAATCATTGCCGAGCCAATCAACGTGTTAGTAAGCGGGTCCTTGACGAGTACCATGGTTGGAATAATTCCTAAAAAGACAATGTTCGATAGGGCCGCTAGACCCGAAAACAAGATATACCGGAATCCAAATACCCGCCATGCAAAGATAAACAACGGCACGTTAAAAAGCGTCATCAACAAGCTCATACTCAGGTGACTATTCAGCGCGTGAATTAACTGGGCAGCACCAAGTACCCCTACCGAATATGAATTAGTGACGTTTAAGAAATCATTGATTGCAATCGCCGAAAGCAACCCATACAGCAGGGCAAAAAAGATACTTTTACCAGTCCGCTGAAATGATGCAGCATTTGCCTTAGCCATTAATACCCCTCCCTTGTGGTAAGATCATCACCCTAATTCTAGCATTCCTTTGCTAGCAGATACTACCATTTTCGAGAGCTTTTTATTAATGCCACAACCGTTGCCAGAAGTTACCAACCGGTACTTGCTCGCTACTGTAAAGCGTGTAGGATAACGGCTCGTGGTCGACCGTTTGAATTTCTGGACTCGATAACTCTAGTTCACCAATCCGTTCGTTGTTACGGACTGGTGCCAGCACCTTGTTGTTCTTACTATGTCGGTTTAACTTAACCGCCAAGTTATAGTTATTACCTACCTTGTCACCCCAAACACTAATTTTGCGGGGCTGGACGCTAACGGTACGCTGGTGACCATTTTCAACCCGCTGGGTGTGCAGCCGCTGTGGTAGGGTAATCTCTGACGTCGGCATTTGCTTTAACTTATCGTAGAGTTCCTGGGTCGCCGTAAACCGGGCATCCTTATTTTTACCATTAGCGTGCAAGACTACCGTAATGATACGGTGACCCCGGTACGTCCCAGTACTGACAAACGACGCTCCCGCTGCATCCGATGTCCCGGTCTTAAGGCCATCAATCTTAACCCCCTTGACCGCGTATTGGTCGCCCGGGAGCATTTTGTTTAGGTTGGTCGCTTGGACAGTCTTATTTTTCGTGATGAAGAAGTTGGCCTGCTTTTGTGCCGTCACCTGCAGCAGTTGGGGGTAGGTCCGAATTAGGTAGCGGGATAAGATGGCCACGTCCCGGGCGGTCATGGCATTTTCCGCCTTATCAGAATACTGGGGTAACTTGAGGTCCTTCAAATCACCGTTCGTCAGCCCCACCGGGTTAACAATTGTATAATTCTTCAGGCCAATCTCTTTAGCCTTTTGAGCCATTCGGAGATTAAACTCTTCCATGCTACTCCCATCAGCACTCGCGAGAGCTAGGGTCGCCCCGTCTGCCGACTTAACCATGGCCGCATTAAGTAGTTCCTTAACGGTGTACGACGCCCCTTGCTGAACACCAATTGCCGAATAATTAGGGTCGTTAGCAATCGCCGCAATGTCAGAAGAAACTTTCACCTTAGTATTGGCCATGATTGCATTCTGCTTCAGTTCATCATGGATCACCGCTACGGTCAGCAGCTTACTAATCGACGCCACCGGGAGCTTCTTGTTCACATTTTGTGCGTATAAGACCTGCCCGGTCGACGCATCCACCATCATTGCTGCAGAGGCATCAATCCGGCCGCTCGCACCCGCACTGGTTGCCAAGCTAAGGATCAATGGTATCATCATGAATACCGCCAACTGTTTAATAAATTTTCTTCCGATCATACTTACGCTCCCCGCCTAAAAGTGTGCTAAGATAGCCACATGTATTTTACTACAAAGGAATCCAACCATGAATAGTGAATTAAAGCGACTTAGTTTAATTACGCTCAGTCTTTTTTTGGTAATGGTGTTGGTCGTCAATGTCCATACCTACCTTGACGCTGGCAAATTTATCCCCGAAGCCACCCGCCACAGCCAGGTCCGCAACGTGAACCTCATGCGGTCAGTAAACCGCCACCACCCATCGGAGCACAAAAACTACCCGTCTCTGGCGCATACTAAAAAGCTCCGCCTCGTTGCGGAACCAGCCCTTAAACGCGTGTACGTATTGACCGGGTCACGGGTAATCTACATGATGCACGCCCAAATAAACCTGTATCCCCAGCACTTAACCAGCCAGGCTAAGTCCGGTCAGCAGCTTTACCAAAAGCGGGGGACTACCTTAGTGACCGGCTTTGACTGGTCCGAATTTGGTCACCACTTCTACTTTGAATCGGTTGCCGCGGTTAACCATCACCGCGTCGGCAATAACTGGCTCCAAGACCCCGTTAAGGTTCCGGGTACCATCCAGTTGTCAAAGCCAGACGCCCGATGGATCCAGACCCTTCCTAAGGGCATACCAATCATTATCCGCTAAGGAGGTTTTACATGTTGTCGGATTACTTTTCACCAAAGTTTCTCAAGGAGGTTATCATTTGTAACGGCGAGCTAGTTCTTGCCGTCATTTTTTACAACCTCCTCGGTTTTCTTGTTCCCCTGGTCCGCTTCTCTTTTTGGACCACTATTATCGCCCTGGTAATCGTTAACTTAGTCCTCTTCGGTCTTAAGTTTGTCCATTCCCAGGTTAATTAGTAATTACAACCTTGGTACCGACCGGCACCGTCTTGGAAAACCATCGTGCATCCGGTACTGACAGCCGAACGCAGCCATGTGAGCCTTGTGTTTTCCCCAGTTTAGCCGCTTCCTTGGTATTAATCTTGCCACCGCTGCTGGTTGGCACACTGTGGAAGAGGTACGTACCGTGGTTCTTCCAGGAAACGTAGTACTTAGCCCCTTCCTGGAGTTCTGAATTATAGAAACTATCACCACGTTGGTCTTCAATGTGGTAGGTTCCCGTCGGTGTCATGCTCTTTTGCTCGCCGGTTTTCGGGTCGGTTCGGTACTTTCCCCCGGTGCAATACATTGTGTAGATTAACTTCTTACCATCATACACGTACGTCCGGTTCTGCTTAAGCTGGACCTTTACCCAGAGGTGCTTAGCTGCTGCCAAATTAGGGTATGGTTTCGTCTCGGAGGACTTACGCCAGTTAATCGGCTGCCGCATAGCTCCCACCGCGGCCGTACTTGTCGCATGGGCTGCTTGCTTAGTCTTTTGTGTCATCTGCTTAGCACGTTGGGCCTCTTGGATTGCTTGCTGGCGGTGAACCGTTTGAACCCGGTGGCTTAATACCACCCCCACTACCAGACAGCAAAAAATAAGATAAATTAAATGTTTTAGTTTTAAGGTCATAAGTGTTCAACACTCTCGTTTACAATTTTCAAAAACAACTTTATTATATTATAGGTGGGTAATATTACAATTGCTTTTGATCAATCAAACTAATTAAGATGGGGATTTCAATGCGTAATAATCTAAAGGTTTCATACTTAACCGCCCTCCTCTTTTTTATTGTCGCCGTGGTTTACGCAAACATCGGCTAATTAGGGGGCGCATTAAATGCAAAGAATTAAGACAATTTGGCGATACATCGTCACGCACAAGTGGTCGAAGGACATCTTACGGGCAAACCTGCTGTACATCCTGTTAATTATCCTCTTCGACCTTTTGTTCCACTTTGGCTTGCGTCCGGTCGGCTGGGGGGCCGCTACCAAGCTGTGGTTACTAATGAACTTGTGCCTGTTAGTAAAACTGATTCTTGATATTATTGATAAACTAATAAAGCGGAACCGCGCTTCATACTAAGTGAAACGTGCTTCCGCTTTATTTTATTTACCGAGATGCATTGAAGAGCTGTGCATTGCAATCTTTTTATCCGGATAAAGTTGCTTAGCAATTGCGGTCACGGCAGTTGGTGCTTCGCCAAACGCCGCCGCGATTAGGGCCGCCTTACCAGGGAAGGTCACCCCGTCACCAATTGCATAGACCCCGTCAACGTTCGTCTTCATCATTGAATCAACTTTAATTAAGTGATGCTCGCTGGTTAGCCCCAGCGACCACTTATTCAGCGCGGCATTGTTAGACGTAAAACCGTAATTGACAATTAGCTGGTCCACGTGTAATTCGCGTTCCTCGTCACTACGCCGCTTCTTTAACTTCAGGGTAACACTCTGGTCGTCTTCGACCGCAATTTCTTTAGGCAGGTATGGGGTCACCAGGTTCACCTTGGACTGCTGGAGTTTCGTCACGGTGTGTTCAAGACCCCGGAATTCATCCCGGCGGTGCACGATACTAACTTCCTTAGCGACCGGCTCAAGCATCAGTGCGATGTCGATGGCCGAATCCCCACCGCCAAGTACCGCCACCCGCTGGCCGGTATAATCGGCCGCGTGCTTGACAAAGTAGTGTAACTGGTGGCCTTCTACCTCGTCCGCCCCGTTTAAGCTCAGCTTGCGGGGGGTAAATGCGCCATTACCAAGCGCAACGATTACCGCCCGGGAACAAGAAGTCCGTTGGGCCGACTTAATGGTAAAGGTCCCATCAGCCTCCTTGACCACGTCATCGACCGTTTCATTTAAGAACTGGTCAACGGGGGCAATGGCCATTTGCTGGTTTAGCCGGTTCACCAATTCCTGGCCGGTTACGCCTGGCATCCCAGCGACATCCCAGATTTGCTTTTCGGGGTAGAGGGCCGCTACCTGCCCACCTAATTGTGGGAGGCTTTCAACTAATTGGGTCCGCAGTTCGTGTAAGCCACAATAAAAGGCCGCAAACATTCCCGCGGGTCCACCACCGACGATCGTCACGTCATACATTTCTTCCATAATTGAGGTCCTTTCCTGTATGTTAATTCCATTATACCATCACTCGGCTGAACCTCGTCCTGATCAAAGAGTCACAAGCAAGGCAATCTTTTTATAGTAAAAGGTTTGACGTGCTGATATATCAATGCTAAACTTTTGGTAAAAGCGCTACCATGAACATTGTGTTCAAGGTAGAAGTACACTAAGATGTAGTTGTAGATAAATTTTTAGTTAAACCTTTTGGAGGGGACAAATTATGGCAAAAAGAAAAATGATCCTTGATTTGGACACTGGTGTTGACGACTCCTTAGCAATCGCATACGCCCTGGCCGATCCAGAAGTTGATCTGATCGGGATTGTTAGTTCATATGGTAATAACCTGCTCGACGTTTGTGCTGAAAACAGCCTGAAGCTACTGGAACTATTGGGCCACACTGACATTCCAGTCTTCAAGGGCTTACCACACTCCAGCACTTCTGATCACTTTAACGTGATGCAAGTTTCCAAAGATATCCACGGTAACAATGGTATCGGGGAGGTAGAATTACCTGCCCCACAACGGAGTTTGGAAGAAGAATCCGGTGTCGACTTTTATATCGATGCGGCTCACAAGTACGGTAAGGACCTCATCATTATCCCAACTGGCCCAATGACCAACCTGGCCGCTGCTTTGAAGAAGGACCCTGAAATTGCCCACTTGATCGGCAACGTTACCTTCATGGGTGGGGCCCTGACGGTTGACGGCAACGTTACGCCCGCAGCCGAAGCTAACATCAATCAAGATGCCAAGGCAGCTGACGAAGTCTTCAAGTCCGGCTTGCCATTGACGATGGTTGGCTTAGACGTTACCCTACGGACCCTCTTGACGAAGAAGGAAACCCAACAGTGGCGGGACCTCGGTACGAAGGCCGGTAAGGCTTACGCCGACATCACTGACTTCTACATCGACGCTTACTACAACCTTGACATTGATAAGCGTGGTTGTGCACTTCACGACCCACTGGCCGTTGGTGTGGGAATTGACCCATCGTTTGTTAAGACGATTAGTCTGTTCATGCGTTGCGAATACGATCCAGACAGCCCATTCTACGGCCGGACGGTTGGTGACAACGCTAAGTTAAACGACCCGAACCCGAACGTTAAGATTGCGGTTAACGTTGATAAGGAACGGTACCTGAAGGTCTTCATGGACCACCTGACTAACCTGTTCAAGGAACACTAGAATTTAATAATGCGGGACTGACAGTCCTAAGATGACTACGGGCGGCCGGTGTTTGGAAAATCCAAATACTGGCCGCCCTTTTTATTTTGCCAAAAATTCCGGTATAATTAGTGAAAATAAAAAGCATAAGGAGAGAAGAACAATGAAAATTGCTGCTTACAGTGTCGTTCCCGCGGAAAAGCCCTACTTTGAACAGTGGAGTAAGGACCACCATGTCGAAGTCAAGCTAATCTCAGCGCCCCTTTCAAGTGCCAACCTTGCGGAAGCGGCCGACTGCGTCGGTGTGTCTGTCCAGCAACCATCCACGTTAGGTGGTGCCGACTTCTACCAGCAGTTTACCCAAATGGGACTGAAGTATATCGGTGTCCGCTCCGCCGGTATTGATTTTGTTAATCTGGCTGAATGTCAAAAACATGGCATCAAGGTCACCAACGTCCCCGCCTACTCACCGCGGGCCATTGCCGAAATGGGCCTAACCCAGGCGCTGGCCCTATTACGAAAGCTAGGTGAATACCGTGCCGAAATGGCCCAGGGGAAGTTTAACCTTAACCCCCACCTAATCAGCAACGAAATCTACAACCTGACCGTCGGTTTAATTGGCCTGGGCCACATTGGTGGTGAAACCGCCCGCCTCTACCGGGCCCTGGGCGCCAAGGTAATTGCCTACAACCGGAGCCACAAGGTTGAGTACGAGTCCGTGGTCGAATATACCGACTTTGACAGCGTAATTACCCAGTCTGATATTATTTCCCTCCACACGCCGCTCACGTCGGCCACCGAAGGGATGATTGGTGCACCAGAGCTGCACAAGATGAAGGATAACGCCATCTTAATTAACATGTCCCGGGGCAGACTAGTTGATACGGCCGCCCTGATTGCGGCGCTAGAAAGTCACCAGATTGCCGGTGCCGGTCTTGACACCCTGGCCAATGAAGCAGCGTTTTTCCGTAAGGATGTCCCGGTTGACCAGCTTCCCGCGGACTACCGGACCCTGGCTGCCATGCCGAACGTTATCATCACCCCCCACGTTGCCTTTTACACCACCACGGCGATCAAAAACATGGTTAATATTGGTCTCGACAACATTTATCAACAGGAAAAGAACTAGTTTAACATAAAGGCGGCCTTCAGCGTTCGAAAGCTCGAATACTGAAGGCCGCCTTTATGTACCGCAGCAGTCATGTTACATAAAATTGCGGACGACTAAAGAGACCGCCAGGATCAGCGCACCAATTCCCACGATCAGTTGCATCAACCGGCCGGGGAGGTGACGGACAATTACCGGACCTAGCGCCCCACCGACAATGTTGCCGATGAACAACGGAATCACGTAGTTCCACTCAATCGTCGTTTCAAAGGCAAAGATAATCACGGCAATCGTGTTAGTCACTGTCATCGCCACGTTCTTCAACGCATTATTAACGGCAAAGCTCTTTTGTCGGTTAACCACTGACAAGAGGGTCAGCATCATCACACCGGCCCCGGCATTGAAGTAACCAGCGTAAATTCCGACTAGGAACACGCCAATGACCGTCAACGCAGTATACAAGCGGTGACGGCCCAGCGATTGCGTATTAGCGGCCATCGCACCTTGTCCCTGCCGTGCCCGATGGGGAAACATCAGGATAATACCGGCCACGGCAATACAAAACGGTACCAGCTCCTGAAATAATTTCCCGGGTAATGCAAAAAGTAGGATGGCCCCAATTACCGCCCCGACAAATACCAGCGGGATAATCATCCACATCTGCTTACGGTCATGCCGCAATTCCTTAGTGGAGGCAATGATTGAACTGTAGGCACTCCCCACCGTTGACCAAGCACTGGTGACGTTTGCCATCACCGGGGACAAGCCCATCATTAGTAAAGCGGGGTAGGAAATTAGCGAGGCCAGTCCGGCCGCCGCACTAACGATCCCTGCTAAGATACCAATAATAATGAGGACCACAAAAAAGGTAATTCCAGACATTATTCTTCTCCCATTCGTAAAATTAAAACAGCTTTATTGTACAACGGTTTGTTGGGAATTTGAATTTACTTTCGTTTTACTGTATAATTTGCGGTGAGATTAATACGATGTCTGGGGTGCCACGTGGCTGAGATGATACCCATTGAACCTGACCTGGTTAAGACCAGCGGAGGAAGATTCGGTAAGATCAATTCATAAACGAAGTTAATGCCCCCGTGCTTTTTGCATTGTGGGGTTTTTATTTTACCTAAGGCCGCCTTAATCTTAATTTCTTATAAGGAGTGTCTTTGTTTTATGCGTAAAGCAACCTTTCACTTACGCGACATTATTCTATTAGCATTAATTGCCATTATCTTTGGGGTAATTTACTACGCCGCAGCCTTTGTATATAACGGGCTCACCGTGCTCTTAACCCCCATTGGCTACGGACCAGTGGCCAATGACATCACCATGGGGATCTGGTGCATGGCTGGTCCCTTGGCCGGCTTTCTTCTGCGCCTTCCGGGAGCATCCTTTCTTGGTGAATTTCTCGGGGCCGCAGTCGAGATGTTTCTTGGTGACCAGTGGGGGGCCGCCAACCTGCTCTCTGGTGTTGTTCAAGGGGTCGGCACCGAATTAGGCTTTACGGTGACTGGCTACCGGGTGTACAACTGGCTGACCGTCATCCTCACCAGTATTACCACCACCCTGGTCACCTTTGCTTGGGACTGGTTCCGCAACGGTTATAGCCATTTTGCCCCCACCATGTTAATAGTTATGCTGGTCGTTCGTTTCCTTTCCATGCTGGTCTTTTCCGGAATCCTGGTTAAGCTGATTGTTAACCTACTGGTCCGGGCCCACGCTATTAAGGGGTAATTATGACAGCAATTATTGATATCCACCACCTTTCCTTTGAATTTGCTGACCACCAGCCGGTACTTGACCAGGTGAGCGTCCAGTTTCAACCGGGACAAGTCGCCCTATTGATGGGGCCGTCAGGTTGTGGCAAGTCAACCCTTCTACGCTTGATCGCTGGCCTTTTGCCCAAGTATGGGGGAAAGGTGACTAGTGGCCAGGTCGCCTTTCCCGCCGGGGCGCCCACAATTGGGATGCTTTTCCAGGATCCCCTGACCCAGTTTGCCTTAGACACCCCCCGGCATGAACTCGAATTCGTCTTAGAAAACGAGCAGGTAGCGCCCAGCCAAATTTCCCACCGGGTGGCGGCCGCCCTTGCCTTTTGCAACATTGCCGCTCTCGCTGACCGGCCGTTAACGACCCTGTCCGGTGGGCAGCAACAACGGGTGGCCCTCGCCGTCGTTATCGCCCGTCACGCCCAAGTGCTGCTCCTCGACGAGCCCTTCGCCAGTATCGACGAAGGTAACCGTAACTTTATAATTCAACAGCTAACAACCCTGGTTAAAACGGGCGTGACCATCTTGATCGCCGACCATGACTGCCACGGTTACCAGGCCCTCACCCCGACCGTCTACCACTTCACTGAGCGGCAAGTCAACCAGCTTTCACCAAAAGATAGCGCCGCTCTGTTAACTGCTGCAGATACCCAGGCACAACAAGCGCTGGTCACCCCCTTACCGACGGGACCCACGGCGCTAGAGCTTAACCAGGTCGCAATTAGTCGGGGACCGCAGCAGCTGCTGACCATCCCCCAGTTACGCCTGATTGAGGGGAAGATCACCCTATTAACGGGGCCCAACGGGAGTGGTAAGTCAACCTTTCTCAAGGCCCTGGCCCGGCTGCTCCCCTACCAGGGACAGATCACCTACCTAGGGACCGATATCCAGACAATCCGGCGCCGGCAGTACCGGCACGAACTAGGCTTAGTCTTTCAGCACGCCAATGACCAGTTCCTCAACGTAACGGTGGGTGAGGAGTTGACACTAAGTCAAAGAAACGGTAACCACCCCTACTTTAAGGACCACTTAGCGACGGCCCTCAAATTGCTGGGGCTCGCCGGGCTCAAAAGCCGGGTGGTTTACTCGCTCAGCGGGGGACAGCGTAAGAAGCTCCAGCTGTTAGTAATGTTGATGATGGGCCAGTCCGTCCTCTTACTAGACGAACCCTTTGCCGGCCTTGACCAGCAGTCCTTTGCGGCGGTCTGCCAACTAATCCGTCAGGCGCAAGTTGCCCGGCCACAGACCATGGTGGTCATCAGCCACCAGCTGGCCGCAATTGACCAACTAGTCGACTTCCACCTGGCACTTACTAACCACCAACTGAGCTACCAAAGGGGGGGACGTTATGAATCCGAGTCTTAAACTCATCCTAGCCTTAATTATTTCACTCGAGATCACCTTTACTACCCACCTGGTGGGTAACCTCATCATCATTGGAGCTGCACTAGTTGATCTGGCCTGGCACCGGGTGTCGCCCACAAAGGTGGTTAAGTTACTCCTGGTAACCCTGGTTCCGGCCGCGGCACTTTTTACTACCTTGGCGTTCTTTTCACCCGACCATGATGCCTTTTTTGCAACCGTCCTGGTTAGCCGCTTATACTGCTACGTAACGGTTGGGGCTGCCGTCACGTTAACGACGCCGAAGCTGGCGTTGATCCGTTCTTTAGAACAAAACTGCCACCTCCCGAGTAAGTTTGCCTATGGTTTTTTAGCGGCCTTAAACCTAGTTCCCCGAATTCACCAGGCCGTTATAACCATCCGGACCGCAGGGGAAATGCGGGGAGTGACCCTCCACTGGTGGTCACCGACCCTCTATTTTAAGGCCATTCTTAACGCCATTAACTGGGCCGACCAGCTCGCCCAAGCGATGGAGACCCATGGCTTTGTCGAAGGGGCCCCGCGCACCGCGGCCCAAACCATCCCCCTCCAGCGTAAGGACTGGTATTGGTGGGGGACCGCACTAGTGCTTGTCCAACTGATATTAATTGCGCTTCCTTGATTTATCAGGCATAATGAGGATAAAAGAAAGGAATCTGGAATGAATAATAACAGTCTGTCAACACGCATTATTAACGGTTTATCCTACCTCAGCATCTTTTTCTTACCGGTGGTCTTCCCGCTGGTTGTTTGGATGATCAGCCGGGCCAGTGATAGTGCCCCAAGCATTAAGAGCAATGCCCGTAAGGCCTTCTGGTCGCAGATCTTCCCACTGTTCTACGTGATCTTTGCGCTCTTTGTTTACAGCATCAACGCCCTGCGTGACTTTACAACTCACGCTGGTGCCCTGTTTGGTTTACTATTAACCTTTGCCCTCCTAATCGCTCTCTTGCTCTTTGTTTACAACGTCGCCATGGGCGTTAAAATGTTAATTGGACGCGAGTAAACCCTACTAACTATGTCGGACCACGGCTAAAGAAGCAGCGCTGTCGCTTCCTTAGCCGCGATTTTTCTTTAACAACATTTCGTTTCTCAATTCATTAAAAGGTGGTATCAACTTATGGACCTGCTCTTGGGGGTCATCTTGCTGCTTACAACAGTGGTGGTCGCTAACGTTATCCACTTAATTTACCCCAAAATTCCCCTCTCGATTTACCAGATCGTGGCGGGGGTCCTGCTGGCATCGTTGCCGACAACCGCCACCAACTTTACCATGCACCCTGAATTATTCATGATGGTCGTCATCGCCCCCTTAATGTTTAATGACGGACAAAACCAGTCTTTCCGCTACCTGACCAGTAACTATAAGTCGATTTTTTCAATCTCGGTCGTTCTCGCGTTGGTGACCGTCCTGATTGCCGGGGGATTACTCCACCTGGCACTACCAATGGCCTTCTCCTTATCACTGGCCTTTGTGCTGGCGGCCATCATTACGCCAACCGACGCCGTGGCCGTTAAGTCCCTCACCAGTAACATGACCGTCCCTGAAAACGTCAACGGGGCCCTGGAATACGAGTCACTTTTTAACGACGCTTCCGGAATTGTCCTCTTAGACCTTTCACTGGCCGCGTACCGGTCCGGTGAATTCTCGGTTGGCCACGGTCTTTGGATCTTTGCCTACGTTTTCTTCGGTGGTATCATCTTTGGGGCCATCATGGGGGACCTACTGATCGCCCTTCGGCAACGCCTAATGCGTAACCACGTTGACATCGGGTCGATTGTCATCCCCATCAACGTCATGACCCCCATCGTCGTCTACTGGCTTGCCGAAGAGCTCCACTTTTCAGGAATTCTGGCTGTGGTTTCGGCAGGAATCGTTCACAGTATCCTCTACGACCGGCTCCGCTTGACCTCCACGAAGGTTCAAATGGCCACCACTACGATCTGGAACATCATTTCTGACGCCTTAAACGGGATCGTCTTTGTTCTCTTAGGGGTCATGCTGCCCCAGGTCCTGCGGCGGACGGCACCTAGTAACCTACTTAAGTTGGTCTGGGTGGCCCTGGCACTCTACATCATCATGACGGCACTTCGGTTTATTTGGACCCGGTTACGGCTGGTCAACATTCACTCGGCTCCAAAAGACCTCAACCGGGACAGCCTCCTGATGGCCATCGGGGGAATTCACGGGACAATTACCCTCTCGCTGGCCTTTTCCTTGCCGGTAATGATCAACCACCACGAGTTTACCTTCCGTAATTCAATGATCCTGATTGCGGCCTTTGTCATCCTGATCAGTTTGCTGGTCGGTGCCGTAGTCTACCCGCTACTTCTGCCGCCCAAGTCACAGGAATACACTGCCGAAGAATTCCGCCAGGCCTTTAACAAGACCGTCCACTACGCTATTGACACCCTCCACGAGGATGACCGCCATCCCCGGGAACGGTCAATGGTAGCCGACCAGCTGAGCAGTCAAACGGAACAGTTCCACAGCTTTGACCGGGTACTATTCGAGCAACTGATCAACAAGGCGCACCAAATCGAACTTGCGACCCTCGACCAGCTGACCAGTGATGACGTAATTACCAACAAGCAAGCACAGCTGTTTGCCAGCTTTGTCACCCGGTCGGTTTTCCGGGGAAACCAGCACGGCTTTATCGGTTTTGGTCTCCTCCTTTGGCACCGGCTCAAGTGGCGTCATGCTCGTCGGAAGCGGCTCCGCAAAAAAATAAAATGCCAACGGGCTACTACACAGGGGTCTCACCAGTTAGTTACTACTAATGAACGAGACACCCTGGCCAAGATCCAAACCCTGGTTTACCGCAACGTGGAAAAGTACCTCCACTCCATTTCTACCCCCGAAAACGTTAATGAGATCGCGGTAGTTAACCGGATTTACTGGCAGAAGAAACGCTTCTTTAGCCGGGATATCAATATTGACGCTGACGTCGTGACCAGCCTCTTCGTTGAGGCCTTCCAGCTCGAACATTCCTACGTGCAAGAGCAACTAGTGGCTGGAACCCTTTCCCAAGAGTTAGCCAATGCCTTAAATGAACAGATCTCCACTGATGAACTCGTCTATGTCCAGTCACTTGATTAATAAAACTAACTAAGGCTCTTAACATTTAGCAATTGCTGAATGTTAAGAGCCTTAATCTTTCTTACAAAGTCAACAAGAATGCTACCGCGGCGGGCAGCAGTTGAAATAACCAAATTTTCTTTGTGGCGGTTAGTCCACCATAAAAGGCTACCGCCATGATGAAAACCAGCAACATCTGCCAAACGGTGATCAGCATCACACCCCGTACTAACCAGTAGCTGGCAATCATCATCACGCCAAGCGCCCCGTTGTAAATCCCCTGATTAGCAAATGCCACCCGGGCCGCGGGTTGCTTAGTGTATTCAACGGGTAGGTCAAAGGCCTTCGCCTGCTGCTGGGGACTGGCAAACATTTCCACTAACATAATACCGATGTGTTCCAATGCCACCAGCATCACTACAATAATAACTAGCATCTTTTCCTCCGCTTATTTAACGTATTGGTTCAAAAAACGGGCAATCCGGCGCGGATATTCATGGGGCTCCTTAGCATAGGAGGCCGCGTGTTTAGCGCCCTTGACCACCCATAGTTGCTTGGGGCCCTTCGTCGCCGCGTAGTTTTGATAAACCATCCGGGTCGGTACAAACGTGTCCTTGCTGCCATGAATAAACATGATTGGCCGATGGTTCCTAGCCAGCATTGCTGTTGAACTGGCCTGGTGAACATAAAAGCCATTCTTGACCCGGTTAATCAGACTAAGGCTACCAATCAACGGTGCGCGAATTACCTGGGGAATATTATACAGGTTCCCGGCCTCATAGTTAAGCTCACCGGCGAGGCTGTCATAGCCACAATCTTCGACGAGTGCCTTAACCTGGTGTGGTAACTGGATACCACTCGTCATCATCGTCGTAGCACCACCCATGCTGACCCCAAAGATCACGATTTGACTTTGCTGGCCGTTTTTAGCGATTAACTGTTCACTCCACTTACGGACGTCATAGCGTTCCGGCCAGCCATAGCCGATATATTTTCCTTGGCTCTGACCATGAGCCCGGGCATCCGGCATTAAGACGTTATAGCCTAGGCGGTGAAACATCGCCGCGTACTCCCCCATTTTTTCCTTGCGCCCCATAAAGCCGTGCAAGATAATGACGTTCTTCGTAGTTGGCTTGCTAGCCGGCAGGTAATCCGCAACCAGGCGGTAGTGACCTTGGGCCGCTGTTATCGTCCAGCGGTGCTTGGGTGCCTGTTTAAACCATATTTTCTGTGCGTACAGCGGGTCGTGCTTACTGATCCGGTTTGAATTATTAATAAATGACTTGTGACTCGGAACCATCGCAACCGAAAAGAAGTAACTCCCCGCCGCAAAGAGCGCCAGGGCGATTACCACAACGATGCCGATCAGCCAGCGCCACAAGTGGTGCCGTCGTTTTGTTACTTGTTTTGCCAAAATGATTAACCCCATGTCGTATTTTTGAATTAATGCGAACATTTTAGCACACTTTCCGTTACTTTGTAACATTCATCCCTAGTAAATGCCGTTTCCAATGGTAAAATAGGAATTGATACCAAAAAGGAGTGAGAAAATGTTTCCAGAAAGACTCCGCGCATTACGTAAGGGGCAAAAAATCACCCTCAAAGAACTGGCTAACCACCTAAATGAAAACCTGGGCCCCAACGAAAAGCCTAACACTGCTTCGCAAATTGGTAATTGGGAACGGGGAATTCGGACCCCCTCATACGTTGAAGCCCGTAAGCTTGCTGAATTTTTCGACGTCAGCCTGGACTACCTAACCGGTAAGACCGACCGCGACGATTTCGACTTAAGCAAGCTCTTTTTCTCAAGTAAGAACTTGTCCTTCAACCAAACTGTCCTGTCAAATGAAGACCGTTATGAAATTTTCCAGTTGATTGACGGCTACCTCAAGGGGAAAAATAACCGCCGCGACACTGATAAGTTTTACGGTAAGCAGGAACAACTCAACCTTAAGCTAAAGTAAGTGATATCTATGAAACCCAAAAAACTAAAACAATTGAAGAAACGGGCTAAAAAGGCCCACCAAGCCCTCCAGCAGGCGCCATACATCAAACAGTTACTAAGCTACCGGGAGTTGTTTGATGATTTCCCACCAATCAAGTACCTCATCAACAATGCCCTCGAAAGTGACCGCCTGCTAAAGAACGGTTTACTACCCCAGCCCCTGCCGAAACTCTTGCTCCCGGATGACATTCAGGACACGATTTTTCAAGCGGTTAACCGTCAGTATCCGCAGGGTGACCCCCACGGTGACGCCCTTTGGAATAAGTACAATGCTGCCCTGCCCGAATTAGACCGCCACTTGCGAAACTTCCGTGACTACCTTGAAGACACCTACGGAATGTGGTCATACGTTAACGCCCTCTTCGCTAAGGCCCTTGCGGACTATTTAAACGGTGAGGCAGTCCTGGAAATCATGGCGGGCAATGGCTATATCTCGAAGGGCTTGCGCAATAATAACCCAGCCCAAAAGATCTACACCACTGACAGCCAAGCCTGGGTTAACGAAAACGAAACTGGCAAGCACCCGGTAACCCCGATCGAAAAGCTCGATGCCCTGGCAGCAATTAAGAAGTATGGCCAGGACGTCCAGTACGTAATCATGTCTTGGGCACCGGATAAGCAGGAAACGGATTGGCAAGTCCTTCAACTCCTCCGGCAAGACTACCCGAACATCCACTTCCTGGTAATTGGTGAAAAGGACGGGGCAACCGACTCAACGGCCTTTTGGCAAAACGCCCAGCTCAGTCAGGACGCGGACCTGCAACGGGTTAACCAGCAACTCCATTCGTTTGACTTAATTGATGAACAAATCTACACGGTGAAATAGCGAGGGGATGTTAACATGATGCGGCAAATCAATGGCAACCAGCTCAAACAGTTAATCAAGGGGCGCCCGGCTAATAAACGGCTAACGGTCAGTGAGTGCTACCTCGCTGACTGTGACCTTTCCGGGTGGGACCTTAGCAACATTGATTTTTCGCTGACGGCCTTTCAAGGGGTCATATTAAATCATGTCAACTTCAGCAATAGTTCCCTAGAAAACGCCCGGCTCGACGGCTGTCCACTTCGGCAAGTAACGTTTATCAACGCTAACTTACGGTGTACCTCGCTGCGGCGCTGTGACCTGACCGGCAGCAACCTGAGCGGGGTGGACCTCTATGGTGCGGTCCTGGAACAGGCTAACCTGGCGGGTATCAAAACTGACGAGCATACTAAGTGGTTCCGCCTGCACTGCCCGGCTACGGGGCCCTTTGTGGCGTTTAAAAAGTGCTTCAATGATCGGATCGTCCAATTACTGGTCCCGGCGGATGCTAAACGGACCTCGGCCACCCGTCCTTCTTGTCGGTGTAACAAGGCCAAGGTCCTTAAGATCACCAATTTTGCCCAGACTGAGGAATACGATGAGGCCTGGTCCCTGGTTGATGAACACTTCGTTTACCGGCGGGGCCAGTGGGTAACCGTTGATAACTTCAATAATGACCGCTGGTACGACTCCACCACGGGAATTCACTTTTGGATGACCCGGGAAGAGGCCATGGCCTACTAGTATGTCAATATCATTAAAACTTAACCAGCTAGTGATTTTTCCTTGATCACCAGCTATTTTTTTGCGTATAATGTTTGATTGTGTAAAAAAACTAACTTAAGGAGGCTACTATGAAGTACCGTTTACGAGCAATTCTTTTTGTCTTTGTCGCATTTATGCTTGGTTGTAATGAATACATGATTGTCGGGGTCCTTCCCGATATCGCCCATGAATATCACGATTCACTGTCCCAGCTGGGGTTGCTCGTAACCGTTTTCGCACTGGTTTACGCGGCTTTCACCCCGGTAATTACCTCGCTGGCCAACCGCTGGCACCGCCACCACGTCCTCTTAGTCCTAATGATTATTTTCCTGGTCGGCAACACCTGGTCGGCGCTGGCCACGAACTTCATTTCGTTACTACTGTCCCGGATCCTGACCGCGATGGTAGCCGGGGCCATTATCTCAATTATTTTGGTAATGGCGAGTTTCGTTGCCCCCTATAACCGCCGGGCCAGCCTGGTCTCATGGGTTTTTGCTGGGTTCAGTATTGCCTCTGTCATCGGAATTCCCATCGGGACCATCATCAGTACCAACTTCTCTTGGCACGATAGTTTCTGGATGGTGACCGTGATTACCGTGATCGCCCTGGGCTTCCTATTTTGGCTCGTCCCCCGCGATACTCCCCAGGTGCGGAGTAGCCTGCAAAAGCAGTTCGTCTTGTTTAAGGATCGCCGGGTCGTCCTCGGGGTCTTCTTCATCGTGTCAATCTGCGCTGCAGACTACACGATCTATACCTACATCCGGCCGCTCATCACCAACGAAATGGGCTTTGACAATACCTGGCTTAACTGGCTCCTGTTTGCGATGGGGATCTTCTTCATCTTTGGCAATAAGTTTGGTGGCTACCTGGCTGACCGGGGTGGGATCCACCGCCTGCCGGTGATTTATGCGGTCATGACCGTGCTCTACCTCGCCTTTGCTCCCCTCCTGGCCTTCAAGTGGGTGGCCATCCTAGTCGTCGGCCTGCTGTGTATCGCCTTTTCTTGCTATGGTTCTTCTACCCAGCTGATGTTTTTAGACATTGCCGAAAAGGAGTATCCGCAGTCACTCGACCTGGCCTCGTCGTTAAATTCAATTTTTGCCAATATCGGCATTTCGCTGGGGTCATTTACCGCTTCGCAAGCGGTCCACTTTACCACGATGAACCACCTTGGTTACGTGGGGTCGGTCTACGCCCTGCTAGCAACGGTGCTCGTAATTATTCTCAGCCACCGTTATACGGGGATGCGTTACCACGTTAAATAAATTAAGCTGACGTAAGGTCTACAATACTGTGTGGCTTTACGTCAGCTTTTTGCTATAATACTCAATTATTATTCAATCCCGTCCGTTGATTCTTTATAAGCAGAGAAAAACAACTATCGCCATTAGTGCAACCAGTGAAACACCATAGTATGCTTCTGCCATAACAGTCACCCCCGTTTACAACTCTATTGTAAGCCCTTACGTGAAAAATTGCACTAACTTTGCAGGATTATTTTTAAATGTTATAACAATAGCATTATGGGTACTTGCAGGCGATACCTAGCCCAACATTGCCGTCGATGGAAAGGATTTTCTAATGCGAATTAATGTCTTACAACACACGCCTAACGAAGGTCCCGGCGCCATTCAAAGCTGGGCGCATGACCACGGCCATGATATGTACATTTACCACCCCTACCAATTCGGTAACCTTCCCACTGCCAAAGAGACTGACCTGCTGGTAATCTTAGGCGGCCCGATGAGTCCCAATGACGATGATGAATGGATTGGCCGCGAACGGGTGTTAATTAAGCACCTGTTAGCCGCCCATAAGCCAATCTTCGGTGCCTGCTATGGCGCCCAGCAGATCGCGAAGACCTGTGGTGCTGCAATCAAGAAGGCCCCACATAAAGAAGTTGGCTGGGCACCAGTCTACCTAAAGTCCCCGGCAATTTCGCACCTCCCCCAGCAATTAACGGCTCTGCACTGGCACGAAGAGATGTTTGACATCCCCGCCGGTGCACAATTGCTATTCAGCAGCGACCTGGTCCAAAATCAGGGTTTCTTGCTGAACGGCAACGTAATCGGTCTCCAGTTCCACTTTGAACCGGAAGCCGATAACGTTCGCGAAATTGCCATTAATGACAACCACTACCCAGCTGACCATAATGACCTCCACCAGACTGCGGCGGAAATTATCAAGCACGGGGTGCCGGCCGAAAACAAAGGGGTTATGTACCAACTACTCGACTTTATCACTAATAATCAAAACTAACTAAAAAAGAGGCTAGTGAGCAAACCAAAGTTTTCTCACTAGCCTCTTTCGTGTATTGATATGATCTCAGGTGACACTCACTGTCCACTGTGGGTGTCACCAGGCGCCTCACAATCCGGTGAGTTAATGCGCCCCACGTTCGAAATGTCTGTTGGCAGCAATTAAGGGTTGCTACCAGACCTCTCGACTCATCGCAACTTCTATTGTATCAAACCTACTTTAAAAGGCAAGTACTACGCCCGGGCGGTTGCCACGTCTGCCAGGTGGGCAGCTACCCACTCTTGGGCGCGGCTAACCAGAGTCGTGATACTGCCCCCCTGGTCCGTATCGTTGGCCAGTTCATCAATCCGCAAGCCGGTCTTATTAACGTCCGCGCTCTCCATCACCATGTAGAGGTTTACCGGGTATTCTGGGCCCTCATCGAGTAACTTAACATCGAGCCGCTCTGCTTCGGCCAGCGGGACGTTAATCAGGTTGCCCTCAAAGCGGACCACCACTGGATCACCCTTCTTCATTTTCACGTTAATAACATACTGGCCAAGGGTCCCCTGGGCAAACTGTCCCAATACATACTGGATGGCCGTCTTTAACGTCGTCTTTTGCTGTGCCTGGGCGGCCGTTTTATCGACTTCTTCACTGGCCACCTGGTCCCCCGTTACTTGTCCTAAGTAATCAGCTACCGTCATTTTCATTTCTTCGCTTGCTCCTCCAACTTCTTAATCCGGGCCTGGGTGTATTCAGCCCGTTGCCTAATCCCATAATAAATTCCCGCACAGCTGACCAGGATACCTACGATACTCAACCCCTGGATCAAAACGCCGGAAAAACTCACCCGGTCATTAACCGTCTGGAAGGTGGCCAGACTGGCAATGGCAAAGTACAGGTTAACCAGGATGGTAGCGTACCCGCAAAAACGCATCTTCACTAGTGCGAGGCCATTAACAATCGCCGCCAGGACTACAAAAACGAGTAACCGGCCCCAAACACTGGCGTCGGTTAGTGACTGGCCATGCTGAACAAACATGATGGCATCCAGCACCACGGCGAACACCGCCGCCACCGACGTTACAATAATTACCTTATCAGCATTCTTCATCTCATTACCAACTTTCACTTTTAAAATAACAACGGGAGCACCACGCCCCCTTAGGGTAATCGTGTTTACTCCCATTCTACTAGATTCAAATTAGGCAAGCAAATCGGCAATTGCCGCGGTTGGAATTCCCGTGATGTATTGCTCAGTTCCCGCGGCTGTTAGTGCCTTTTCGATCTCATCACGGTCATACTTAACGCCCTTCAGTTGGTCGGCCAGCTTGGTAACATCCTGGGGACCGAAGAAGTCACCGAAAAACTTGATGTTCTTAATTACACCATCTTTGACATCGAGGCGGGCATCGATCGTCCCCATGTCAAAGTGCTTCCGCCGCTTCGTCGTAAATTCGGGGTTCTTACCATAAACCCAGTCCCAGTTATTGTAGTACTGTTCATAGATCTTATCGATTTCTTTTTGATCTTCTGGTGTTACCACGTACTGCTTGTCCTTAATTTCGTCCAGGCTGTCGACGTTAAACAGACCCTTCAGCAAGTCATCCCTAAACGTTGGCACGTCGATGTCTTGGTACTCCTTAGCCAGGTATGGGCGAAGGTTAGTTACCCGGGAGCGGACAGACTTAATTCCCTTTGAGGCGATCTTATCCTTGGCCACGTGGAGGGCATCGGCGACCACGCTCAGGTCAACATCAAGCATTAGGGTGCCATGGGAGAAAGTCTTGCCGTTCTTAGAATACATTGCGTTACCGGAGAACTTCTTGCCATCCACCAGGATATCGTTTCGACCACTAACTTCAGCCGTGGTTGCCCCCATCTTATGAAGGACATCAACGATTGGCTGGGTAAAGGACTTAAAGTCGCCAAATTCTTCGCTGTCGCTTGGGACCACAAAACTAAAGCAGAGGTTACCCAAGTCTTGGTAAACCGCACCACCGCCTGAAAGCCGCCGGGTTACCCGGATATTATGCTCTTTAACGTAATCGGCGTTAATCTCCTCAGCGGTATTTTGGTTACGGCCGACGATAATACACGGCTCTTCGTAGTAGAAGAGGACGAGGGGCTCTTGGCCAAAATCCTTTTCGTTCATCAGGTATTGTTCAGTTGCTAAGTTCATCCCAATATTGTGGGACGTCATTGAAACGTAACGCATGCTCTTACTCCTAACTTGTGAAAGACATAACAAAAATAGACTAAAACTTAAGAACCGTCTTTTAAGTTCTACTAACTAGTTTAAGCCATTTCGCAAACGCTTTCAATCAATCTGACTATAAATAATGAAAAAATGCTGTAAAAGCAAGTATAATAGAGATAAATAACCCATAAAGGAGACTTAACCATGCCTGTACTTACTGAATACAAAAATGTCTTAGTCGCACTGGATGGTTCTAAGGCCACTGCCAAAGTTCTTGATGCCGGTATTCGGGCCGCGTTGGCCAACCACGCTCACCTGGATATCCTCACGATTACCCAGGTTGACCAACTGACCGATGGCTACAGTAACGCTATCTTAAGTGATAAGGATACCTATGACGCCGTTAAGGCCACCCGGGGTCGAATGGACGACCTGAAGCAAAAAGCCCTGGATGCCGGGCTAACCGATGTCAGCATCCACATTCGCTTTGGTAATCCCAAGCGGGTCATCGCACGCGAATTTCCGGCCGACCACGATACTGACTTGATCGTCATTGGGGCCTCAGGGGTCTCTGGAGTTGAGCGTTTCATGGTGGGATCAGTCACCAACTACGTCAACCGGACTGCCCGTTGTGACGTGCTCGTTGTTCGAACCGGAGATAACCGCTAGTAACATGAACAAGCAAATTACTGCCGGCCTCGTTGCCCACGTTGACGCCGGCAAGACAACCCTGACAGAAGCATTGCTATACCAATCTGGCCAACGCCGTAAACTTGGCCGGGTTGATAATGGTGATGCTTTTCTCGATCCTGACCAATTAGAAAAGCAACGCGGTATCACCATCTTTGCCCACCAGGCCAACCTCCAATATAACGACCTTCAATTGACCCTCCTCGATACTCCGGGCCACGTCGACTTCGCAGCCCAAACAGAGCAGGTTCTCCAGGTACTGGATTACGCAATCCTGGTTATTTCGGCAAGTAACGGCCTCCCGGGATATACTCGGACACTATGGTCCCTCTTAGACCGTTACCGGGTGCCCACTTTTATTTTCATCAACAAAGTCGACAGCGTTGGGGCCGACCCCGCGGGCTTAATTCAGCAACTCCAAGCGGAGCTATCACCCGGATGCATTGACTTTACGGGCAACCAGATAACCAGTGGCCCCACCGCAGAAGCCATCGCTCTCCAAGATGACACAGTGTTGGAAGACTACCTAACCAGTGGTCAACTAAGCACAACAACGGTCCAGCAGCTAATCAAGCAACGGAAAGTGTTCCCCTGCCTAACCGGTTCTGCACTTAAGCTAACCGGCGTTGATGAATTATTGGCAGCCATGGCAAAGTGGACATTGCCGACCAACTATGACCCCGATTTTAGCGCCCGGGTGTTTAAAATTAGCCACGACCAAAATGGTCACCGCTTAACTTGGGTCCGGGTTACCGGCGGCCGCCTGCAGGCCAAGCAGGAGCTACTGCCTGGCGAAAAGGCCGACCAGCTCCGGGTCTATAACGGGGACAAGTTTACCATCCACCAAGAAGTCACGGCGGGACACGTCGCGGCCGTAGCAGGACTAACCACTTCGTACCCCGGTCAGGGACTGGGGAGCAGCAACGACGGCCGGCCACCACAACTCCAACCCGTCCTTTCCTATGCGGTCGCCACAGGTAGCGCAGATCCCCAAGCCAGCCTCCGGGCATTACGTGAATTAGCCGACGAAGACCCCCAGTTAAAAGTCAGCTGGTCAAAGCACCTGCAAGAAATCCACGTGCACTTGATGGGAGAAGTTCAACGGGAGATCCTTGAACAGCTCCTTACACAGCGTTACGGTCTCCACCTCCAATTTAGCCAGGGGCAAATCCTCTACCGGGAAACAATTGACCACGCAATTGAAGGCGTCGGTCACTTTGAACCCCTCCGCCACTATGCCGAGGTTCATCTGTTGTTGACGCCGGCGCCCCGCGGTAGTGGCTTGACCTTTGCTAGTAACTGTCGAGAAGAGGTCCTCAGCCATAACTGGCAAGAACAGGTACTAACCAGTCTCCGGGCCAAGGAGCACCGTGGTGTCTTAACGGGGGCCCCATTAACCGACGTTAAAATTACCCTCATCGGGGGCAAGGGGAGTATCGTCCACTCAGTTGGTGGTGACTTCCGTGAAGCCACCTGGCGGGCCGTTCGGCAGGGCTTAATGGAATTGCAAAGCGGCCACCATAACATTTTGCTAGAGCCGTGGTACCGGTACCGGCTAACCATCCCCCAGGACCAGGTGGGACGGGCAATTAACGATATCCAGCAAATGCATGGCCAGTTTAAGCTCGCCACGAATACCAGCAACACCATGGCGGTCCTTTCTGGGATGGCCCCGGTAGCCACCATGCGCGACTACGCAATCACAGTTCGTAACTACAGCCACGGGCAAGGCCAGTTAGACTGCATCGTCGGTGGCTACCGTCCCTGCCATAATGCCGAAACGGTGATTAAAGACCACCACTACGAGGCCACGGCCGATCTGTTAAACACCCCCGACTCCGTTTTTTGTGCCCATGGCGCCGGTTACCCAGTCAAGTGGAACCAGGTTCCCCAGATGGCCCACTTCCCGTACCAAAAATAAATAAGTTCAACCAAATGGCGGTGAGACAGAACTAGCTTGCTAGTTCGTTTTGCAAAGCGCCGTACGCCTGCAGGGACCCCCGTCGCCGCGCAGTTAGCCTGTAGGAAGCACAATGACCTCTAGTGTTCGGATTTACCGAGCACTGGAGGTCATTTGTGTGCTGTTCGTATTTTAGTTAGGTTGTCGAGCTTACGTCACAGCCTTATTTAATTATTTACCTTCACCCGGAAATTATGGTGGAGTCCCCGCCAAAAGTGACGGTCCGCAAACCCAATCAACGGACCGTTAAAGAGGACGCAAAGAACCGTCCCCACGTTGACCGAATAAAGGTGGTGACTAATGATCGTGGTAATTACCAGCACCACAATCGGCACCAAGAAGTTAACCAGCTGGGCTTTTCCGACCCGTCCTTTAAAGTACAAGAATCGCAGGATATTAGTCGTGTCGTCATTGGGGTGCATGATCAAATTAGCTCGTTGATAAAAGGAAATTGCGGCACAAAAGATCATAATTCCCGCCCCCCAAAGGAGTACCTGGACTAGGATCGGCAACCTGGGAACCCCAAGTCGGTCGAACAGGGCGATAAAGATATCAATAAAGTAACTGAAACCGGTGATAAAGGCGACTTCACCCCAGAACCGCCACCGGTCCCACTGGCGAATCAATAGCTGGTTGGCCACCGCCACCAAGACCCCCACGATAAACATCGTCATCCCGACCGATGTCTGGGCCCAGGCCGCTAGGTTAACTTCCGCAGCGGTCCACGGGGCGGCACCCATGTTGGTAGCAACCGTTAGGCCATTACCAAAGGCATTTATAACGAGCCCCAACAGCAAAGCCACCACCCGGATTCCCATTGAATTATTGGCGTTTTTTATGTCTCACTCTTCTTCATCAATCTGTAGCAACAGTCCGTATAATGCGCCCAGGAGGTTGGCCTCGTTACCAAACTTCGCTGCCGAAATTGCGGGCATCATGATATCATCGTGCAAGCGCCGGTCGCCCTCCTGCAGCTGGGCAAACTGGCGCCGGATCTCAGTGACCACGATCGGCTGCGCACTGATCCCGCCACCTATTAACACCTGGTCAAGGTCCACCACCGCTTGCACATTGACCAGTAAAATTGCTACCCGCCGGCAAAAGGCGGTGAAAATTGGCCATGCTTGTGGATGATGACGGTTAATTTCTTCAAACGCCCGGCGACCATCATGCTGGTCCGGAAGGCCACACGCCCTGGCCACCGTCGCAATCATCTTAACGGCTGAGGTGCTGGCCCCCACCGTCGACTCGTGAAGGTCATGGTGGTCATGATTATTGACGATGGCACCAAGTTCCCCCGCCCGAAAATGGGGGCCGGCAAATAACTGGCCGTTAATCACCAGACCACCCCCGACCGAGGTTCCCAGCATAATCACCGCGCCATTCTGGACGCCAACGAGGTTACCCAACCACATTTCAGCAAGGGTCGCACAATTGGCGTCATTGCCAACGAATACCGGTAAGCCAACCAGCTGTTGGAGGTAGCTGCCAAAGGAGAAGTCCCCCATGAAACCCAACGCGCCGGTAAATTGAACAATCCCGGTCCGGGAGTTGACGATCCCCGGAACACTCACACAGATTGCGCGGACGCCATGGTTAGCACTAATGATCTGACCAAGCTGACCAAGGAACGCCCCCCTGGTATGTGGAGTCGGCACTTGATAATTCTTAATGATGTTTCCAGAATGATCAATTTGCGCACTCTTGATTGCGGTGCCACCAATATCAATGCTTAGATAGTGATTTTGCATCTGATCACTCCCCATTTAACTTACTTATTAATATAATACCGCTGACCACACCATACCACCAGGCCGATGACCAGACCAGCCAGGGCAAAGGGTAGCCAGGCAAATCCACTAGTGAACAGTGGTAGGTAGTCCTGAGCCCACTTGATGAGTCCCTGGTTCAGGGGCATATTACGAAGGACTGCCGGCAGGGCGCTAACCATATCAAATACGGCCGGAATCACGGTGAGTCCAAGCGTCCAGCGGTAAACCACCGAGTTATTTTTAAATAGTGGCGACAAGATTCCCAAGATTATCAGGGCAATTGCCAAGGGGTACAAGAACATCAAGACTGGGGTTGACCAGGCCACGATCTGATCCAGGCCGAGGTTGGCAATTAGAAATGACAGCAGACAATTTAGTCGGAGAAAGGTCTTATAGGAGACCTTCGGGAAACGCTGGTGAAAGTCCTGGGAAAAGGCAATCACCAGCCCCATTGCGGTGGTCAGGCAAGTCACCGTCGCCAGGGTAAGCAACAGGGCGTTCCCAAAGGTACCTAGGTAGTAGTGGGCGACCTGGTTTAATGTGGTCCCGCCGTTGGTCGCAATTGCGAAGTGGTGGCGGCTGGTAGTTCCCAGGTAGATCAGCCCCAAGTAAAGGACCCCCACCCCGACGATTCCAACAACCCCACCACCAGCCGTTGCCAGCGGAACTTGTTTTTTAGTAAAGCCCATTTGCCGGACGGCGGCAATAATGGTCACCCCAAAGATCAGCATTGCGAGGGCATCCATTGTGTTATACCCCTGCAAAAAGCCGTTGGTAAACGACTGGTGTAGATAGGCCGACGTCGGTGCCGGCTGGCTCAGTTTTCCCATCGGTCGAATGAACGCTAGCAAGAAAATTACCAGTAACATTAGTAAGAAGGCTGGGTTTAAGACCTTGCCGATGATTTCGGTTACCTTTCCTTCCTTGCGGGCCAAAAAGTACACCAGGAGGAAAAAGGCCCCGGTATAAAGTGCCAAGCCTAGTGGTTGCCTGGCGGCCGATAAGTACGGCGCAACCCCAATCGCATACGGTACGGTTGCGGTTCGCGGGGTAGCACAGAGGGGTCCAATCGTGGCGTGAACCAACACTAAAAAGAGCAAGGCAAACCAGCCACTAACCGGTTGCGCGAGTTCAAACAACCCCCGGGCCCTGGTGATGCTAAGGGCGACTAATGCCAATAAGGGTAATAAGACCCCGGAAAAGATAAAACCACCTGCGGCCGCGGCCCAGTGGTTACCGGCAAGCTGACCCAGGTGGACTGGGAAGACCAGGTTACCCGCCCCAAAAAGCATCCCAAAGATCAGCGAACCAGTTACGAGGTACGTTTTAATACTAATCTGCGGTGTTTTCATCACTTCTCCTCCTCATTCCAAACGTATAAATTATACCGGAAAAGGGCGGCAGACAGAAGGGAAGACGGGACATAAGTCTGTTATAGCTTCACCTTTACCCCAGCCAGCTACAGTTTCCATCTTTTAAAATAAAAAAGGAGCTGGGATAATTCCCAGCTCCTTTTTTATTTGTTAAGTGTTTAATTAGCAATCAGCAGGTGATTACTTAAGACCCTTCCAAGTCCAGTTAGTAACTTCTGGTAAGTCCTTACCTTCTGAACGGATGTAGTGGTTGTGCTTGTTGATCATGTTGTCCATCTTGGCAACAAATGCAGCAGCCTTTTGTTCGTAGCCAGGTACGTTTTGGATAGCGTCCTTAGCCAAGTGGAACCGGTCCAGTTCGTTCAAGACACGCATGTCGAATGGAGTGGTGATATCACCATTTTCTTCGTATGAGTGTACGTGAAGGTTGTGGTTAGCACGTTCGAAGAACAGAGCTTGGATCATGTCACGGAATCCGTGCCATGCGAAGATAACTGGCTTGTCAGTAGTGAAGAATTGATTGAATTCTGCGTCTGATAGACCTTCAGGGTTCTTGTCTTGCTTCATCAGCTTCATGATTTCAATAATGTTGATGAAACGAATCTTCAATTCTGGGAAGTTATCGTGCAGAATGTCGATTGCGGCAAGAGCTTCTTCAGTAGGTTCAGTACCAGCTGAAGCAAAGACAACGTCTGGTTCGCTACCTTGGTCAGTAGAAGCCCAGTCAATGTAGCCAAGACCGTTGTCAACCAGTTCAGTAGCTTCGTCAATGGAGAACCATTGTGCACGTGGGTGCTTGGAAGTTACGAAGATGTTGATGCATTCTTGGTCGTTGAATGCCTTGTTGGATACGGCCATCAGGGAGTTAGTATCTGCTGGCAGGTATTCCTTAACAAGGTCTGGACGTTCCTTTTCGAACATGTGAGTCAACAGACCTGGATCTTGGTGAGTGTAACCGTTGTGGTCTTGTTGGAAGACAGTTGAAGTATCAACGAAGTTCAATGCTGGGTATTGCTTACGCCAGTAGAGATCCTTCGCCTTACGTAACCACTTCATGTGTTGAGTCAGCATGGAGTCAACAACACGACCGAATGATTCGTAAGTAGCGAAGAAACCGTGACGACCAGTCAGCGTGTAACCTTCGAGGAAACCTTCTGCTTGGTGTTCGGAAAGTTGAGAATCAATCATCCGACCTTCGTGAGAAAGGTTTTCATCGTTTGGTTCGTGGATATCTTCCATCCATTGACGCTTGTCGTTGTCAAGGAATGCGTACAGACGGTTGGACTTAGATTCGTCAGGACCGAAGCCGCGGAAAGTATCTGGGTTCAATTCAGCCATCTTGCTGAGGTACTTACCCCATTCAAGCATGTCTTGCTTTACAACAGAACCTGGTGTTTGAACGTCAACGGCGAAGTCACGGTAGTTAGGCAATACTAATGGCTTTGGATCGATACCACCGTTAGTGATTGGGTTCATAGCCATCCGCTTGTTGCCATCTGGAGTGTTTTGTTCAACTAAGTCAACTGGGTGACCATTTTCATCGAACAATTCTTCAGGCTTGTATGACTTCATCCAGTCAACCAGCATGTCCTTGTGTTCCATATCATCTTGTGATACCGGAATAGGAATTTGGTGAGCACGGAATGAGTTTTCGATTGGGTTACCTTCAAGATCCTTCTTTGGACCAGTCCAACCCTTAGGTGCCCGTAAGATGATCATTGGCCAAGTTGGCAGTGAGTCATCGTTGTTTTCACGAGCGTGCTTTTGAATAGCCTTGATCTTTTCAACAACTTCGTCAAGAGTCTTAGCCATTTCTTCGTGAACCTGCATGTGGTCCTTGTAACCGTTGAATTCACCATCACGGTCAGCTTCCTTGTATGCAGAAACAAAGTGTGGTTCCCAACCCATACCTTCGAAGTACTTAGTCAGTTCTTCGTCGCTCATCCGGGAAAGGATAGTTGGGTTAGAAATCTTGAAACCGTTGATTTGGATGATTGGTAATACCGCACCATCCTTGATTGGGTTGATGAACTTGTCTGAGAACCATGATGCCATCAATGGACCAGTTTCAGCTTCACCATCACCAATTTCAACAGCGGCGATAACGTCTGGGTTATCTAAGATTGCACCAACACCGTGGGAAAGTGAGTAACCAAGTTCCCCACCTTCGTGGATTGAACCTGGCGTTTCAGGTGCGGCGTGTGATGCAGTACCACCAGGGAATGAGAAGTGCTTGAATAACTTAGCCATTCCCTTTTCGTCTTGGGTGTATTCTGGGTAAATTTCGGTGTATGAACCGTCCAAGTATGAGTTGTTAACCATAACTTGGCCACCGTGACCGGAACCTTCGATGTAGAACATGTCAAGGTCGTACTTCTTGATTACCCGGTTCAAGTGGGCGTAAATGAAGTTTTGAGGAACAATCGTACCCCAGTGACCAATTGGCTTAGGCTTAACGTCTTTTGCTTGTAATGGTTGACGTAATAATGGGTCGTTCATTAAGAACAAAGTACCAACTGAAAGGTAGTTGGCTGCACGCCAGTAAGCGTCAACACTTTCCAAGTATTGCTTGGAATCGTAATCTACTGCCATTCTAATAAACACTCCTTCTGAATAAATAAATACGTTCGTGCTTGAAACAACTAACGTAAATCATTCAATTTACAAGTATTATGATAAACTGTTTTTGTTTAAAGTCAACCTTTTTGAAAATTGATACGGTCCAATTATAAAATCTTAAACTTTACCGGCTGTTCACTAGGTCCCCCCTATCATCGAAATTACCGCTAAAGCGCATGATATCAATGGTTTAAACCAAGCTACCCCGCCAGGTGTATACTTAAAAATGTAATATTTGTAATATCAGGTGGTGGCGAAATTTGGCACAATTAAATAGTCTTAACCAGGCCGACGTCGGTGATTTTGAAAAGGTAATGGCGGTGACGACCGTGATGACCCAATCGGTTATTAGCTGGTTAATGGGCAGTAGTCCCCAGGTTGGGCAGCAGTTTTTCCTCGGTGGGATCTATGAAGTAATTAAGTTCAGCGCCCCCGCCTTTATTTTTGGGATCCTTTTTTCCACGGTGCGGACTCACCCCGCCGCACGACTTCGCGACTATCCGGCCTTTATGAGGAACCGCTGGCATTTCCTCTTCATCCCCTCAATTTTATGGACAGGCATCTACTTAATTGGCTTGCCCCAGTTGCAACAGCACGGTCACTACCATGACTGGGCCAGCTTTATTTGGCAATTTATTAACGGCAACGCCGCTCCCCACCTCTGGTACAACGTCATGATGTTACAATTTATCATTATTATGCCCCTGTTCTGGTGGCTCGCTCGCACAGTGGCCGGTCGTCCCCGCTTGAGCATTGCCACCTTCCTCTTGATTCTCTTATTTGAACTTGGCTGGCACCTTACGTACGAAATGCAAGTTTTTCACGGCCCCCAGGCCCAGCACTGGTACCTGCTCGACCGGGTCTTGCCAAGCTTCTTGATTTTTGGAGTCAGTGGCACCCTCTTTTGGACTAACTACCGGCGGGTCAGTTCCTGGCTATTGCGCCACTGGTTATGTCAGCTAATCGTTTGGCTGCTCCTCTTGTATATCGTTACCATTAACTTCTTTAGCTATGGCTACCCCGTTTACCTCACCAACGCACCGTATTACTTACCATCAATGATCTTTTATAACCTCAGCACGATTGGCCTGGTAGCAACCTTGCTCCTTCATTTCCGGCAAACGCAAAACCAGTGGCTCCCCATCATCCATTGGATTGCCCTGTACGCCCACCGCTCATACCTGGGACACGTTTTTTGGCTTTACTGGTGCTGGCGGTTACTACCCCGCTTGCCGTTGATCGTCGGGTTCCCACTGCTCGTTTTATTGACCATCACAATTTCCTTTGCCTTTTCCTACTGCGCCCACATTATCTGGAGCAGTATCAAACGCCACTGCGCGGTGACCCGTTTGCCCAATGGCTAGCTGATAACAAAAAAACGGTTTCAAACCCCGGCTAGTGAAGCCGAGCGTTTGAAGCCGTTTTTTTAACCTTCCTGGTCAAGGTTGATAAAGGTACTGTAGCGCATGTACTTGTAGTGAATCCGCATGTTGGAAACTTCAAATGGGGTGCCATCGTCAAGGAAGAAGACCCCATCCATTACCCCCACTGGTTCCGTGGGGGTCAGCTTAAGCAGGTCCTGGTCATCCTTGATTGAAGGTGACACGCTGATGGTGGTGAATGATTTGGTGACCCGTTTGCCCATGCTGTCTTCTAGGTAGTTAAAGATCGAACTATTAACTACCGCCGGCGACAGGGTCGGGACAATCTTAATCGGGATAAAGCCCGTCTCAATCATAAACGGTTGGTCATCAATTAGTCGCAACCGTTTGATTTGATACACAAAATCATTATCATTAAGGAAGAGTTCTTCTTGGATGTCAGCACTAGCCGGTACCACCTGGTAGTCAAGCAGTGAAATACCTTGCTTCTTACCATCGACTTGAAAACTATCGGTGATTCCCAGGTTGCTACCCTCATAGTGAAAGAGGGACTGGTTTTTCAGGTATAGCGGGTTAATGAAGGTCCCGGACCCCCGCTTCTTGAAGATAATCCCCTGTTGGGCTAAGATACCGAGTGCCCGTTTGATTGAACTGCGGCTCACTCCGTAGGTCTCGCTCAGGCTGCGCTCGTCCGGCAAGCGCATCCCGGCATATTGGTTTTGTAAAATCTTGTGTTTTATATCACGCATAACGGAGCGATATACTAAATCTGCCATCTCGTTAGCTCCTCAGACTTATTTTCTACATACTTAAATTCTAGTACTAGTATAACAGACCTATTTCAAATTGGGGCCTTTTACTAAAAAATTGGTCCGTTCCAGTACACAAAGGAAGTTTTATTATGAGTAAAAAGAACAAAAAAAGCAAGTTAAAGAAGACCCAGGTTGAGCAAATCCTTGATAAGAATAAGGTTGCGTACCAACAAGCTGAATTTCCGACCCACCAAGATGGTGATGTTCGCACCATGAGCGTCGACCACACCGGCGTAGACGACCACGTCATCTACAAGACGCTGGTCCTCACCGGGAACGTGACCGGGCCACTAGTCGGGGTGCTTCCCGTTGATACCCACCTTGATGAAAAGAAACTCGCCAAGGTTTCTGGTAATAAGAAGGTTACCATGGTTCCTTTAAAGAACCTTCTTAAGACGACCGGCTACGTCCACGGTGCCAACACCCCGGTAGGAATCTACGAAAAGTACCAGTACCCGATCTTCATCGACCAAGCTGCCAAAGAGCAGGGTGAGATTTACGTTTCTGCTGGTAAGATTGGCCGGTCAGTCCGGCTCAATGCCGACGACCTCGCCAAACTAGTCCACGCCCAATTTGCTGACCTCCAGCAGGCAAATTACCCGGGGTAATTGAGCCGCATTAATTGACCGGTCCAAAGTGAGCGCGTAAACTAATATTATGTCACACGGGATTGGCAACTGCCTAATCCCAGTTTTTTTGTAGAAAGGTTCGAAAAATTAATGAAAAAACGTTTGTCCGCCTGTACCACGGTACTAGTTGGTAAAAATGCAACAATTGATGGGTCAACGATGGCGGCCCGGAATGACGACACCCCTAAGCCACTCTGCCCAATGCGGGTCGTCGTTTACCCGGCCTACCATGACCACCCCAACCAGGTAAAGTCATACCTTAACAAGTGTGTCGTCGAGCGGCCCGCGGATGGCTATGCCTACCAGGGGGTTCCAAATGTTGATTACCAACACGAAGGGGTCTTTGATGAAAGTGGCTTTAACTCAATGAACGTCGGCATGAGCGCCACAGAAAGTGTTTACGCCAACGAACGTGTCCTGGCTTGCGATCCCCTCAATACAGAATCTGGAATTAATGAAGACTTAATCGTGGCAACAACCCTGCCATTCATCAACAGTGCCCGCGACGGGGTGGCCTTTTTAGGTAACCTGGTTAAGAAGTACGGTTCCGCAGAAGGCAACGGTGTGATCTTCTCCGATAAGGACGACATTTGGTACATGGAAATCGTTACTGGGCACCACTGGGTTGCTCAACGAATTCCCGATGATGCCTACGCGGTAACCGGTAACCGGATTGCCATCCAACAGGTTGACTTCAGTGATTCTGATAACTTTATGTGGTCCGAAGGGATTCAAGAGTTCGTTGAAAAGAACCACCTTAACCCGGATCGGCACGGCTGGAACTTCCGGCACATCTTCGGTACGGCAAACGTTTTTGACCAGCACTACAACACACCGCGTCAGTGGTATGGCCACAAGGTCCTCAGTCCTGATGTTGACATGAACCCGCTTGACTTTGACCTTCCCTTCATTATGCGGACCGACCGTAAGTTGTCCTTAGAAGATGTAGAATCAGTCTTAAGCAGTCACTACCAAGGAACTGTTTACGATCCACTAGGCAAAGGGACCGAAGAAGAAAAGCACCTTTTCCGGCCAATTTCACTAAACCGGACCCAAAATTCACATGTGCTTCAGGTTCGTAATGACTTACCTGAAAAGGCTGCCGCAATCATGTGGATGAGTTTTGGCATTCCAACCTTCACACCATACGTTCCGTTCTTTGCCCAGGCTCACGACATCGACGAAAGCTACCGGGAAACACCGATGAAGCTCGACATGAACCTTAAGAGTGCCTACTGGATGTACCGGACACTTTCAATGCTAGTCGAATCCCACCATGCGGAATTTGCTCAAGACGACCTCGACTACCTAAAGGACGCCCGGGAATACCTATACCGTTGGGTTAACGAAGTTGCCGCGCAAGTCGCCGACAAGGATGAGGCGGAAGTAAGTACGTTCCTCAGCACGGAAAGCCACCAGATGGTTGCTGAACTTGCTAAACGGACGAAGAAGCTCATGGCGGAATTAGTGATGAGCGGTCTTGAATTGTCCAAGCTGACCTTTAAGATGGATGAAAACTTATAAGCTAAAAGCCTTAACGCTCCTTTGGCCACTACTGGTTGTAAGGGGCGTTTTTTCATGGTCAATTTAACATCCCCAAAATCTGCTATGATATAAGTAATAATTGCAAAAGGGAAGTCTTAACATGTTTCAACCGCAACTTGGCCTTAAGGGGAGTAGTTCCCGTATCCAAATCGATGACCGGCTTAAACACCACCCCACCGTCTACGAATTCTTCACGGATATGGGTGACTTTACCCCGGATGGCTACCGCCAGCTTGCTGACGCAATTCAGTACGTCCAAGCGGCCGGGATCCACCATATAGTTCTCCACCACCCGATGAAGTTTCACGAACACCACTCTGAAGTTGTTGCCCCCGAACGGTATTACCCGGACCTTTACCGCTTCATCGAGCAAACCACCGAGCAGTTAATTCGCCTGGGTGAAGACTTAAACGTCCAGGTATTGGTTCACGGTGGTTATTCTGGTGCGGAAGTCCAACACATGGTCGACCTCTACCCCACCATTGCGGATGCCCGCCAAGCGGTCTATCACCGCCTGGATCGTTTTACCCGTGCCGGGCGTGACCACATCATGTTTGAAAACTCGATTGCACCAGTTTTTGCGTACGGTCACCCCGACCAAGAAAATGAAATTCTCGCCCACCACTACCGACTGGCCTTCGACACTTCACACTGCTTTATCGAACTACACGGCGATAATCAGGGGCTCTTGGCATCACTACGCCACCTCGCCCCAGCCGTTGTCCACTACCACCTGGTCGATTCACTGGGGCAAACCCACGACAGCCTTACCCTGGGTACCGGAAAGATCAACTGGGCAGGGGTGTTACCCTTACTCAACCCTGCTGCTTCCAGCATTTATGAGATTAACCTCCATGATCAAACTAACTGTGCTGAGCAATTAGCCAGTCACCGGTATTTGAATCAGATAGCTCGGCAGCTGGTCGGCAAGGAGGTCTAACCATTGAAGCTTCATATTAATAAGCAGCACGTTTCTTTAGCCCTGGCATTGTTTTTCCTCTACTTAGCGATTACCTTCTGGCCCCACTTTACCCACTGGTGTGGCACTTTCTTTGCGGCTCTTACCCCCTTATTGATTGGTGCCGTCATTGCCTACATCGTTAACTTGCTCTTACGCCAGTACGAGACCCTTTACCAACACCTCTTTAAAAGTAAGCGGGCCGCAAAGTTTAAACGGCTGTGGGGGATCGTCCTCTCCTACCTAACGATCTTCTTAATCCTAGCGATCGTCGTCCGGTTAGTGATCCCCGAATTAATCAGTTGTATTCAACTTTTGATTAACAACCACAGTAAGGTCATCACCCGCTTCATTGCGACTTTTGAGCACAACAGTAACATTCAAGAAGCTCTTAAGCACCTCGACCCACGCCACCTTAGCTGGGCCAAGGCTGAGAAGTACCTCTCCTATGGCTTTGGGGGCACCTTTAAGGCCTTGGTCTCAACGGCTTCTTCCGTAGTTTCGGGCACGGCAACCGCCATCGTGGCCTTCTTCTTTTCGATCTATTTGCTGATCTATAAGGAGATGCTGGCCCGGCAGTTTACCCGCCTGATCAACACTTACCTCAGCAGGGTTAAGCTGCCGTTAATGTACGCCATCCGGACCTTTGATGATTGTTACAGTAACTACATCGCTGGGCAGTGCAAGGACGCTGCAATTCTTGGTATTGCCTGCTTTATCGGAATGACCATCATGCGGATGCCTTACGCAACGATGATTGGCGTAGTCACCGCCATCGGTGCCTTAATCCCAATCGTCGGGGCCATCTTGGGGGCCAGCATTGGTGTCATCCTTATCTTTGCGGTCTCACCAATGCAGTCCCTAGTCTTCTTAATTTTTATCGTTATCCTCCAACAGTTTGACAACCGGGTTACCTACCCACTCGTGGTCGGTAAGAGTATCGGCTTACCAAGTGTCTGGGTATTTGCAGCTGTCATCGTTGGCGGGAGCCTTTCCGGTATCTTAGGGATGATGCTGACGGTCCCCTTGTTTGCCGCAATCTATCGAATTGTCGCCACGGACGTCGGCCGCCGGGAACATCCCCAACCGACCACTAATTTAAAATAAAAGCGACCACATATGAACGAGGCCTTCAACGTTCAGAAAAAACGAACGCTGAAGGCCTCTTCGTGAATTTTATCAGCTCACAAATTTTCTATTATCATTTCTTAACGACTCCTGACGGGGCTTGCTGTTGGCGCATCGTCCGGAGCAAGTAACTCGCCTTTAACCGGTTCAACACAGTATCGACTGCCATGGACTCTAACTCATCGTTTTGTGGATATGCACCACTCGTTACCGGCGCTTTCCCCGCTAGTTTGGCATTTAAGAGGGTCACAAATTGATCATACGCCTGCTGTGGGTAGACACTTACCGTTACTTGAGCAATTCCGGCCCGAATCTCATCAATTGAAAAACTGGACTTGAAAAAACCGATCAATAGTAGGTCAACCAGCTGGTTAACCGCATACTTCTTTTTGACCGGTGCCTGGATAACCTTCTTCTTAACGTAGTTATTCACCATTGACTTGGTCAGTGGTTCCACACCGACCCCCTTTAATTGCTCATTCACAATGGCAACGACCTGGTCAATATATAGTTCTAGAGTCGGGAGCTCCTTCCAAAACGGGAAGCGGACCTGTGCTAACTGCTCTTTCCACAACGTATATTGATTAGTCTTGGTCATCTTGTTGCACCCCCACTTCACTTGCCGTTATACCTAGTGATTTGCCATTATACTGGTCCGTTAACAGGACCCGTTCAATAACTCCCGCTAGTTCAGCGGCACTTACACCGGTTCCCACTAATGGTTGCCCCTCATCAGTTAAGACAGCCGGGGCAGAATGGGCAACTAGTGGTGGTGTCCGGAGAATCGTGTAGGGAAGTTCGAACTCATCAATCATCTTAATGGCGTATTGGTGGGCCCAGAGCTCCTCTTGGGCCCTGCTTCCGTACCACTTGCGCAGCTGGTCACCGTCAACTTCATCAGCGGTCCCCGCCATCGAAAGCATCACAATTTTGCGGGGGAGAAAAACGGACTGGTCCAGCACCGTCGCTAGCATTTGGACTTCATCATCGACCGGGTCCCCCACCTGAGGTAGCCAGCACAATTCGTCGCCCCGCTGAAAGGTCAACTTAAAGTTTCCCCGGGTAACGGCATCATACATCTTCTTCATAATGAGTTGGCTAAGGTCGTCGTGGCGCCGACTAACAATTACGGTTCTTCCCATTCAACCACCCCTTCACACTAGTAGGCCATTAGTTCATCTTCAACCGAGGAATCTTCAATCCGGACATCCGTGATCGTACTTTGCTCCAATAACGGCAGTAGTGCCTGAATGTTACCGGTATACAAAAAGCGGGTCTGGTTCTGGGCTTCGCCTAACATGTGGGCACCGAGCTTAATGGCCACGTCAATTGGGAGTCCGGTCCCCGTAACCGTGACGGTACAATCAACACCATCATTCATCCCCAGGTCCCGGGCGGAAGTTAAGCGGTCACTACTGAAGTAGTAGATGGTATCGGCAAATCGCATCATCGTTGAAACATCGCTACTGGTAAAAATTACTACTGAATTAGTCTTCTTGGCATAGTCCTTCACCAAGTTACCAATTGTCTGCCGGGACTCTTCGCTGAGTTGGTCCAAGCCGTCACTCAAAAAGACCACTGGCCGCCGCAGTGCAAGGAGAATAATGATCCGCAATTCCTGCTGTTGAGCTGCGCTTAAGGTCGCAACCTTCTCGTCATACTTGATTCCGAGCGGTAACAGCATCTGCAGGGTTTGGGTAACATCTAAGGCTCCTTTAACATGCTTAAGCGCCCGGGCAATCGCCTTTTCAACCGTCTTTCCCTTTAGCACGGTTTGGTCAAAGGAAGCAACCACCCGCTCTGGGTGCCGCTTGTACTTGGTGATATCTTCACCATTGATCTGCGCAGAACCTTCAATAATCTTGCCCTGGTCCATTAATAGCTGTTCCAGTGCTAAGACCGTCCCGGCATTATCACTACAAATTGCCACCATTTTTGGTGACATCAAGCCGAGTGACACTTCTTCCAATTGGTCCCCTGACTTTGCTTCAAAGGTTAAGTTACTTAATACCACACTACTCACGATAGATCCCCCTCTGTGCTTTAACTACAATTCTAGCATTTTTATAAGCGATTAATCACCCGGTAGCAATTATTTTACAATCTCACTGCTCTAGGCTTATTAAAAGCGGATTAAATATTACTATTTGAATTCATTTTAGCGTATAATTAAACATGCTTAATTACTGACTAAATTGATCCGTCAAATTAATAAAGGGAGTATTACTAATGACAACAATGAACATCCTATATATTTCAATTGAGGGGAATACCCGGGCATTTCTTCACCAAATGCAAGAATTTGCAAAGCAACAAAATATTCTTAACCCTACCAACCCTTTAATAAACTTAAAGGAAATTGGTCCCCAGGATACCCCGGCACATGAATCGGCCCCCTTCTTCGTTTTCGTGCCGACCTACCTCACTGGTGGGAACGGGATCGACAGCGGCTACACTGAAATCATGACTAATGCCTTGGGAGAATACATTGAAGATGGCGATAATGCCAAGTTCTGTATTGGGGTTGTCGGTTCCGGTAACCGTAATTTCAACGAGCAATACTGTCTAACCGCCCGCAAGTACGCCCACATTTTTGATGCCCCCTTCCTCGACAACTACGAGCTCCGGGGAACCTCAGCGGATGTCGAGCGGATCTATAACGTCCTGGCACAAAATTGGGCTAAGGTAGCGGGTGAATAATAAGCCCCCATTGGGTTTAACAAGCATAGAGGGCCTCCAGCGGAAAATCCAGACGCTGGAGGCCCTTTATGTACTATCAATTTCAACGATCCCTGTTATTCCGTCGTGCTGGTATCACCCGTGCAGATGATCCAGGTCAAACCATAACGGTCAACGACCTGCCCCATCATGTTACCAAGAACCCAATCACCAAAGGGAACGGTGACCCGCTGTTCGTCAGCGTCGGCGAGTCGTTTAAAAAATTGGCGTGCCCGCTCCTTTTCGTCACCAAAGCTTAGCATGATGGAAATTAACGTCGAGCTTTGTGGCGTCCCCATTGTCGCATCGGCACAAATAATTTTTTGACCCGCAACTGAAAACTCACCGTACAAGGTCGTTTGTGCTAAGTCATCCGTAGCCAAACCAATATTTTCGGCCTGCTCCTTATTTAGTGGCTGGTGGTATGTGATTTCCGCACCAAAGTTTTGGACGTAATAGTCCATTGCTTCCTTAGCATTTTTAAAAGTTAAGTACGGGTATATTTTTGCCGTCATATTTGTCCTCCGTATAAATCTTCGCTCTTGATTATATGGTTCCCAGACTCTGCCGTCAAATCTGTTCAGTAAGTTGTTTGGCGTTATCGCTTTAAGTAAAACGTTTTAGTGTGATATAATAATTTGGCTAAACACTTATTACGAAAGGACGAATCTTGTGGAAAAAGTAAAAAAACATAGCCCATTATTGATTGTCGGCCTGCTCCTCCTTGGGGTCTGCATGCGGATGCCCATCACTTCTATCCCGTCGGTGGTCGCCGAAATTGCCCAGACCTTCAAGGTGCCGACCACTAGCTTAGGGATTTTGACGACTATCCCCCTGCTTTGCTTCGGGCTCCTTTCCTCCGTGGTTTCCATGACCGCGCAGCGAATTGGAAACGAGTTAACTCTGACGGTTGCAATGGTCCTAATGTTTATCGGTTCCTACTTGCGAATCATCAACTATTCACTGTTAATGGTAGGGACGGTAATGGTCGGGATGGCAATTACCTGTATTAACGTTCTCCTGCCGGCGATCGTAACTGATAAGTTTCCTGACCGGATGGGCAGCGTAACGGGGATGTACAACACGGCCATGACCCTGTTTGCCGCAATCGGGGCCTACGCGATTACCCCAATCGCCCACCACAGTAGCTGGCAGACGGCCGTTATTATCATTAGCGCAATTGCCCTAATTACCGCAGTTGTCTGGCTGCCAAACCTTAAGTACAACGAACGCGCCGGGGCTGGCGACGAAGCTACTGCCGGAACCAACATGTGGAAGAAACGTAACGCCTGGTGGCTACTACTTTTCTTCGGTTTCCAGTGTTTCGTCTTCTACAGCGTAGTTGCGTGGTTACCGACCATCGCAAAGACAGCTGGTCTTAGTGGCGACCAGGCCAGCATGATCGCCGGCTTGCTCCAGCTCTTTGCCCTACCGTTTGCCTTTGCGGTCCCCGTCTTGGCGGCAAAGATGACCAACCGGCAGCCAATTATGTTAGCAGCCGGGATCGCCTCCATGTTGGGGGCGGTGATGATGTTCTTCTCGGTCAACTCGTTTGCTTACTTCTGTGTAGTGGCACTGCTCCTCGGTGCCGGCTCCACAACAACCTTCGTATTAGCAATGACCTTGTTCGGACTAAAGACCAAGAGTGCGGCGGATACCCGGAACCTTTCCGGAATGGTCCAGTCAATTGGTTACTTGATTGCCGCATTAGGACCAGTCATCGTTGGTAACCTTAACGCCCAGACCCATAACTGGGCGGCCAGCGTGGTTGTCATTTTTGTTGCAGCATTCCTCTTCACCGTCTTTGGTATGTTGGCTGAACGCCACCAGTACATTTAATAATTTTCACATTGGATATGCAGAACATAAAGCGGTCTTCAGCGCTCAAAAAATGAACGCTGAAGACCGCTTTGCGTATTGCACTGCTCGTCGGCCAGCATAATCTGCCTTATTGATATAGATTCCGTGGGTGAGGTTCACCCTTAATCTCGTGCTTGACGTGGTTTAGCATGTCGTCAATCATCTCAACTACGTGGGGGTCATCTAATAGGTAATAAACCTTGGTCCCCTCACGCCGGCGGCAAACTAGCTGGTAACGGTATAAAATCCCCAATTGCTTAGAAACAACGGGCTGTGACATTTGCAGGTGGTCAACAATTGTTGAAACCGGCACTTCCTTGTCACAGTGCCGTAAAAAATACAGGATTTCAATCCGACTACTATTACTCAATACCTTATAAATTTTAGCGGCTTCACCAATTAAATCATGCACGGAGGTCACCCACATCCACTTCCTTCTTTGCTTTTTCTATATTATAGCAAAGCCAGCAAGTGGTGAACTAAGCCACTGTCATAAAAGATGTATAGGCCAATACCCACGTAAATGACCTTCATCAGCAACTCACTATACTTCTCAAGCACCCGCTTAATGATGGGCAGCTCGCCAATCCCCTTAACTAGCCCCACTGCGACCACCGCCAGGGCTACAACAAACAGCAACGCTAAGATAAAGGCCCGGTAGGAGAGGTCAGCGAGTACCGGTAAAAAGATCGACAGGTTACAACCACTACACACCGCTAGATACGTTACTAAAGTCGCCAACACCGGTGACTGCTGGCCATTTGTCGTTACTGCCTCGTCATTATCACGAATGGCCATGTAAATCGGCAAAATCCCCAAAAGCCCTAATAACCACTCTGGCAAAAACAAGGCCAACGCCCGACCAGTAAAGAAGCTTACGGTCACCAGTAAAGCAACGCCCAGGGTATAGCCAAGGGCCACCTCGTGTACCCGGTAACGCTGCAGTAAAAACAGCATAATAAGAAAGAAATCCAAGTTAACAGCAGTAAAGGTTATAAATAATAGCCAGTAATTCATTTTACTCCTCCTATATATCATTTTTGATATATTATTTATATACCATTTTTGGCATATATGCAAGATGTCGTTTTGTGTCTACTAAGCAGGTCAGTGTGTAACCCTTTGCGAAAAACTTTTGATCTAGACCATTTTATCAGTTTTGGTTATCTAGCCCGTCTACAAAGCCCTTTACCCCTGGTGGGCCATTTGGGGTCGCTAAAGAAAACGGTTCCTTTCATAGTGCAGACTGCCGTTGGAGAGTATATAATTGGAACGGTGAATTAATTTCTGTGATTTCAGAAGGAGTGAACATTTTGGCTACAGAAAATAAAGCTGTTATTACATTATTCGGTGCTACTGGTGACCTTGCAAAGCGGAAGCTGTACACCGCCTTGTTCAAGCTCTACCAAAAGGGTTACTTACAAGATCATTTCGCACTGCTCGGTACTTCTCGTCACGAATACAGTGATGAAGAATTCCAAGAAGTGGTTCGGCAATCAATTAAGGATGTTGAAGAAACGCGCACGGGTGAAGCCCAAGACTTCTCCAAGCACTTTTTCTACAAGTCACACGATGTTACTAAGCCGGAACACTACACGATCTTAAAGAAGCGGATCGAAGAATTAGACAAGCAATTCGGTACTGAAGGCAACCGGCTCTTCTACATGTCAATGGCACCACAATTCTTTGGTACGATTGCCATGAACTTAAAGAAGCAAGGCCTCCTTTCCGACGATGGTTTCAACCGACTCGTTATCGAAAAGCCATTTGGTCGTGACTTTGACTCTGCTAAGAAGTTGAACGACGAATTGTCCGAAACCTTCAATGAAAACCAAATTTTCCGGATCGACCACTACCTGGGTAAGGAAATGGTGCAAAACATCCAAGCACTGCGCTTTGGTAACACCATCATTGAATCCCTGTGGAACAACCGTTACATCGACAACATCCAGGTTACCCTGAGTGAAAAGTTGGGTGTCGAAGAGCGGGCTGGTTACTATGACCACTCTGGTGCCTTACGTGACATGGTGCAAAACCACATTATGCAAATCGTTGCCCAGTTAGCAATGGAACAACCCGTTTCCTTTACCGATACTGATGTTCGGGTTGAAAAGATTAAAGCATTACGGAGCCTGCGTGTCTACACCCCATCCGAAGCAGCCGCTAACTTTGTTCGTGGCCAATACGACGCCGGTGACGGCACGGAAGCATACCGGTCCGCCGATGGTGTTGACCCTGAATCCGGTACTGAAACCTTCGTTGCTGCCAAGCTGATGTTTGACAACTACCGCTGGTCAGGTGTGCCATTCTACGTTCGGACTGGTAAGAAATTAGCTGACAAGTTCACCCGGATCGACGTTGTCTTCAAGAAGCCACTGATCGATATCTTTGCGGATCCACGTAATGAGAGCGACCAATCATTAAACTCCAACGTCTTGACGATCTTTGTAGAACCAAAGTCTGGCTTTGCAATGCAGTTAAACGCCAAGCGCGCCGGTCAAGGCTTCACAACGCAACCAGTTGACCTGAAGTACTTACAAAGCGACACTGACAAGAAGGAATCACCAGAACCATACGAACGTCTCTTCCACGATGCACTGGAAGGTAACCACACCAACTTTGCATCATGGGCTGAAATTGCCTATGCTTGGAAGTTTGTTGACGTTATTCGGAAGCTGTGGGACATCGAAAAGCCACAGTTCCCTAACTACACTCCAGGTTCAATGGGCCCAGCTGCCTCTGACGAACTCTTAGCTCGTGACGGCCGTAAGTGGGTTTACCGTTTGAACCACTAATATATATTATTAAAAAGGCGGAGAGTTTCTCTCGGCCTTTTTAACATGGCGTTAATGGGGTATTTTCGTGGCCCCCCAAGCGTAACTTTTGCAACTGGTTTTGCGATATCGGTTGCACACCAGATTTTTTTTGCTATAATGGACATTGTGAAAATTATTACATGTATTTTCTTTAGAGGAGAGTGACTTTAATGTCAGAGAATAAAGCGCAAATCGGTGTTGTCGGTTTAGCTGTTATGGGTAAGAACCTTGCATTGAACATTGAAAGTCGTGGTTTCACGGTTGGCGTCTACAACCGTCACCGCAACCGTACTGACGAAATGATGCGGGACCACAGCGATAAGAAGCTGGTTCCTAGCTACACGGTTGAAGACTTCGTTGCTTCACTTGAAAAGCCTCGTCGTATTCTGTTGATGGTTAAGGCTGGTAAGCCAACTGATGCCGTTATCGATGAATTACTCCCTCTGCTTGACAAGGGTGACGTTTTGATCGATGGTGGGAACACTAACTTCCACGATACGATGGCCCGGAACGCTAAGTTGGACAAGTCCGGTATCAACTTCATCGGTATGGGTGTTTCCGGTGGTGAACTTGGTGCCCTCCACGGTCCTGCCCTGATGCCAGGTGGCCAAAAGGAAGCTTACGACTTAGTTGCCCCAATCCTGACTAAGATCGCTGCTAAGGCTGAAGAAGACGGTAAGCCATGTGTTGCTTACATCGGCCCTAACGGTGCAGGTCACTACGTAAAGATGGTCCACAACGGGATCGAATACGGTGACGAAGAATTAATTGACGAAAGTTACAACATCATGCGGAACGTTTTGAAGATGCCAGTTGACGACATTGCCAAGACCTTCGCTGAATGGAACAAGGGTGAATTGTCAAGCTACTTGGTTGACATCACTGCCGACATCCTTACTCGTAAGGATGACCTGGGTGACGACAAGAGCAAGCCAATCGTTGACATGATCCTTGACCGTGGTGCCAACAAGGGTACTGGTAAGTGGAGTTCTGAAACCGCCCTTGAAGGTGGCGCTCCACAATCCGTAATCACCGAAGCTGTTTACGCTCGTTACATCTCAATGATGAAGGACGAACGGGTGGCCGCAAGCAAGGTTCTGCCAGAAGTTACTGAATCACTCTCCATTGACGACAAGAAGGAAATGGTTGAAAAGGTTCGTGAAGCCCTTTACTTCGGTAAGGTTATGTCATACGCCCAAGGATTCGAACAAATGCGGATCGACTCTGAACGTTATGACTGGAACCTGAAGATGGGTGAATTAGCTCAAATTTGGCGTGCTGGATGCATCATTCGTGCACAATTCCTGCAAAACATCACGGATGCCTTTGACAAGAACCCTGACCTGAAGAACCTGCTGCTTGACGACTACTTCAAGGACATCGCTAAGAAGTACCAAAAGGCTATCCGGGACGTTGTTGCTCTGGCTGTTAAGGCTGGTATCCCAGTTCCAGCGCTGAGTGCTGCTATTAGCTACTATGACTCCTACCGTGCAGAAGTTGTTCCAGCTAACCTGCTGCAAGCACAACGTGACTACTTCGGTGCCCACACGTACGAACGTGTTGACCGCCCAGGTAACTACCACTACAGCTGGTACGAAGAACAATAATAATTGCATTAACGCAAACAAAGGGAGCATGGCAGAACTAGCTTGCTAGTTCGTGATCCCCCACAAGTACAAATGACCTCCAGTGTCCGGCTTTACCGAGCGCTGGAGGTCATTTGTGTACTGCATTGTACCGTTGAGCATGATGCCACTGCTCCCCTTAATTGTTAAAACTTTACCAACCAGCTTACTAATTAATAAACAGCGCCTCCCCACTACGCCGAATAGCCATGACTGTCCCTCGTTTAGCGGTAAAATGCTCAATAAAAATCCGCTTTTATCGTAAAAGTTTACTAAAAAGTTGTTGACAAGTTTAATGAAAGCGCTTAACATAATGGCGTAAGCAATTATTTAGATTACGTAGAAAAGGGGAGTCAATAATGGATAAGCAAGAGCCACATAAGGTCCGCTCGCGCCTCGCATATTCGCTAGGGGCGTTCGGGCATGATGCCTTCTTTGCATTACTTTCTACTTACTTTATGATGTACGTCACTGGTCACCTATTCACGTCTAGTGACAAGCACTTTGATAACCGGATGGTCGGTTACGTCACTATGATCATCATGATTCTACGGATTGTGGAATTACTGGTTGACCCACTAATTGGTAACGCCATCGACCGGACAAATACCAAATGGGGAAAGTTTAAGCCGTGGGTTGTCGGCGGTGGTGTTATTTCTGCCGTACTGCTGGCCGCACTGTTCACACCACTAGGTGGTTTGAACGTTTCTAACCCAGTCATGTACCTGGTTGTCTTTGCCATTATTTACATCATCATGGATGTCTTCTATTCCTTCAATGATGTTGGTTTCTGGTCCATGGTTCCAGCCATGTCATTCGATTCACACGAACGTGACAAGATTGCTACCTTCGCCCGGGTTGGTTCAACCATCGGTGGGCAGATCATCGGTTTTGTTATCATGCCAATGGTTCTGTTCTTCTCCATCAACCAAAACGGTGGAACCGGTGATGACCGTGGTTGGTTCATCTTCGCCGTCATCGTTGCCGCTATTTCGGCAATCACCGCGATCGGTGTGGGGATGTTTACCCACGAACAAAAGTCACTGCTTCGTGAAAACAAGGAACAAACTAAGTTAAAGGATATCCTGCACATCCTGATCAAGAACGATCAATTGCTGGCAATTGCGATGTCCTACCTGTTCTTCACTACTGGTCAAACCCTGTTGAACAGTTTTGAACTTTACTACTTCACTTACATTTTAGGTAACTCAAAGGCCTTCTCAATCCTGGGTGGTCTGAACACGGTTGTCGGGGTTATCTCCGTCTTCGCCTTCCCACTCTTCTCAGGTAAGGTTGGTCGTCACAAGCTCTTCTATGGTGCTGCTACCATTGAAGTTATCGGTGCCTTGATCTTCTCCTTTGCCGGCAAGTCATTAGCACTGGTTCTGCTCGGTGCCGAATTATTCTTCATCCCACAACCAATTATCTTCCTGGTTGTTCTGATGACGATTACCGACTCTGTTGAATATGGTCAATTGAAGCTTGGTCACCGTGACGAATCGTTGACCCTGTCAATTCGGCCACTGCTTGATAAGTTCGGTGGTGCCGTTGCCAACGGTGTTGTTGGTGCCGCTACCGTTGCTGCCGGGATGACCGGTGGTGCTACTGCCGCTACGGTTACCGCACACGGCGTTAGCGTCTTCAAGATTTACATGTTCTTAATTCCAATTGCCCTGATCATTGTTGGGATTATTATCTTCGCCCTCAAGGTTAAGTTGGATGAAAGCTCCCACGCTAAGATCGTGGCCAAGTTGGAACAAACTTGGGGTAAGCACCTTGGTGAAAAAGGCAGCGACGACCAAGCCGTTGCTGAAGAACCAGCACCTCAACCAGGTGTTACCAACATTCCAGCCCCAGTTGCTGGTACGTTAGTCAACCTAAAGGACGTTAGTGATCCGGCCTTTGCTGAAGGTAAGATGGGCCAAGGATTTGCCATCAAGCCATCAGACGGTAAGGTTTACGCACCATTCGCTGGTACGGTTCGGGCAACCTTCTCAACCCGGCACGCGGTTGGGTTAGTTTCCGACAACGGAATCGCGCTGTTAATCCACATCGGGATTGACACTGTCAAGCTTCACGGTACTGGTTTCGTTACCTACTTCACCAAGGGTCAGCACATCGACAAGGGCCAAGAACTCATGGAATTCTGGGACCCAACGATTAAGAAAGCGGGCTTAGATGATACGGTAATTGTTACCGTTACAAACAGCGAAAGCTTCAACTTTGATATGTTAGCTAAGGCCGACGACCAAGTCACGGTTAAGGATGACATCTTGCAGGTTACGAAAAAAGAATAGTTAAGCATTCAAAAGGGGAATGAGACAGAACTAGCTTGTTAGTTCGCTTTTCGAAGCGAAGTAAGCCTGTCCCCCGAAAGCACGAAGGGCCTTTAGCGTTCGGAGAATCCGAACACTAAAGGCCCTTCGTGTACTGTGCTGCAGCATTTTCAACTATATAAGGGACTTATGTTACAGCCGTCTTTTATAATGCTAATCTGCATTGATCGTTGCCTGTTCTTCCCGGTAGTCACCGAAGTAGGCATGGTATAGTTGACTGTTGATTGCCCGTAACTGGGCATACGAAAGGTTGTTAGCAAACAACATTATCGTCCGTTTTTGCTGGTAGTTACTGTATAAGGTACAAGAATACCCGGCTAAATAGCCATTTACGTGTAAGTACGGCGGCTCGATGTACGTGCCACCAAAGTAGGTTTCAGCGCCCTGCTTCCCTTTATGTGTGAGGAAACGATCCAGCAGGGCCGGGTCGTTGAGTAGGACCCGGTTATAAAAACGCCAGTAGTCCTGGGGCGTACAAAAAATATCCCCGGCGCCAAGTTCGGGTGACATTGCCAGGTAGAGGTTCGCCCAGTCACCACCAACCGCTGGCGTAACCGCCGACCGCTTAACCTGGTCATAAAAGCAAACGTGAACCCCGGCTGGCTGAAGGACCTGGTGGCTCAGGTAGCTTCGGTAAGCCTGGTGGGTGGTCTGCTGAATTACCGCCGCCAACAGGATAAAATCCAAGTCGGTATAGTGCCACGTGAAGTCCCCGGTCGACCGGCACCCGGTAAGTGCGTACCGTAGTTGGGCTCGTTCACCGCGTAAGGGTCGTTTTAACGGTCGTGGTTGATTCACCAGGCCACTCGTGTGCTTCATCATCCGATCGATCGTCACCTGGTCAGCCAACGGAATTTGCGGGAAAAACCGGCTGAGGGGCGTATTTAGACTGAGCTTGCCTGATTGAACCAACTGTTCAACCGTCACCCCGGTCATCAGTTTTTGAAAGGAGGCCACCGGGAACAGCCGATTCGCCCGCACCATTTGCTTGCGGTCCGTTACCTCTCGGTGGCTAATGACGTGGGCACGACCAGCCGTCCCGTTTACTAGGACAATACCGTTTACCTGGTTATCACGCAACATCCGCCGAAGCCGCTGGTCGACCGAAGCCGCGTGGGCGGTCAGTGGCATCACCGCCAATGCCACGCTAACCAGCGCCATTAAGCACCGGCGGGACCACTTAGTTTTTATCATTCTCATCACCACTTTTCAAATGGTCTAGCGATTCTTCTGGTGAGCACAAAGGGGCTCCCAGTATTCGGATAATCCGAACACTGGAAGCCCGTTGGGTATGTTATAAAATCTGCACCGGTCCGGCGCTTTTACTAAGCCTAGTTTTGTTGGTCAACCGCAGTCCGGACAACCAATACATCAACCGGCGCATTCCGCTTAACGTAAGACGTAACGGAACCCATCACTGCCCGTTGCATCCGGGAAAGCCCACTGGCACCAATCATGATCATATCATTGTGGTGGTCATGGATGAAGTCAAAGGAAATAATCGTCTTTGGGTTACCCAACCGAATGTGGATATCCATATTGTCAAAGCCATTCTTTTCCTTAGCATCCTTGAGCAGTTGGCTAAGGTACTCCTTAGACTTATCAACGAGTTGGTAGGCAATGCTACCATCTGACATGCCGGCAAAGTTGTATGCCATTGCCCGCGTGTCAATTACATTCAGCACGTCCACGTGCGCACCATTCCGCTTGGCAACAAAGATGGCCCGCTCTAAAGCCAGTTCTGATTCCTTAGAACCATCAACTGGGACTAAAATATTTTGGTATTCTTGATCCATATGCTTAGCCTCCAATGCAGCATCTTATATCTATGCCTATATTGTACCATTAAATCACTAGTCGTAGTAAGCTTTCAGGTGATCTCGCGAATTTTTTCACAATTGACAAGGGCCACTAAATCGCCTACAATTCAATCAATGAATTAAGGAATTATTAAAATAGTACCATTTTTATTTAATCATGCCGGAAACGAGGCTCATCCAATGGATAAAATTGACCAACGAATCATTAACTTATTGCAAAAGAACGCGCGGGCATCCTTGAAAGACCTTTCCAAGGAATGCTTTATTTCCTCACCCGCCATCGCTGCCCGAATCAACAAGTTGGAAAAGGCCGGGATTATTACCGGCTACCATTCCACAATTAATATGGAAAAAATTGGCTTCCATGTCCGGGCCTTCATTCAGGTCCAACTGGAACCCCGGCAAAAAGAAGAATTCTACCCATATATTCAAAGTATCCCCAACGTCATTGAATGTAACTGTGTAACTGGCGATTACTCCGAAATCATGGAGGTGATTTTTCCATCAACGACTGACCTTGATGACTTCATCAACATCATCCAGCAGCGGTTTGGTAAGACCAGTACCCAGATTGTCTTCAGCACCAGCGTTAACCACCGGGGAATTCAACTGCACAATGATCACCCTGATTCACAAGAAGAATAATCCCACGGGACGAAACGAGGCCACCAGTATTCGTGATTTGAACACTGGTGGCCTCGCTGTACTTAGTCTATTCTGCTTTAGTAGCTTCTTTTGCCGTTGCGGACCGCTTGCCGTAGGAGTCCAGGTACTTGTTGTACTGGTCACGGTCGAGCGACTTTTCAGATTCCCCAATTACCAAGGTGGCAATCGAATTACCAACCACGTTGACGGCCGTCCGCCCCATGTCGACGAAACGGTCAATTCCGGCGATAAAGGTTAGGCCCGCCATCGGGACACCGATCGTTGAAACACTAGCCAGCAGGACCACGAAGGAGGCTCCTGGCACCCCGGCCATCCCTTTACTAGTGATCATCAAGACAATCAACAGGGTGATCTGGTGAGCCAGTGAGAGGTGCAAGCCATAAGCCTGGGCTAAGAAAATTGCGGCCAAGGACTGGTAAATGGCTGAACCATCGAGATTAAAGGTGTAACCGGTCGGGATAACAAAGGAGGTAATCCCCTTTTCAACCCCCATGTCCTGGGTTTTCTTCATCAACCGGGGCAACGTAACCTCGGAACTAGCAGTGGTAAAGGCCAGGATAATCTCGTCCCAGATTACCCGCATCGTCTTCCAGTAACGCAAATGGAAGAGGTGGGCCGTAATTCCTAGTATTACCACGATAAAGATCACCATGGTGACGTAAGCAATCAAGATAAAGTAACCCAGCGGTAGGAGGGCACTGATCCCCATCTCCGCAATTGTCATCCCGATTAAACCAAAGACACCAATCGGTGCGAACTTCATTACCCAGTTAGTAACCTTAAACATAACTTCTGCCACACCGTTAAGGACGTCGATGAGGATCTTAGCCTTTTCACCAACCGCGGCAATTCCGAGCCCAAACAAAACGGAGAATAAGATTACCGGCATCATATCACCGTCAGACATCGACTTAAAGATGTTTGTCGGGATGATCGACAGGATCAGTGGCCAAAAGCCGCTGTCGTGAGCAGCGTGCTTCGCCGTCGACATGTATTGCGAAATATCCGTTGCGTGAAGTTCGTGGATGTTAATGAACGAACCTGGGTGGGTGAGGTTAGCCATCCCAATCCCTAGCAGCAAGGCGATTGTCGTTAAGATTTCAAAGTAGATCAACGTCTTAGCACCGATCCGCCCTAATTTCTTAATGTCGCCAATGTTAGCAATACCGACCGTCAGACAAGAAACGACAATCGGCATTACGATCATCTGAATCAAGCGAATAAAGATCGTCCCGAGACTTTGCATCACCGTGATGGCACCCTTATTTTGATAAAAGACCACCCCACAGATAATCCCAAGAACTAAACCAATCATAATTTGCCAGCCCATGCTTAACCGGCTAAAACGATAGTGTTTCACTGTATACCCTTCTCCCTCTTAAATGTCAGTAACTACTTTAGCACATCTGCCATTGCTTTTCACCTCTCTTTTGGCCAAAACACGAACAGGAGAAGACGTTTTTATACGTTAGTTCACTATTTATAAATCACAGCATTTAATGATCATTTGGGCTATTGTTCCTTAATTAGTAGTTTGTATAATAAAGTTTAGATTAATTATTCTGATTTAGCTGATATATCCTCACTATATCGAGCCTATCGTTTGCTATAATTATGCAGTAATTGTCCGTGTTTTCCGTTAAAAAATTTTTGAGATTTTTTTGATTTTATTGTTTCATTCACTATTTAAAAATCACAGTCGACGATAAGTCACCCGAAATAAGTTCGTACAGACTAAAAAAGGCCGCTAACGTTTAAAACGCTAACGGTCCATTTTCTAGGAAGTTTCTTCCTATACCTAATAAATTAGCTCTTTTCGAGCGCATCAAGTTTCCGGCTACTGAACCAGAGAATTAACCCTAAGACAATTACGATTGCAGCCAGAATCCCGTAACCCATTTGGAAGCGGGCAGGATCGCTGGTCTTGAGGACGGCGTAAACGCTTGGGTAAATCAGGGTTGCAAAGAAGACAGCTACTGGCCAGAAGCCCAGTAAGAGCCCCATTACCTTCGCTGGTGCCAACTTAGTAATAAAGGAGTTCCCCATTGGGGAGAAGACCATTTCACCAATTGACATCAAGACACTGACCATTACGATCCACCAAATTGAGGTGTGACCCTGGCCAACCATATCAGCAATTACCATTACAACGTATGCCAGACCAATAAAGATAATCCCCAGTGCGGTCTTTTTAAACATACTCATATCGCCTTGTGGCCGTTCCGAAAGCTTCGTCCATAAGCGCCCAAAGATTGGCCCTAAAGCAATACATACGATGGCGTTAACCGAGTCAAAGTATGACGTTGGCACCCTAAAGGAACCGATCATCCAATTAGCCCGGTGCAAGAAGTTAGCACCGTCACCATAGCCGAAGTAGTAGTAAACCGGCATGTAAGCCATGTACCAAACCATCCAGAAGACAACGGAGAAAATAGTAACTAAGACAATTGCTGCGATCCGTTTCTTGTCTCCGGCGGTCAATGGTTCCTTACTACTATCCTTCTTTTCTTCTTTCTTGTCACTCTTCGTAGCAGCGGTTGAGAACTTACGTTGGTCAACCTTAAACGGCTTCTTACCAGCATCGCCTAAGGAACGAAGGTTGCAGATAAACCAAATTGCATCGACAAACATCAATACGGCACAAACCAGGAAAACAAAGTTGAAGCCCCAGGATGAAATTAACAGTACGATAAAGGTCGTCCCGATAAAGGACCCGGTGTTAACAAACGAGTATTGAATCGAAAAGGCTTCGTTCAATTCCTTTTCATCATTGAACAGCAAGCCGTTGACCCCTGACAAATTTCCCTTGAACAGTCCGGTTCCAACCGCAACAAGGGCGATCATGATCCAAACCATTGTTAGGGAGTGGGCCTGCCAGGCTACCAAGTAACCAAGCCCCATTAAAATCATCCCAATTGCCACACACAGCCGGGGGCTGAGCCAGTAGTCAGCAATGTACCCACCAAATACTGGTGCAATATACGTCATTGCCAAAAAGGCCGCTGCCATAGAGGCCGCCTTAACATCGGTCAGCCCCAGGCCACCTTTCCCAATTGAAGTGGCAATCCAAATCGCCAACATATACTTAACGGTATAAAAAGCTGCCCGTTCAAACGTAAAGCCTAATGAACAGACATAAAAACCAAATGGCTTTTTTTCCTTAATCTTTGGCGTATCCACAATCATTCCTTCTTTCCTACATTGAGCTAAATCGCTAACTAATAAAAATACAAACCACTCATCAATGCCTATATTATCAGTATGTGAGCGCTTTATCAAACACAAAAAGTAACTTTTTGATATTGAAGGCTTAATAATGGCAATTATATTAACCTTTTCCCAATTTTTGCTGTTTTCAGTAGCACCCCCGATCTTCCTATAATCAAGAAGCTGTTTTCTCAATTTAAGGCTTTAAAACGACGGCAAAAAGATTTAATCTTAACACGCCATAGTGTATTTTAAGTACGTTTAACTTGGAGGAAAAAAAGATGGGTGCAAAGTACCGAAGCGTTTTTGATATTATTGGTCCCGTTATGATCGGGCCCTCGAGTTCGCATACCGCCGGCGCCGTCAAAATTGGGCGCGCGGCTTACAAGTTATTTAGTGCCCGCATTACCAAAGTAACAGTGCACTACTACGAATCATTTGCCAAGACTCACCGCGGTCACGGCACCGACTACGCTATTGCAGCCGGGATCCTTGGTTTCCTACCTGATGACCAGCGGGTCCCTGACGCGATCAGTATTGCCGAAGAACGGGGGATTGATATCCGCTTTGTTGAAGAGGATGGGCCCAGCCCGATTCACCACCCTAATACTGCGGTATTAGAAGTTAGTAATAATCAAAAAGCAATCAGCCTAACCGCCTGCTCGATCGGTGGTGGTGCAATTGAAATTCGGCAAATGGTCATTGACCAAATTACGGTCAAACCGGCCGGCCCATTGCCAATCATCGTTTACGTTGACTACGGTAAAAAGCACCCCAACGCCGTCGAATTAACTAGCTATATTGACCAGGTTGCGCCCTTTTCTCGTAAGCAGTCACTGAAGGGCGACGTCGATGATATTTATGAATACGACATCAAAAACTACATGACTGAAGAGACGATCAAAGATATTCAAGCTAAGTTTAACCACGTCATTTGCTTGTAGGAGGTACACCCAAATGTACAATAGTATCCAAGAAATTATTGAAGACGCTGAGCAATCACACCAGCCAATTTCAGAATTGATTATCCAACAAGAGTGTCACACTTCCCACAACAGCCGGGAGAGCATTTGGCGGCATATGGCCACTAACATTGCCACAATGGAGAATGCGGTCTTACGCGGCCAAAGCGGCAAGGGGGTCTTTTCAAAAACCCGGTTAACCGGTGGCGAAGCCGTCAAGATCAAACACTACCGGGAAACCCACCGGACCCTTTCCGGTGACGCGATGATGGAAGCCGTCCAAGACGCCATCGCTACCAACGAGGTTAACGCGGCCATGGGGGTCGTTTGTGCCACCCCCACTGCCGGATCAGCTGGGACACTACCGGGTGTCTTGTTCATGCTTAAGGACCGGCTACACCTAACCGATGACCAGATGATCCGTTTCCTCTTTACGGCGGGTGGTGTTGGGCTAGTAATTGCCAACCACTCTGGGATTGCCGGCGCCACTGGTGGTTGTCAAGCGGAAGTCGGGAGCGCCGCGGCCATGGGGGCCGCCGCGGCGGTAGAAGCAGCTGGTGGAACGCCACGGCAAAGTGGCCACGCAATGGCAATCGCCATTTCAAACCTTCTCGGGCTCGTTTGCGACCCGATTGCCGGCCTGGTCGAAATCCCTTGCGTAAAGCGAAACGCGATCGGTGCTGGTAACGCCTTGATTGCCGCTGACATGGCCCTGGCCGGGTGTGTCAATAAAATTCCAGTAGATGAATGTATTTCGGCCATGAACAAGGTTGGTCATGGTCTTCCCGCAGCATTACGCGAAACGGGGATTGGTGGCCTAGCTGGGACGCCAACCGGGCAAGCAATTAAAGCCCGTATTTTTGGCACCGAGGTTTAAAAATGCGGTCGCCACAAGCTATCCGGGATGATATCATTAACCACCTTACCACCGTCATTGATCCTGAATTGGGAATTGACGTTGTTAACTTGGGCCTAATATATAGCCTCGATCTCGATGAAGACGGGATTTGTCTCGTCAAGATGACCCTCACCACGATAGGGTGTCCGCTTACCGACGTATTAGCACGGGATGTTTCTGCGGCCGCCAAGCAGGTCCCCGAGGTCAAAAACGTTGACGTCCAATTCGTCTGGGAGCCAGCATGGACGCCGAGCAGGATGAGCCGGGCTGCACGGTTAGCCTTAGGCATCCATGAATAGAAAAAGACCCGAGTAGTCGATCAAATTCGCCGACTGCTCGGATCTTTTTTTATCACAAGAACTACACCATGCTATTTAAATTCAACCTTATATAACCGTGCAAACCGTTCGCGTGGAAAGTTAACGGCTAACTTATTGCCGACAACGGCATAAGAAATTAGCTCATCGTTGGTTGGGTATACCTGCTTAATGGTAGCCACTTTACCATACGCTGTCAGGTCGATTGACTGGGTGGCCACCCCACCAACCCCACGCCAAACTGCTAGGTACATCTCGCCGTGGCCATGGAGGCCGTAGCTAAACCAGGAATCGTCAATTTGTCCCAAGCCAGTTGGCCAAACGGGAAGTAGTGACGGGATCTGGTCACGATAGTGTTTATAGGTTGCGATCCCTTCTTTGACCAGGTCAAGGCGGTGGCCGGTCACCTCGTTTAGCAAGCCACTTTGGTGAATCCGTACTAGCATTGCGTTAACCATGTTGAAGATTACCTCTTCGTCATCCCCGTCCTTTAAAGGATAAGACCAGATTGCACATTGCTCAGGGGTAACAACAGAGGCCCCCACGGCAGCGATGTTACCGTTGCGAACGTAATCCGTTTGGTCGGTCATTGATTGGGTGCTGTGGCGTTGAAGCATCGCATAGTCATGGCGCATCCCACCACTACCACAGTTTTCAATTACTAATTCTGGATAGCGCTGGAAAACCGCATCCCACCACTTCAGGTAGACACGGTTATGGTTAAGAAGGCCATCCCCATAGCTGTCAGCAGCATGGTCGGTGCCAATCCCAGTCGTAATATTATAGTCCATCTTAATATAGCCGACACCATACTGCTTTACTAACCGGTCAACTACACTATCTGCGTACTTACGCACTGCCGGATTGGTAAAGTCCAGGTGGTAGCGGTCAGAATTAATCACCCGCTTGCCATGCCGGGTAAAGAACCAGTCATCTGGTAACTGACTCGCTAGTGGGCACTTGATTCCCATTACTTCAATTTCCAACCACAGGCCAGGGACCATCCCCTTGCTGCGGATATAGTCAATCACCTCTTCGATGCCGTTGGGAAAACGTTCGCTGGACGGTTGCCACTCACCCACACTGTCCCACCAGTAGCCAGGAGCGTACCAACCACAATCAACGGCTTCTCCTTGGCAGTCGTCGGGTCGCCAGAGAGGCCATTCATATAGTCATTAAAGATTACGGCCAAACGCTGGTCATCAGTATTTGGGCGGCGAATATTCCTCCGGTACTTTGTCATTGCCCCAATGGCCGTTTCAAAATCTCCCATTAGCTGGCCAAACGCCACGGTAACCGTCGTAAACTGCTCCCCTGGCTGGAGGTCCTTCCACCAGTGGTTATCGTACTCCTCCGGACCCGACAGCCGGATGGCTAGGAGGTTCCCGGCACCGATATCGGTTAATTCGTAGTGCCAAGCGCCATTGTTTTCGATCTGCCAAATTGCCACCTGGCCAGTCTTATTATTTACCAAGAGCCCATTAGGCGAATATTCCGAACAGGACCACGAAGAATTGTTGGTGATGCTAATCCGCTTTGAGGAGGCTTGCCTCTCTTCACCATCGACCCAGTAGTCTAAACCAGTATCCTTTAGTGTATTAGCTTTCCACTGGGCTTCCGCTGTCCAATCATTATTGGCTACGTACAAGGTGTTATCCGTGGCGTAATTACCGGTAAGGTCCTGGGCCTGGTTAACTCCCGTTAGTGCAAACGAGGATACGTACTCGATCCCTAAAGAAGCCGTCCCCACGTTTTCTAGGGTTACCCAGCTGCGAATTACCGGGGTATTGTTGTAGAGCTGGTAGTGATTAATTACCTTTAAGTTCCCCGTTTTATTCTTTTGAATAACCGTTAACAGCTTCCCCTGGTCATTATCCGTGACCTGGTGACTAAGATAGTGAAGACTACTTCCTGGTTCCGTACTAACAAATCCGACACCCTTGTGATGGATATTTTCTCCCGTCACCTGGACTTCGGTTAGTGTCATTTGTTCCTTATTTTGATTATCAACTTGCGACAGATCATTCGAGCCCACCCGACTTAAGGCCACTGCGCCTGTATCGAGGACTTCTAACCCCAGTGTCGTTGCCGGAGTGCTAACTGAAATCTTACCCATTTGTGATCCTCCTTTGTTACACCTTAATCCGATAGAAAAGGTGGCAATTTACCACCTTTTCTTCTTTTGAAACGTTTTCATTGCTATGATGAAGTTACTAAGTCAAATGGAGGTCACGATCGTATGGATAACAAACCCAAACGCGGTAACTTACTATTCTTTCTCGCACTCATCATCATTGTTGACACAATTTTCATCTTATACTCGCACTTTAACTAGTAAGGGGATGTGGCAATCGTCACGGCCCCTTATTTTTCTATTCACGGGTCTTGGAAAGTTCAACGGTAATATCCTTTTCCATGTTTTCATACTTTTGATAAACCAGATCAGGGATAATCGCCAGTGCGTACATTAAGATCGTTACCCAGTTAAACGAAATATTGATCCCCAATAGGGCATGGGCAGTTTGGGCATGATTGGCAACGTAGCCAAAGGCCGACATAATACCACCATTTAAGGCACCGACAAGGCCCATTCCCATTGACATACAGAAGGCAGAACCCACCGTAGTTAAAATCCCGGCAGCGTTAACACCGTTCTTCCACTCACCATAGTCCACGACCGATCCCAACATCGCAAACGGCATCGAGCAGGCAATCCCAGAACCAATGTTGGCAATGATCCACCCGATGATTGCGCTGACCACGTTGAGGTGGGCAAACATGATAATAAACTGACCAAGTACGGCACCAGCTAAGCCGAGTGCCCAAATATGACTCTTGGACATGTACTTATTCAACAATGGGATTGAGATAATACCAATCACTTGAATAATAGCAATTGAATTAAAGAACGTTACTAACCCCTTGTTGTGGAAATAGTACGTAAAGTAATAAACCAGTGACTGCTGACGGCCCTGTTGGGCAATCCAAAAGAGGAAGTTTCCACCGACGATCAAGAACCATGGCCAGTTCTTATTCATCGCGTGGATACTCTTCCGCAGGGTAACCCGCTGACTATTCGGTACAACCACCCGTTCGCGGATGTGGCCAAATGAGAACAGGGTCTCACACACGTTTAAGATCGCGAAAATTACGATAAAGATCCGGAAACCCTTAACATCGTTACCGCCACCAAAGAAGGCCACCAGTGGCAACGTCAAGGAATTAACGATAAATACCCCCAGCTGGGCGCCCACCATCCGCCATGAATTCAACTTAACTCGCTGTGCAGGTGATGAGGTGATCAGGGTCAAAATCGTGGTGATCGGGGCGTTAATCCCCAGATAAAGGACCCCATAGATCATGTATACAACTCCACAGTAGATCGCCTTAGCGGCTGGGGAGAGGCTTGGCGCCCAGAACAGTAAGATCGCACTAGCGGCATATGGCAAGGCCAACCATAAGAAGTAGGGCCGAGCCTTACCAAACTTAGAGTGGGTCATGTCAATCAAGGTCCCCCAGACTGGCGCACCAACCGCATCAACTACCCGGGCAATCAGTAAGATTATCCCCGTGGCGGCGGCCGAGACTGCTGCCACATCCGTGAAGAAGTACATCAAATAATTATTAACCACCGTTGCCAATAACTGTCCAAAAAAGTCAAGGTTGGCATAACTCAGCTTTTCTAGGGGGCCGACCTTCGCTTTGGTCGATCCAAATGGATATTTCACCCTTTTGTTATCCATTGCAATTCACTCCTAACAAAAAATTCAACCTTTCAACGGTTAAATTGTAATCGTTTTCAATAGCTTTCAAAAATGGTGGTTACTGCATTAAAGGTGTCTATTTACCACTTTATATTGAACATTAGGTGGAGATTTCCTACCATTAAGGAGGGGTATCATGCAGGTAACTTACTTTGACATTCGCCACCCCGTCGTCGCTGCTAACCAGGGGTTCTTTACCGCGGGCGACAATTGGCGGCACAAACGAATTTATCAAAACGAAGCTTATGAGATTATTATTGTTGTTTCTGGACAACTCTTCTTGCAAGTTAATAAACACCGGTTTGCCATTACTGCAAATGAGGCCTTACTGGTCCCTGCCCATGCCATTGTGGTTAGCTACCAAAAGTCGCCCCGCCACACCCAGTACTACTGGTTTCATTTCTTCCCCCACCCCCACAGTTGCCAAGTGGGTGAATATTGGGAAGGGCAGTCAGTCCGCAACGGAATTATTCCCTTACCAGCCCACTTTACCTTGCCAGCCATTAAGAAGTCCTTTGTGCTCGCTAACCAGGTCCTAGATATCGCCATTAATAAGCACTACCCCCGCATTGCTGTTGACTACCTGCTCACGAGCTGATTGAGTTGGCCCACGACTTTGTTGAATCCCATTCATCTGCAGGTAGTGACCAGATGAGTAACATCAAGGGCTGGATTTTATCTAACCTCAGCAGTACGTTAACAGTCAGTCAAATTGCCGCCCACTTTGAATTTAACCCCAACTACCTTGAACGAATCTTTAAGCAAGCCACCGGGCAAACACTCATTCAGTTCATTAATGATTTAAAGATGGAACGGGCCCAAGAACTACTGCTAAAAACTAACTTCCCAATTAAGCGGGTCGCTAGTGATGCTTGCTTTAATGATGACAAGCACTTCATGAAGCAGTTTAAAAAGAAGTTCCAACTAACCCCTTCTGAATTTCGGCGGGCCTATACGCAGAAGTTTCAGGATAGCAGCAGCTTCGACCCCCAGGTACTGTTATCCCGGGATACGGATATTAATTATTACCAACGGTTCAAGGACACAGATAAGCAGTCCCCCTCCTAACCGGCATAAAAAAATGGCTTCCAACATTTGGAAAATTTTTCCAAATATTGGAAGCCATTTTGGCCTGAACACAGCGTGCCTTTACTCTAGCACCGCCGCGCTCATTTATTTCGTTGTCTGCCGCTTAATCAGGTGGGTGCCCACAACGGTCTTGCACGGGTCCGCGTCTGGATTTTGCAGGCGCTTGATCATCATGTCAACCGCGGCATGGGCCATTTCATCCGTAGCCACATGCACCGCCGTCATACTCGGGTAGACGTACTTCACTAATGCTGTGTCATTAAAACTAATCAACGATAACCGCTGCGGAATCGCAATCTTGGCCTCTTGGACCGCCTTCAACGCCCCCACCGCCATCGGGTCATTAGCAATAAAGATCCCGTGCGGCAAACGGTCACCTAACCGTTCAATTGCCTGTTTCATCGCCTGGTATCCCGACATCGAAGTGTAGTCGCCGGCAAAAATATACTCTGGATGATACAGCTTTCGTTGACGGAGGTCACTCTCAAAGTAGAAGCGCCGTAGGTCCGGCACAATTTCGTTATCCGTCGTAGTTTCCGTTCCCGCGAGCATCCCGATATCGTGGATCCCTTCATCCAGAAATTCACTGATTACCGAACGCACCGCGTTTTCAAAGTCCGGCACCAGGCAATCATAGCCCGCTGCCAAACTATCATAGTCAACAAACACAATGTTCTTCGTTACTAAACGGAACTTTTCAACTTGGGCATTACTAAACTTACCAATTGCGATAATCCCCGTTACGTCCTGGGGAATATCTTCCATGTTGTTCTGGTAGATTGGCACGGTCTGAACGCCACGTTGTTGGGCCGACCGTTCAATCTCCATCCGGATCGCCATGTAGTACAGGTCATCAAGCTCTTGGGTTAGTGAGTACCACTGAACAACGGCCACCTTTTGCACCCGGCTATTTTGCGGACGCTTATGCTTGGTGTAGTTAAATTCTTCGGCGGTATCAAGTACCCGTTGGCGGGTCTTCTCATTAACCGAAAGGGTGGTGTCTTTATTGAGGATCCGTGATACAGTTGCAATCGATACCCCCGCCTTATTTGCAATGTCTCGTAACGTTACTGCCATCCTCAACGTGCTCCCTTCGGTAAATTATTTTTACAGCTGGTCAATGAAGCGGTCCCAGCCAGCTTGGCCAGCCGCATCATCCTTAAAGACCCCAGCATTTTCTAGAACATTGGCAAAAATGTTAGCCAATTCTTGTTCCAAGACTTCATCGACGTTGTCCTTGGTGATGTCAACCCGTGACTGAACTTCCTTTGCCCACGGCAGGTGGCTATCAGCAATCTTGTTTGCGGCGCCGAGCCAAAACTTCTTAACTTCATTTAGCTCATCTTTCAACCGGGCCGGTAAAATTGCCCGTCCCATCACTTCAATCAGGCCGATATTTTCCTTCTTGATGTGCCACAACTTTTCGTGTGGGTGGAAAATTCCCAGTGGGTACTGGTCATTCGTGTTGTTATCACGAAGAACCAAGTCTAAGACGTACTGGTCACCGTCACGGTGCATGATCGGCGTTACAGTGTGGTGGCGGGTATCACCGTCAAAGGCCTTGATATCCAGTCCTTCATCACTGTAGTGGTCCCAAACATCAATAATGTGGGTACCGAGGTCAATCAGTTGGGCCGTGTCGGCACTGGTCAAACGAATGTCACTCATTGGCCAGTTAACGATCCCCGCCTTGACCGCTGGGTAATCAGCAAATTTAAGCGGCTTCTTGATCGTTGCCTTCATCATTGGGAAGATGTGCCGACCGCCTTGGTAGTGTTCATGGGCTAACATCGAGCCCCCCACGATCGGTAAGTCGGCGTTGCTACCGACAAAGTAGGCGGGCAATTGGTGCTCAATTTCCACCAGGTTAACCAGGGTCTGCCGGTTAATCTTCATTGGTTCATGCTTACTATCGAGGAAAATGCAGTGTTCATTGAAGTAAGCATATGGTGAGTATTGGAAGCCCCATTGCTTACCGCCGATGGTCATCCGAATAATCCGGTGGTTACTCCGAGCTGCCTGGCCAAGCCGGCCCTTGTACCCTTCGTTTTCCATGCACAGTGCACACTGGGGATACTTCTTCTTCGTATCATGTGCGGCAGCCGCAATGGCCTTCGGATCCTTTTCAGGCTTGGACAGGTTAATAGTAATTTCTAAGTTACCATACTTGGTTGGTTTATCAAAGACCACATTCTTCTTAATTGCGGCCACCTTGACATAGTCATTACTAGTACACAACTGATAGAACCAGTCCGTTGCCGTTGCTGGTGACTGCTGGTACTTTTCCCAGAAGAGGTGGTTAACAACTGACGGCCGTGGGGTCATCAGGTCATAGAGTTGGTCATTCAGAATTTCCCGGGCAGTTTGACCGTCTTCGATCTTCCCGCGCTTAACAGCCAGGTCTACTAGTTGGGCGACCAATGGTTGGTCACCACTAGCTTCTACATCCTCGTCACCCACGAAACCGCGGATCTTGTTCATCACGTATACCCGGTCTAATGGATCGTAAGCGCCACTAGCAATTACCTTATCGGCATATTCTTCAATTAACTTCATTTTCTCATTCTCCTCGCAAAGCATTAATTACAACTTGTGTGGACCGTCAACAACTTCGGCATCGTAGAAGCTGGCATCGTAGCCAATCTTCTCCCGGTAAATCTTGCCAACGTTCTTCTTAAAGTCATCGGCAGCGGACTTCTTCACGATGGCAATCGCACTGCCGGCGAAACCACCGCCGACCATCCGGGCACCAAGGCAACCAGGTTGCTCCCAAGCACTTTCAGCTAAGGTATCCAATTCCTTACCAGTAACTTCGTAGTCATACTTAAGGGAAACGTGTGAAGCGTTAATTAGTCGGCCTAGTTCTTCCAGATCACCCTTTTCCATCGCATCGATGGCCCGCTTCGTCCGTTCATTTTCACTAACGGCATGCCGGGCCCGCCGAATCAGGGTGTCATCATTGATCAGGTAAGTGTATTGGTCAAAGGTTGCGGGGTCAAGCTCGCCCAGCTTGGTAATGTTGAGCTTCTTGCTGAGGCGCTTAACCGCTTCACCACACTCTTCAACCCGTTCGTTGTACTTGGAGCCCGCCAGCGAGTGGGTCTTGTTAGTACTCATGATCAGGATTTCGTAGTCGCCCAATTCTAGTGGCAGGTACTTATAATCCAAGGTGTTACAGTCGAGGAAGATGGCGTTATCCTTCTTCCCCATCCCAACAGCAAATTGGTCCATAATCCCAGAATTCAGACCAACAAAGTCATTTTCCGTCTTTTGACCTAACTTAACTAATTCAACTTCATCAATATCGAGGTTGAATTCTTCCTTTAACAGGTTACCCATCAGCATTTCGATTGAGGCTGATGATGACAGGCCAGAGCCGTATGGCAGGTAACCGTGAATGTAGAAGTTAAAGCCGTGGTCAATCTTGAAGCCACGTTGCTTCAGGTAAACAAGCATCCCCTTAAAGTAGTTGACCCACTTTTCGTCGTCAGCCGTTTGTGGTTCTTGATCATTAATGTCAAACTTAATGATCTTGCTATTCTCTTCCTTAGCGGAGTTTGCGGAGTAAATTGCCACCGTTGTATCTTCACGAGGGCCATAAACACCATAGGTACCGATACTAATGGCACAAGGGAAAACGTGGCCACCGTTGTAGTCGGTGTGTTCACCAATCACATTGATCCGGCCCGGGGAGAAGAAGACGTCCTTCCCGTTTTCGCCAAAGACCGCTTTATATTCGTCAAGAAATTGTTGCTTATCCATCACGATAACCTCCATCGCACAAAATACTTGTAGTAAACTTTTACTAAATATAATTTAATATGATTTACCTAATTTGTCAATAAGCGCTTTCATTATTTATTAAATCGTTTGGTAAGCGCTTTCTGAATTTAGTCCGTCGGTTACCACCTGGTTAGCTAAATAATGGTAGAATGAACGAAAGAAACGGAGGCGGTTAAATGACCAGCTATGCACCAGCAGCACTTCTCCCCCTCGCCCAGCGGACTGGTCGGTGGGTAATTAAGCAGGTTCACGAACAGGACTGCTTGTACACAACTAATCTCGGTAGCAGTATTCGGCTTATTAGTCACGGTAGTAATGAGTTACAAGTCGACGTGCTTGACAATGGTCAGCCCGCTTTTGCCAGTCAAATATACGCCTGGCGGATTGATAACGGACCGTGGCACCGCATTCCGGCGACACAACACCATTTGTCCGTTTCCCTACCGGACCGGCAGCACCACTTGGTCGAAGTTTCCTGCGCTGGCAACACCGACCTCGACCAGGTTTGGCATGGCAACCAGGGTTTTGCAATTACCAGCATCCACTCTACAGGTCAAGTCGAGCCGGCAGCACCACGGCCAGTAGTAAACTTCATTGGTGACTCAATTACTGCTGGCTGCTGGGTGGGCGGCAAGCACGCGGCAATCGACTACCGCCCCGAAAGTAATTACGTCGGTCTTGCCTGCGACCAGGTCGGGGTTGACGGGGTGCGGATCGCCTATTCCGCGGCGGGAGTGCTTCGGCCGGGGACTGGTGGGGTCCCGGTCGCTGCGGATTTTCTTCCCCGAATTGACGCCGCTACGAAATGGTTCCCCAACGCTCCCCAATTGACAGTGGTCAACCTGGGCGTCAATGACCGTCGTTTCTCCGCCGCCGAATTTCAGCCCGCCTACGAAAAATTCATCGGGCAAGTTCAGGCGACCTTCCCTAACTGTCCCCTCTACTTGATGGTTCCCTTCAGTCAAACGTTCCGGAGCGAGATCCTGACGACAGCACGGCGGTACGGTACTGGAGTAATTGAAACCACTGGGTGGTGTCATGACTACACCGACGGGCTCCACCCGAACCAGCGGGGGGCCGTGATGGCGGGCCACCACCTTGCATACGTGTTGAAGAAGCTAATAACTAAGGAGGCCTGGTGATGGATAATCAACGCTTATTACCAATTAAAAACGGGCATAACTTCCGTGAGCTTGGTGGCTACCAGACGAGCGACGGGCACACCCTCAAGTGGGGACGACTAATTCGCTCTGGTAGTCTCAATCAACTTAGTGCAAGCGACGAGCGGGTCCTAACCCAGATCCCAGTCAAAGTTGATATTGACTTTCGTTCTAAGCCGGAAGTCAATACCGCCCCGGACCGGGTACCAGTAACTGCACATTACTTCGGCCTCCCCGTCCTTAATGTCGATGAGACCGAAGCCTCGCGAAGTGATCAAGAAATCGCTAAGGAAATGCAGGTAGCTGGCAACGGTTTCCGCCACATGTTAACGGTCTATGAAAAGATTGCCCAACTACCAAGCGCTCGACACGCTTACCAAGAAATGTTTCGACTACTGTTAGCTACCAGCCAGGGAGCGGTCCTCTTCCACTGTACCGCGGGGAAGGACCGGACCGGATTTGGTGCATTCCTCATCTTAACGGCGCTTGGTGTTCCACGTGAAACAATTATGGCTGACTACCTATTAACTAACGACGCCACGGCGACTTTTCGTAAGCAATGGCTAAAGGGCCTTCAGAATAATAGTGACCACCAACTAGGCAACGTTAACGCAGTGATTAACAACCGCCAAGACCTGATCATGGTTCACCAGGAATACCTCGAACGAGCCTGCCAAGTTATAAAGCGCCTCGCCGGCAGTCCTAAAAACTACCTTACCGACTACCTTGGCCTCACTAACAAAGACCTTCAGGATCTCCGCCGTTTATATCTCGACTAGGAAAGGTTATAATTATTGGTGTAAGGAGGAATTGCTTATGCGAATTTCTGTTCCATTAGTAAACGGCTTGTTGCCGGATAAGTATGGCAAGTATGCCCCCATTAGCGACATGCTTGCCGACCACCCGACCAGGTCGTTTCCAATTCAAATTACCAATGCCCCAGCCGGGGTTAAGTCCTATGCATTAGTCTTCATCGACTTTGATTCAACACCTGTCTGTGGCTTTACCTGGATCCACTGGCTAGCCGCAAACATTCCAGCAACAATGACGGCAATTCCGGAAAATGCTAGTCGGGCGGCCGGCGACCAATTTGTTCAGGGAAACAATAGTAATGCCGGGGCACTGGTGAACGGTGATGAGCGGATCCGCCAGGGCTACGTTGGTCCCCAGCCACCAGATAAGAACCATGACTACACGTTGACCGTCTATGCATTGGACTCAACGTTACCCCTTACTAATGGCTACTGGCTCAATGATTTCTACCATGCTGCCCAGGGCCACGTATTAGCTAAGGCCACCGCAACCCTCCCAAGTCGTGTTTAAGGAAGTGATAGGTATGGAAACAAGAATCTTTTTCAACCCTGGTGACTCCGTTGCCAACATCCACGATTACAATGAAGCTGTCCGCAAGGGGCAAATTTTCAAACGGGAACGTCATAATGACGACCTGGTAATCGCCAAGGGACCTAATGATGAAGAATACGCAATCTTCTACGCCAAGGATGCCTTACCGGCTGAACACCGGGCTTCGCAACCATATGAAGTTAAAAAGAAGCTATAATGGACTAAAAAGGTCGCTAGCACGCGGATCATTTCCGACTACTAGCGACCTTTTTGGTACAATATCTAATTTTTGGTGTTTTAACGCCCACCGACCAGCTTGCTGGTCTCATCCTCTAAACGTAACACTAGGGCGTCTGCGTTTTGGCGAAAGTCACTGATAAAATTCTCCCCCTGGGGGCTAACCGTCCCGACCGGCTGGCCCATAATATCAGTCACAACGAGGTCATCACCTGACCACTTAACATCGTCATAATGGCCTTCTAATGCCTCATCAAACAGGGCTTGGAGAATATCACGGACCGCCGTTTTAATCACCGCGTCTTCGGTAACTTCTTCGCCGTGTAGCTTCCGCTGGGCCACTTGCATTACAACGTCGTCCATGCTTTGCGGTATTTCAACACTCATCAGTACGCACTCCCTTATTTCTTGTGGTGCTTTTTACGCCGGGCCTTCCGACTAAACTTAATCCCGCGTGGAACCCGGTGCTTGGCTGAACCAGCCGGCGCCGCTTGTTGAGCCTGACGCCGCTGCTTAGCAACCTGTCGCTCATATTCACTCCACGGATTCAATAGCGTCCGCATAAAGCCGGCAACTGCTTGACGGTGCTCGTCCATCCACTTCTCGGCAGTCTTAATATCATCAGTATCAACCCCGTTACTCCGGATAAAGGAAAGCATCAACTGCGTTTCCCGCTCCCGGCGGCTTAGGCTAGCCAGCATGTCCTGTGATGGTTGCATCTTTGCAATTGCCTTTAACGCCGTCCGGTACTGGGCAAGGTCAATCTGGTCGGTCCGCTTCAGGTAGTCAAACAGGGCCTGGGCAGTCGGGACAATGTTTTTAATCTGCTTAGGAGTAATGTCAGGATCAAGTGGCATCATCATCCCAAGCACCCGTTGGAGGTCATGAAATTCCCAGCTGCCTGGATACTCGTTACATTCCTGGGCCATCAACTTAATAAACTGGGCAACCACGTATTGTTGTCCGGCGGCATCGAGTTCTTGATTTTGGAATTCGGGTTCAACCACTACCGCGTGGGCACACCGGTCCTGAAGGGCGGCTAATTCCTGCTTGGTGAGTGGCTTAACCGTCGCAGTCGACTCGTCTTTATCGGTGGTAACTGCCTGGGATTCTTTATTTTGCGGTGCGGACTTAGCGGTTGATGCTGACTGCTGGTCACCATTTAATTGTGCCCAGGTCTGGTGGGCCTTTCGACAGTGGTTCATGTTAGCTCGCTGATCATCAATTGCCGCTACCAATTCCGGTCGGTTGGCAACCTTTAGATAGGACAAGTAAGCCTTCAGCACTGGGGCCACCGCAATACCAAATTGGTTGGTTAGGGCTGGGTCGGCAATAAATTCCCCCACCATTACCGCCTTAACCGCCTGGGGTGTCCACGCGGTATCGGCCAAGTGCTGTTCATCCATCATGTGCTGAGTGAAACGGTTCAAGATATCTTGAGCGTGCTTTTGCTGGTTAGCAGATAGCTGATTAAACGTGGACGAAGCAAGGAACTCTTTGATATGTCCTTCTTGTTCGTTCATACTCGAATACTCCTCTGTTATAAATTGAATTTTCCTATCTATCATATCATAATTATGTAAGTAAAGAGTTAAATGGGGGTCAGCAAATGCAAAAGAAGAAACTACAAGAAGCAATGAAACATGTCTACTTTCAGAAGATGACCAAAAGTGGCTACCGGGAAATTGAAGGAGAAATTGCCCAACTGCAAGCCCAGCGCCCAGCTAAAATCGACCAGCTGAAGGCTGCCCGGGCGCTCGGTGACCTTTCCGAAAATACTGAGTACAGCACGGCCAAGCGTGAACTACGGCACCTTGAAAGTCGGTTGCGCTACCTAAATAAACAACTCCAATACTCGCAGATTGTTGCTCCCACTTCGGCAAGTGAAGTTGACCTTGGTACAACGGTGACCCTCCGTTTTGAAGACGACGATGACGTCACCACCTACCAAATCGTGGGCAAGCAAGAAGCCAACCTGGCAAAACAAAAGGTTTCCTTCGATTCACCACTGGGGCAAGCCATCCTCCACCAGCCCGCTGGTCAAACCGTTACGGTCCACGCTCCCCAGGCTTCTTATCAGGTTACCATTATTAAAATTGACCTGGGCGACAACTAAAAAAACTGCGACCACTAGCAAAGCGCTACCATCATGGTTAACCAGCCCCGTTGATCACCGATCGAACGATCAGTGGTTTAATTTGAGGCTTGCAATCGGGCCCACCGGTCAGTAGAATACTATATATTGTGTTTTGCAGCGCTGCAGACCACTATTAATCTATATATAGGGGTCAAATTATGTTAACCAGTTATTTTAAATTTCTTGGTCACCAACTCAAGGGCTGGCCACAACAAAATTACTATCTATTCTTCTTTAGTTTCGGTTGTCAGGTGATGACCCTAGCCAGTGCGCCGATCACCTGGCTAACCGTCATTACCTTTATCGGAACCACCCTGGGCGTGCTCTGCGTGCTCGCCATCAACGCTGCTAAGTCGGTCAACGGGGTCCTCGGCATCTTGTCGGCACTGTGCTTTATCATCGTTGGCTTTAACGCCAAGAACTACCTAAGCATCGGTGAGCAAGTTGCCTACATGATTACCCTGGACATCCCCGTCCTCCTATCAGCCAACTGGAACATCAACATGGCATCCAAGATCCGCCAGTTCAGTGCCCGGAGCTGGTTTGTGGCCCTGGCTGCCACAGCGGTGGTCTACCTGCTTTCCGGTTACTTGATCGGTCACTTAACCGATGACCCGCGGCCTTGGATTGACGCCATCAGTTTTTCCATTAGTCTAACAGCTGGCGTGATCTGCTTTTTGCGGTTCAACAACCAATATTTTTGGTGGCTCGCCTCAGGGATCGCCCAACTAGTCCTCTGGTTTATTTCCTACCGGCAAGGCTCCGCCACCCTCGCAATGGCAATTAACAGCTCTATCTACCTCATTAACGACGTCATGGCCTTCACCATCTCACCATGGTACAACCAAAAGGAACGTGAACGCCTTAGTGCAGCCGAACAAGCCTATGCTGAGAAAATGGGGATTGAATAAGTTAAAAGGGGTGTAATATAGCTCCCTCGTAAAGAGTAAAATACTACAGTGTAGTACACAAAGGGGCTCTAGCGTCCGGATTTTCCGAACGCCAGAGCCCTCTTTGTACTTCCTAAAGGCTAGCTGCGCGGCGAAAGGCGAACCAGCAAGCTAGTTCTGTCTCCCTTTTCATTTCATATATTTAGTTAAAAACCTCAAACTGGGGACGCTGACCCTTGACGACAGCAACTACGTCATTTAGGCCCATCGCCACCATGTTCTTCATCGCCGTATCGGTGTAAAAGGCACTGTGTGGTGAGATTAAGACGTTCGGCATCGCCCGTAGTGTCTTGTAGTCTTCAGGAATTTCATCGGGGGTCGCCTGCTTTTCAAAGAATTGGCCCTCATCAGCCAGCGTATCAAGTGCAGCACCGGCGATCTCCTTATTTTGCAGCGCCGTAATCAGGTCGGCCGCATTAATAATTCCACCCCGAGCCATGTTAATCAAGTAGGCAGTGGGCTTCATCTTCTTAAAGGCCGCACCATTGAACATATTTGTCGTAGTTTCATTCAATGGCGTGTGAACAGTCACAATATCAGCCGTCTTCAGTAAGGTTTCCTGGTCGGTATACTCCAAGTAGGGGTTCAATTCAACCCGGCGAATCGGGTCGGTCGCAATTACCTTGGCCCCTAACGCCGAATATAGTTGCGCCGTCGCCCCACCGATATGGCCAGCCCCAATAATTCCCACGGTGAGGTTGTAAATTTCGGTGCTTTCAAGGCCGGCCCAGCGAAAGTCTAACTTATCCATCCGCTGGTCGTAGTAGCCCAGTTTCCGAACCAGGCGGAGCGCCTGGGTCAGCCCCATTTCGGCAATTGCCCGTGGTGAATAGGCTGGGACATTCGTTACCACCAGGCTATACTTCTTGGCCAGGTCAAAGTCAATCATGTCATAACCAACCATCCGGGCCGTCAACTGCTTGATACCATACTCGTGTAATTTCTGGTAAACCACCGGTTCAAGAGGCTGGGTCTGCTGGAAATCAATGCCATCAAAACCTTGCGCCCAGTCAACAGTTTGGGCGTTCAGCCGTTCATCAACACACTTTACTTCAACGCCAGTTTGTTCGGACCATTGTTTAATATACTTCTTTTCTGGTTCTAGGACCGCATACATTAGGATTTTCATAGGTATCCTCCTTACCACGTCAACTTCTTCATCTTGTTCACTGCTGCTTCCAGCTTATCTAGCGGCTGGGTAGCGGCAATCCGAACAAAGCCTTCACCGCACTTACCAAATGCCAGTCCCGGTACTACCAGGATCCCGGCCTTCTTCAGTAGTTGGTCGGCAAAGTCAACAGAGCTCAGTCCGGTCGCGCGAATATCCGCAAAAACATAGATACTTCCTTCAACTGGGCTAACGTCTAGCCAACTAATTTTGGGCAATTCTTCTTGAAGATAATTAAGCCGTTTTTGGAAGGTCGCCACAATCGGGGCCACTAGCTCATCATGGTGCTGGAGGCCATACAAGGCGGCCTCTTGTGACATCGTCGGTGCGGAGAAGGTCACCGCGTCATTAACGTCATTAGCGGCCCGAATCAACCAGTCAGGGCCAACTAAGTAGCCAATCCGCCACCCGGTCATGGCAAAACTCTTTGACATCCCGCTGACGATCACGGTATTATCCGGAGCAAACTTAGCTAGCGGCGTAAACTGCTTCCCCGGCATGACGTAATCAGAGTAGATTTCGTCACTAAAGATTAGCAAGTCATGCTTGACTGCTAAGTCGGCGAGGGCCTTTTCTTCTTCCTTAGTCATCACATTTCCAGAGGGGTTATTCGGCGTGTTGATGATGATGGCCTTAGTCTTTGGGGTAATCTTTTTGGCAATCTCACCCGCGTCGATCTTAAAACCGTCAGCGGCCTTGCCGTCAACCACGACTGGTGTCCCGTTGGCTAACTTGACCTGTTCCAGGTACGGCGAGAAGCACGGCTCTGGGATGATCACCTCATCCCCTGGATCAAGGAGTGCTTCTAAGGCAATAAAGAGCGCATGTTCAGCCCCCACCGTGACTAGCACCTGGTCAGGTCCAAAGTCTAGTTGGTACTTTGTGTGGTAGAAATCACAGATAGCTTGACGCAGTTCAGGCAAGCCCTCTGCTGCAGTGTAGTGGGTCATCCCCGCTTGTGCCGTTTTAAATGCCGCCGTAATAATCGGCTGGGGGGTTGTGAAGTTAGGGTCCCCCACCGAAAGGTCAATTACATCATCCATCTTAGCCGCCAGTGCGCAAACACTTGCTAAGATGTTCGTTTGGGGTTGCTGGTATGCCTTACTTAGAATCGAATTATCCATAATTTATCCTCCATTCGTCTTACCACTGTATTTACCCCTAGTATAGTCGTTTGTCCTGCATAAGTCCACATATTTATTCACTGAAAATGAATATTTATAAAATAGCGATTGCGGTAAAATTAAGTCACACGAAAAAAGGAGTGGTATTAATGGCCCACATCTTTATGGTTGAGGACAATCCAACAATGATTACAACGGTTAGCAAGGCCCTCGCCAAGTGGCAACACCAGGTAACGACCGTTCACAATTGGTCCCAGGTCGCCCAGGAGGTCGTCGCTAACCAGCCCGACCTGGTTCACCTTGCCCTCATTTGACGGCTTCTACTGGATTCAAGAAGTTCGTAAGCGGTCTACGGTCCCCATCATTGTGATTTCGGCCGCTGACATCGATAGTAACGTCATGCACGCTGTTGCTGCAGGCGCTGACGACTACCTCATGAAGCCATTTTCGATGGCTGTCCTCTTGGCAAAGGTCCAGGCATTACTCCGCCGGACCAAGCAGAAAACCAATCAGGCAGTCATCGGCTGGGGAACGAACCGGTTTAACACCTTAACTAACGTGATCAGAAACGACCAGGGCAGTACCCAATTAACGCCGACTGAGGGGGCTATGTTGACGGTCCTGATCCACCACGGTAACCAGGCCGTCAAGAAGGAGCAACTATTGGAGTGGCTCTGGCAAGGCGGTAAATACCTGGACGATAATACCCTCAACGTCAATGTCAGCCGCCTCCGGCACAAGCTAAGCCGGTTAGGCCTCGCTGCCGCCTTAGTTACCGAACGTGGGATTGGCTACCGGTTGGTGACTGGCGATGAATAAACACTTTATCATCCAGTGGTGGCACGAGCAGGCACCCATTGATCATCCTCTACCTCTTATTAGTCGGCTTACTGGGCTTGCTCCAGTATCTTTACCGTAGTCCCGCGGACTTGACCAGCGACTTTGTTCGTTTCAGCCTCCCCGTTTTCGCTGGCTGGCTTAACTGGTCTATTATCCGGGATCACCATCGCCAGCAAGAGATTGCCCACCACGCACCGTTTAAAGCAACTACCCCTGCTGAGCTAGCGTTACAACGCCGGTTAGCCGAGGAACAAGTCCAACACCGGCAACTAGTTCAAGCCCTCCGGCACCGCCAACATGTTCGGCTGGACCAACTGGACCTCTTTTCTCATGAGATCAAAAACGCCCTCGCTGTTTTACAAGCACAGGCGGACGATCAGTCAACGATTGACCGTGGTCAGGTTCAGCAGAGCGTCCGGCAGGCCAACTACTACCTTGACCTCCTGCTCAACGGTGAACGACTAACAATGACCAAGACTGACTTCCGCCTCGATTGGGTGGTCGTCAGCAACATGGTGGATCAGGTAGTGCGCGAAAATGCGCCACTGTTCATCAATAAGCAACTCCGCCCTCATTTTGGCCCCCTCAGCGGGCAGGTACTGACGGACCCCAAGTGGCTTCACTTTTGTATCAACCAGCTGCTTTCTAACGCCATCAAGTACGCTGACCCAGCAACCAGCATCCAGATTAGCTGGCAAGGTGGGACACTAAAAATTACTAATGCCGGCCCCGCCATCCCCGCGACGGACCAACCACGGCTATTTGAAGATGGCTTTACGGGGCAAAACGGCCACCAGACGACCAAGTCGACGGGGATGGGCCTTTATTTCGTTCGGCAGGTTGCGCGCCAGCTAAACTTCCGGGTAGCGGTTTTCTCACCGACTTCACGGCAGACGACCGCCCAGTTGACCTTTCCCGACACAATGGTTAAACCATAATCTTACAAAAGCGTAAGGTTCTGTTCACTCCTGTAAGTATGCAGGTGGGCAGAACCTTTTTATAATTAAAGTATCAATAAATCCATTACGTTAGGGAAAGGAAGTTTAACCATGACATTACTACAACTCGACCACGTCCAACGGGTCTTTAACCCCAACACCAGTCATCCCGTGGCCGCCCTTAAGGACATCACCTTTAGCGTTAATCAAGGTGAATACGTCGCCATCATGGGTGAATCGGGGGCGGGGAAAAGCACCCTTCTAAACATCATTGCCACCCTTGACCAAGCCAGCAGTGGGGCCGCCATCTTGAACGGGCAAGATCTCAGCCGGCTCAACAAGGATGACGCTGCCCGTTACCGGCGCGAACACCTCGGTTTTGTTTTCCAGCACTTTAACCTGCTCGACAGCCTGTCCAACCGGGACAATATTTACCTTCCACTAGTGCTGACCGGTTGCGACCCGGCAGAAATGGACCGCCGGGTCACGCCACTTGCCCACCGGCTCCGGATCGCTAAGGTTATTGACCGCTTCCCGGCGGAAATCTCTGGGGGTCAGCAACAACGGGTCGCCATCGCCCGGGCGCTCATTACTCAGCCCGACTTACTACTAGCCGATGAACCTACCGGGGCCCTAGACTCCAATACCAGTAACGAGATTCTCGACCTCTTTGCTGACGTTAACCACCAGGGGCAAACAATCCTGATGGTCACCCACAGTGCAGCGGCCGCCAGCCACGCCCAGCGCACCCTTTTCATTAAGGACGGTCGAATCTTCCACGAGCTGTTCCGCGGCGACCTGGCAATGACGGACTACCAGGCACAGATTAGTAACACAATGATGACCCTCACGAATGGTGGTGCCTAATCATGCTCTTTATTCACCTGCTTAACTCGAGCATTAAACGCAATACCCGGGTCTATGGGCCCTACCTGGTAGCTACTAGTATGTTGGTCGCCATCAACTACATCTTCGCGGCCATCAGCGCCAACCATAGCTTAAGTAACCTAAGCTCAGGAGCGGTTACCAGTTCACTACTGAAGTTAGGGACCACCTTTATCCTCCTGGTTACCGCAGCTTTCTTGCTTTACGTTAATAATTTTTTGTGGCAGCAACGTCGGCATGAGATTGGCCTCTACAGCATGTTGGGAATGACCAGCCGAAACATTGGTTGGCTGTTAATCCTCGAAAAGATTTACCTCCTAGTCATTAGCCTGGTTGCCGGGCTCGTCACTGGGGTAATCTTTGAAAAGCTGGCCTTTCTCGGTTTCAACCGCCTCTTGCAAATTGACCACCTCCACCAACCCTGGATTACTCCGTGGGCACTGGTAAAGACTTGTCTGGCTATTAGTGGTTACTTTATTGTCCTCATGCTCATCGACTTGTTAAAGGCCCACCGCCTCAAGCCAGCTTCTTTATGGGCATCGACTACCGGTGTACCGCAGAAACACGGCATCTTTTTCTCATTAGCCGGGTGTGCCGGGATAATTGTCTTGGCCCTCGCCTACTACATCACCCTCACTACTAAGCCGAAGGTGACAGCAATCAACCATTTTATGCTGGCGGTTACCCTCGTCGTGGTCGGGACCTACCTGCTTTTCATCGCCGGTAGCGTCCTCTTCTTAAGTTTTCTCACCAAACGGCGCCACTTTTACTACCAACCCCGGCACTTCATTGCAGTTTCTGGAATGCGGCAACGGATGGAACAAAACGGTGCCGCACTAGCAACCATTTGCCTCCTCTGCAGCGCGGTGCTGGTTATCTTGTTCACCGTCTTAACGCTCTACACGGGGATCCACAGCACCGTTAAGTCCTATACGCCAACTGACATCACCATTATTGGACGCCAGCCATTGAATGGGGCCCAGAAAAAGATCATTTACCAAACGGGAAAGGCACACCACGCAACCGTTCAGAATCTAACAACTTACCAAGCAACAACGGCTCAGGTTGGCTACTGGCAGGGAAAGAACTTTATCAACCAGGGTTCAATTAACCACCTAACCACCAAGACATCCAGCGGGATTGTCTTTGTTACTACGGCGACCTACCGACGGCTAACCGGCCAGCAGACTAGGCTGACTAACCACCAGGCCCTGCTTTATTCACCGGCCAAGCAACGGTCGGGTAAGCTGGTTGTTGATGGGCACCCTTACCAAACCCGGGCACTTCCTAAACTAAGTTTTGCTTTCAACCCCGAGCACTCCATCTTCTCCCCCGCCTTTATGGTGGTTAACCACCTTCCCCAGGGGGTTGCAACCATGAACGTAACTACGATGAACTACCGGCTCACTGGTGGCAACACCAAGCAAGTCGCATTTGAAACTGATCTCCAACAGCGGCTCGGACTTGTTAACCTTCAGTTTACCGGTGCCGCCACCATTACGGCCCTCTTTAAGGAATTGTATGGTGGGATGGTTTTCATTGGCATCTTAGTTAGCCTCTCCCTCGCGATTACCACCACCATCGTAATTTACTTTAAGCAAATTTCGGAAGGCTATGCCGACCAGCACCGGTTTACAACCATGCAGGAGGTGGGCCTCAGTGAAGCCGAAACAACCAAGAGTATCCATAGCCAAGTGCTGATGGTCTTCATGCTGCCAATCATTGGCGCCGTGATTAACCTCTTCTTTGCCTTTCCGGCGATCCGGCAGATTATGGTCCAGCTTAACTTCTATAATTTACCAGCCATGGTCCTGATTGCTGGCATCATCACCCTGGCACTCTTGTTCCTCTACCTCATAATCTACGGGCTTACTACCAAAGTTTACCAACACATTGTTGATCAAGACTAAAAAGACACCCCTGGTTGCTTAGAATTTCCAAGTAACTAGGGGTGTTTTAGTTTTACAGCACCGGCGAGAGTAGCCGGGAGAAGTACTGCTTAAATTTACGCCACTTCGTCTGGTTGGCAAAGTATTCTGGCGTCAACAAGGTGCTGTCTTTAATATCGTCTTCAAAGATCTGTTTTAATTGGGCCGTCAGCTCTTCATTATAAGAAAAGGCGTTGGCTTCCCAATTAAGGCGGTAGCTTCGGTAGTCCTGGTTAGCCGAACCCACCGACGATAAGTTATCACCGCTGACAACCGTCTTGGCATGAAGAAAGCCGTGGTTATACTTGTAGACCTTGACCCCATTATTAACCAGGTACTTGGCGTAATATTCCGTTGCCCGGTAGACAAAGGGGTGGTCGGGCATGCAGGGGATCATCACCCGAACGTCAATTCCGCTACGGGCGGCGATCACTAATGACTCCAGGATCGGTTCCTCGGGAATTAGGTATGGCGTCTGAATATAGACGTACTTGCGGGCCGAGGAAATAATCGACTCATATCCCCGGCGAATTGCGTAATCCTCATTATCCGGGCCCGAAGAAACGACCTGCATCACGACGTCCTTATTGGGGTCACTCGGCCGCTTAATATCCAGGTTTGCTAGCATTGGTTCAATATCAACTCGGTACTTATCAGTCTTACGACAGGTCATGTTCCAATCCATCGCAAAGCGCCCCGTTAAGGTTAGCGCCGCCTGACCAGCAACCCGGAGGTGGGTATCCCGCCAGTAGCCAAACTTGGCCTTCTTCCCCACGTATTGGTCACCAATATTAAAGCCACCGATGTAACCGACCTTGCCGTCAACCACCACGATTTTACGGTGGAGGTGGTAATTTAACCGTGGCGCTGAAATCCGCTTGTTCGACTTAGAATTAAAGGGTTGGGCCTCCCCGCCCAGTTCTTCAAGGTGGGTGAAGAACTTATAAGTGGTCCCGTGTGAACCACTCAGGTCGTAGAGGACTTTAACCGTCACCCCACGCTGGGCAGCTCGTTCTAACGCGGCTAGTATCCGGTGGCCCAGTTCGTCAGCATAGAAGGTATAAAATTCAACATAGATATGGTCTTGGGCCTGGTCAAAGTCAGCAATCATTTTGGTAAAGAGTTTTTCCCCGTCGATAAACACCTTGACCCGGTTGTTAAAGGTCACGATCGCGTTATCGAGGCTCGACGACAGGCTAATTAGCTGCCGGGCCCGTGCTAGGCGGCCACTTTGCAAAAGGAGCTTATGCCTTTCCAGAAGGGCTTCTTGCCGGGCCACTAGCTTCTCGCGAAAGCACTTCTGCTCACTACGGATACTAAAAATATCGTCATCTGATAACTTACGGCCGACAAACAGGTACACGATAAAACCAATTACCGGGAATACCGATAATACCAATAGCCACGCCCAAGTTGACGCGATATCACGACGGGTCCGAAAGACGGTCCAGATGGCAAAGCCAATGTTGATCAGCCACAGCACTTCGATAATGCGCCGGACCACGTCCCATGTCCAAACGATGTTCATGTTACACTCCTCCGAGTCAATTTAACTTGATTATAGCATTCATTTGCCGGCCTGCTTTCTAAGGGCCACAGCAAGGATAAGTGCTAGCACCCCATATACTGCGCCGACGTACCCTACCGTGGGCAGGGCCCAAAAGCGGACAGTGGTTGACGCGGTGAATGAACCAAGGGAAATTCCCACGTTTGCGAAAATTGACGGTAGCGACGTGGCTAATGCTAGTGACTGGGGATAATCCTTTTCGGCAATAGCAATGAAGACCAGCTGGATAGTGGTTCCATAAGCCACTACCAAGATACAGAGCAGGGCTAAGACGACCATCCCCGTTAGCTTATTCCCCAGCGCAGGACCCAACACCAGGCTCAACAACGTCATTATCGCAAAGAGGGCCGGTAGGTGCCGTACCCCTTGGTGCCCAGCAATAATCCCCGCCAGCTCATTACCGACGATACTCATCAACCCCAGTACCAGCAGTAGCCAATTCAAGCTGGTCAAATTAAAGCCCATCACGGTCGTAATCAATGGCCGAATATAGGTGTAAAAGGTATATTGCAGGCTCAGCACGGCTACCACAATACCGATCCCCAGCAACACCTGCCGGTTCTTTAACAAGACTAATTGTTCATTGAGCCGCCCCTTAACCTGGGGCGTATCCCGGGGCGTCAACCAGGCCAGCAGTCCAAAGACGACCACCGTTAGCCCCGAAATGATCCAAAAACTGGCGTGCCAGCTTAGCAGTGTGGCGATCGTGGTCCCCAGTGGCACTCCAATCACGGAGGCAATACTAAACCCGGCACCGACCCAGGCCATCACCATGGGACGGCGGTTTGGCGGGGTAATGATGCTCACCAGCAAGTTAACCAGGGAAATGATCGTCCCCGCCACTAAGGCCGTTATTACCCGGGCAATAAGTAACCAGGTTAATGATGGGGCCAACGCAGTTAACGTGTTCCCCACCAGAAAAACCACCATCAGTCCCATCAGCAAGCGATACCGGTTCCAATTACTCGTTAGCATGGTGATCAGCGGCGTACTAATCGCGTACACCAGGGCAAAGGCCGTCACTAAAAAGCCGACCGTCGAGAGAGAGGCGTGGTAGCTGCGGGCAATATCTGACAAGACACCAACTACCATGAATTCGTTGCATCCCAACATGAACGCAACCAAAATAAACGTAAATGAACGTAACCGTGCGTGGACCACCATTACAACCTCCCGCAAAAAATAATTCCCTGGATCTTGACAATCCAGAGAATTATACACTTTTTATGAATTAATTACCATGGGAATGAAGTCAGGAAAGTGGCCAGGCCAAAGATAATGGCTGGGAAGTTAGCCAAGAAGACGGGCCAGTCACGTTGCTTCTTAAAGTAGGCGTAGATGCACCATAATAATCCGTTTAATGCCGCAACTAGGGGTTGGAGTGGGGCCCCATAGTTACCGTGCAAGTTATTAATAATCTGTGGAATGTAGGAAACGTACATGCAGATCGCAATTACCGTGGCAACCTTACTCAGGATGCTAATAAACTTTGTCTCTTTCATAGTCTCTCATGTCCTGCTCAAATTATCCAGTGAATTATTCAGTGGCCGCCTTTAATGCCAAGGCAAAGTCACCAATGGTAGCTGAACCATTATTCTTAGCTAATGGCATGCTAATGTATTCGTCAACGTTGCCAACGTCAACGTAGTTATTAAGCAACTTCTTAAACTCACGCCGTACCTTCTTCAAGAATTCCTCGCTGACGACCCCACCACCGAAGATAAGCTGGCCAGGCCGAAACATCAAGGTCGCGTCAAGGGCCGCTTGGGCAACATAATAAGCCATGATGTCCCAGACGTGGTCCGTCAGTGGAACATCCTTCCCCTTCTTACCAGTCCGGGCCTCGAAGGTTGGTCCGCTGACTAACCCTTCTAAGCAATCGCCATGGTAAGGACAGATGCCCTTAAAGTTCAAGTCATCGGGGTGCCGCTTTAAGCGAATGTGCCCCATTTCGGGGTGCCCTAGTTCACCAACAAACTTACCGTCAATAACGGCACCAGCACCACAACCGGTCCCAATGGTGTAATAAACTAGGGAATTAATCCGCTTATTAAAGAGCATTGACAACACGTATTCACCATAAGCCGACCCGTTAACGTCCGTCGTCCACGCAATCGGAATATCAAAATGCTTTTTAAACGGTCCGACAAAATCCGTATCAGCCCAGCCCTTCTTTGGGGTGTTGGTGATGTAACCATACTTTGGTGAGCTCTTCCGAATCTCAATTGGTCCGAATGAGGCAATCCCGATGGCGGACAGTTGGTCCTTGTACTGGTCAAAGAATTCAATACACTTTGGCAGCGTTTCTTCTGGCGTGGTGGTGGGAATGTGGACGGAATCTTGGATTTGGTAGTTGATGTTACCAACAGCACAGACAAACTTGGTTCCACCAGCTTCGATACTTCCTAATAACATACGCAACTCCTCCTTGGTTTATTCATTTTTTCCATTTCAGCCCGCAATTTCCGGCCGACTTCTTCGTACCCCGGCTTGCCCA
>CADFHB010000001.1 GCA_902834055.1 Lactobacillaceae bacterium | reverse complement strand
GCTTGGTAGAGCACCTGGTTTGGGACCAGGGGGTCGCAGGTTCGAATCCTGTTTTTCCGATAACGACTTAACCGGGAACAGCAACTTCACTTGAAGCTGCTGTTCCCGGTTTATTTTATCCTATTTATTTTCAATCAGTGGCAGGTAAACATTGGCCCACCATTCATGCTTTTCCTGCTCATTAGTTTGACCGTCCCGTTCCCAAGAGACAGGCTTAATCAAATGATCCGGAACCTCGAATAGTCGTTGGCGGCCCTTAACCGGTACCGGCTCGATATGGTAAGACTTCCCCGTTTGAAAGGGCGAAAAACGCCATCCAAAAGTCTTGTCAGGAAAATGGTAGATTCCTTCCAGATTCATGACACATAAGCCGTAGCCGGACAAGTAACCACAAGTTTTGCGGGCATTTGCACATATCAGTACGGGCCCCCGATACTTTGTTTGCCAGCTCCGGTATTCCACCAGTTTTTCACCCCAAGCAACAGCCGCCGCATTTTGGGGATAAAGCGATAAGGCTTTCATATTCTTCCCTTCTTCTACACTTGTTGGTGCCTAACAGTTTATAATAATAAGAAGAGATTTTAAAGGAGGAAAAAATGGAAGCTGATAAGTACCTGAATCTAATTCAAGACGAGCTGAAAAAGCTCCCCGACTACGTAAACGAATACTACCTGGGAACCAACCACGCGGTAACAACGACTTACCAATACCTGACCGAAATTCGCCGTTTCTTTGACTGGCTCCGTATCAGCGGTCTTTGTGACGCCAAAAGCAATCGCGAAATCAGTACCAAGGTGCTTGAAAAACTCCGTCGCAATGACATCATGCTATACATTGACCATTTAAAACACACCCAAAACAGTCAGGGGCACCTCAACTCACCGACCTCAATTAACCGGTCAATCAATGCCCTCCGCTCACTGTTTAAGTTTTTGACGGTCACCGCCGATGTTAATGACGGTGAGCCATACTTTTACCGTAATGTCATGGCCAAGATTGATTCACTAAATGATACCAAAACCCTGAATTACCGTGCCCACACCCTTGCGGCCCATATGTATCGCGGTCAGATGAAGTTTGACTTTATCAACTTCATTAATAATACCTATCCCCAGAAGTGTGACAAGCGGGCCCTTCCAGCATTTAAGCGCAATAAGGAACGTGACGTGGCGATAATTGCCCTAATTCTCGGAACCGGCGTCCGGGTTTCTGAGGCGGCAAACACTAACCTCGCTGACCTCAACATTAAAGAAGGACTCTTAGACGTGGTCAGAAAGGGTGGGCAAAAGGATTCGGTGCCAATTGCTCCCTGGGCAACCCAGTATATTAAGGACTATCTGCTAATTCGGGCTCAGCGTTACCACGCCCTCAAGAAAGATACCGCCCTTTTTCTAACGGTCTACCATGGTGCAACCCGGCGGATGACTGCTAATTCGATTGAACGAATGGTTAAAAAGTATTCAACCGCGTTCGGCCACCCCCTGACGCCCCACAAGCTTCGTCACACCTTGGCTTCAGAAATGTATGAAGTTACTAAAGATCAGGTTCTGGTTGCCCAGCAGCTAGGACAAAAGGGCACCTCGGCCACAGACCTTTACACCCACGTTGATCAGCACCAGCAAAGGGCGGCTTTAAAAGAAATTAGTGATGAAGAAAACAATAAGTAGCTGCTCAAACGGCCGCGATTATCCAGGACTGGATGACCGCGGCCGTTTTTTCTTCCTATTTAAATTTTACTGCCGTTCCGTAAGCAACAACCGACTGCATGTCCGTGCTGATTGAGCCGGAATCGAAACGCATCATCACTACCGCATCGGCCCCCTTTTTATGGGCCTCGTCAGTCATCCTTGAAATTGCCGCTTCCCGAGATTCATGGAGCATCTTAGTGTAGGCCTTAATTTCGCCACCAACGATATTCTTCAGTCCCGCCCCAATATTGCTAAAGACGTTTTTGGACTGGGTCGTGACACCAAATACTTCCCCGATAATTTCATAATCGTGCCCGGGAATTCTTTCGGTTGTGGTAATTAACATAATTTTCCTCCTTGAATATTTCACAGGTTCTGATGTTATTTTACCATAGCGCACAATTAGCTCTGAGCGCAACTAAGATGATCAAGTACCCGTCAAAATGATTTTCAGATCGTCTGAGAGCTAAATACCTTTTTTAATCATTTTTCCAGGGAAAATAATGCTTTGTAAGACTCTTTTGATAAAAGAGTCTTACAATATTTATCGAAGAAGCCCGGTATAATAGGCTTTTAAATCGATGTATTTTTGTGTAAGACTGTTGTATAATTTTTTTTAAAAAGTGTCTCACGTAATTAGGCCACTTAATACCCTCCTAATTACTTGAATAAGGAGTTTTGAGTTTTTATGTTATACAATGCAGCTTTAGTTCTTGAAGGTGGCGCCTTTCGTGGCCAGTACACTGCGGGGATCGTTGACACCTTCTTAGCACACCACATTGAATTCCGTAGCGTAATTGGTGTATCCGCCGGTTCACTGTGCGGGGTTAATTTTGTATCTAAGCAGTATGGTCGGGCAGCAAACATCAACATCAACCACCGGCACGACCGGAAGTACATTTCAATGACCCGGATTTTCCGAAAGCAGGTTATTAACCTTGATTACCTCTTTGAAGATCATGGATATTCCTGGCAGAATTTTAACGAGGCAGCCTACCGCCGTTCGGCATCGCACTTCAACGCCGTTGCAACCTCGGTTGAGAGCGGCAAAACTATTCTTTTCAACGATCCCGTTGGTGATGAGTTAACCGCCGCGCTCAAAGCATCATCATCAATGCCCTTCCTGTCAGACCCGCAGCGTACTTCTCAGGGACTCTGCCTTGATGGTGGAATTACTGACTCCATCCCGTATGATGTTGCCCAGCAACAGGGCTATGACAAGATCGTTGTTGTCCGCACCCGGGATGTTAACTACCGCAAGAAGCCTTCCAGTAAGCCTGTTAAGGAACTGTACCACCGCTTTTATAAGGAATATCCGGTCTTTGCTGAAGCGGGGATAATGCGGCCCGTCCGTTATAACCAACAGGTTAACCAGATTAATAAACTCGCCAAAGATGGCCAGCTCTACAACATTGCTCCCAAATCGCCAATTAAGATTAAACGAGTGGAAGGTAACGTTAAGAAGATTCGCCGCCTTTATGAACGGGGGAAAAAGGAAGGCGAGGAGTATTTGCCGGGTCTTATTCGTTACCTAGAGAACTAGTCAAAGGAATGGTAATTATGTCAACTAAGCAAAAAAAACGGATATATGTTCCCAAAAACAAGACCAATGGCCAAATAAAGGGGCGGAAAAAGATTTGGGTAGAAAACGTTAAATTTCTGACCCTGGACGAATACGAAAAGTTAGAGGAGACAATTAAGAAATATTCGCGTCCGGAACTCGTTAACCGCAACCTCCTGATGATCGCGATTGCTCTCAACAATGGTCTCCGTGCTTCTGACGTGGTTACCCTTCGCGTGGGACACGTCTTAAACAAGACTAAGACCCGGGTGATTGAGCAAAAGACCGGTAAGGCAAAGACCCTCTTTTGGAATAATTGTCTGGCGGAAATTATTAACTACCTGAATGACCTCGATTACCATGATGAAAACGACTACCTTTTTCCTGGGAAACAGGATGGCCACTTCTCGGTCCACGGTTTTTATGAAATGCTGCAACGGATGGGGAGGAAGACCGGTGACCCGAAGATTGCCGCCAAACTAGGTACCCACTCCTTTCGGAAGACTTTCGGACGCCAACTATATAAGAAAGGCGTGAACGTAGAAATTATCTCCCAACTATTCAACCACTCATCAGAACGTAATACCCGTCACTATTTGGGGATTGAGCAGGAAGACCTTGATAAAGTTGTTCAGAACTTTAAATTCGAGTAACTGTCATATCGTGCATTATGTCAACTAGCGCTTAGCAATTAGTTGGTGTATAATATATTTAATCAAATAATCGTTTTGCATTAGGGGTGTCTGTTTCCCAGACTGAGATACGGTTAGATCCGTGGACCCTACGAACCTGTTAAGTTGACACTTGCGAAGGAAAATGCACATCTTGTTTAATGACCAGGTTTTTTTGACCTGGTCTTTTTTGTTAGGAGGCGGCCAATGAACAAACATATCATTTCCCAACTACGTAACCAGCACCCAATTGTATTCACCATTGCTAACACCGTAACTAGCGGTAAAGTTGCCGACGGACTGAGTGCGCTGGGCATCTCACCGATAATGTCTCTTCAGCCTACTGAAGCTTTAGAACTTGCTAAGCTTGCCCAGGCGGTGGTAATCAACCTGGGTACCCCCTACCAGCCATTAGAAGCCGAATTTGATAACGGTGCCGCGGCTGCCAACCAGTCAGGAACACCTCTGGTTCTCGATCCGGTCGCTTGTGGCAGTACTGCTTACCGGGCCCAGCTGGCAAGACAGCTACTGGATCAGTATGCCTTTACAATCATTCGCGGGAACGCAGGTGAGATTGCCGCTTTGGCAGGCGAACAATGGGAAAGTCATGGGATTGATGCTGGTTCGGGTAAAAAGGACCAGGCCGAAGTTGCCCGCCGATGTGCGCACCTGTACCAATGCGTTGTCGTGCTCTCCGGAAAGGAGGACATTATCACTGATGGTAAGGCAATCTACCGAAACCAATGCTCCACCCCCTGGCTGGCGACTAACGTTGGCTCCGGTGACCTTCTCTCGAGTACCATTGGCGCCCTACTCGGCGTCGGCGTTGCACCACTAATCGCGGGACTAATCGGCTGCCGGATAATCACCACTGCTGGTACCAAGGCCGCCCAAGGTGCTAACGGACTCGGCAGCTGGCAGGTTCGTTTCTTAGACGCCCTAAGCAATTTTAGCGATCAAGATTTAATGATAGAAAGGATCCTTACTGATGACGAATGATTTTCCACAGGCACTCACGATTGCCGGAACTGATAGTGGCGGAGGCGCCGGAATTGCTGCCGACTTTAAGACCATGCAGGAACGCGGTGCCTTTGCAACAATGGTGGTTGTGGCCGTCACTGCACAGAATACCCTGGGTGTTCAGGACGCCTTCCCAATGCCACCTAAAATGATTGACGAACAGTTTGCTTCGCTGGCGGCGGACCTTAAAATTCGGGCCTGCAAAACGGGGATGTTAGCTGATGTGCCCCGGGTTTTGGCAGTGGTCCGCAACCTCAAAAAGTATAACTTTGGCCCCGTCATCGTTGACCCGGTCATGATTGCGAAGGGTGGTGCCAAGTTATTGAGTGACGATGCAATTGCAACCGTCCGTGACCACCTCCTCCCCCACGCTAGTCTGGTTACCCCCAACCTTCCTGAAGCTGAGGAATTAACGAGCCTAAAGATTACTACTGAGAAAGAAATGGAAAAGGCCGGAAAAGCGCTGCAAAACTTAGGCGCAAAAAACGTGCTGGTCAAAGGTGGACACTTCACAAACGCAAATGAGGCTAACGATTTTGTCCTGCTGGAAGACGGGCACAGTTTCTGGCTAACCGCCAACCGGATAAACACGAAGAACACCCACGGCACCGGGGACACAATCTCTTCTTGTATCACGGCTGAGTTAGCCAAGGGCCATTCAATGGAAGAGGCCATCCGAACGGGAAAAGAGTACGTAGAAGCGACAATCAGGAATGGGATTAACGTCGGTCATGGTCACGGGCCATTGAACCACTGGGCAAAGATTGGAAGTGAGCAAAAGTGAAATTCAACCCACGCATGCTTGAGACCTACCTAGTTGGTGGCACCCAGGATGTGAACAACGACCCCGCTGCCTTTCTAGACAAGGTTAAGCAGGCACTAAAAGCAGGGATCACAGCTTTCCAGTACCGGGAAAAAGGCACCAGTAAGTTAACCACAAATGAAAAAGTCGAAATGGCGCGGGCGCTTCGTAAATTGACTCACAAATACGGGGTCCCCCTATTGATTGATGATGATGAGGAACTCGCCCTAAAAGTCGCCGCGGATGGGGTCCACGTTGGCCAAAAAGATCAACGGATCGAGGAAGTCATCCAGCGCGCCCATGGTAAATTAATAATCGGCTATTCTTGCAATCAAGTGGACCAGGTGAAAAAGGCTAATGCACTACCAATCGACTACATTGGTAGTGGCCCGGTCTTTACCACTCACTCAAAAGACGATACGGACCCGGTAATTGGCTTACCAAAGCTAAAGCAGCTGGTTTCCTTAAGTAGCCACCCGGTCGTGGCAATCGGTGGCATCAATTCCGCCAACATGGCCCAGACACTGGCAACTGGGGTTGCTGGCCTTTCTGTCATTTCAATGGTGCTCCAGAGCAAGAATATTGGCTTGACCGTGAGTGAGATGCGTCAGTTGTTTAATCCGCATAGAAAGAATTATGTTAACTAGCTTATGTTAAAAAAGCGGTAAAGGGTTTTCAGCCCCTTACCGCTTTTAATATAAGGAAATTTGCCGAACCAAGTCGTAAGCTTGGGAGAAGAGGACCTCTTCATTCCCGAGAAAGATGCTAGCCTTAAGTATCAGGTCCAGTTCAGTCACTGACATCCCGAGAATATATTTTTCTCGTCTTTCAATCCAGACCGCAGGTTCCTCTTGGACACGAACCCGGTCGTAGAGGTACTTACGAAACTTTTCAACCTCAACCCCATATTGAGCCGCCTCCGCTGTATCAGCAAAGCGGTTTAAGAAGAACTCCCGGTCAAGTTCCTTTTTCGAACTTGGGTAACAAGCAACGAGCTCCTTCTCTAGTGAATGGTAGAGACGAAGCAGGAGGATTACAATCTCCTGCCGTTCTGCAACGTTTTGCACCTTTTTAAGCGCGAATCAACAACCAATGAACGGGTCGTCCCTAGAATACTGATCAGTATTTGCTGTTCCGCCGCACCGGGATTGATTCGCAAAGTTTGTTTAATTTTTGGATTTTCTAAGATCTCAATTGAGCACAGTATTTGCCCATTAAAAAGGTAATGAACTTCCGTCCCAATCAGCTGAATCTGTAGTCGATTAACCTGATTAGCGGGCACATACTTCACGTTCCAGGTTGTAAAGAAAGCCGCTAACCGGGCGAGCAATTCTTTAAATTCCATAGTGGGTCCCCCGTCTGACGCCACCCCATCTCCATCTTTATTATACCGTGAAAATGGTGTTTAAAGATAAAAAAGAGACCTAAAAAGAAGGTCTCTTTCGCATGGTAGGCAATCACTCTAACACCTCTTATCATACCAACTTTGTCATCTTTTCACAACATTAATTGGCCTTTTGTAATAATTTACTGATTGTAATGGACACCGCGACCCCAACTGCCAGTGGCAGGAGAGCCGTGTAATTGAGGTGGCAGACCTCAAATAGCATAAACATTGCCATCAGTGGCGCCTGCTGGGAAGCGGCAAGAAAGAGGGCCGCCCCCAATACGGCTGCCTGCGCGAGAGTTACTGCTGGGATAACCATCATGTAGCCAACGCCGACAAATACGCCTAAAACAGCACCAGCGGCAATTGACGGCGTTAGGATGCCACCATAACCACCACACTTAATTGTCCCAATGGTAATTGCTACCTTCGCTAAAAGGCCGAATAACAAAAGCAAAAGGACACGTTGGTTGACCGTCCCAGTGTTAATAGCAAGCTGGGCCAGGCCGCGGCCATTCCCCATTATTTGTGGATAAAAGCTCGCCACGCTACCGGTAATAAGTGATAAAATCGGTAATTGGACGAGAATATTCTTTTTTGTCGCCCGCTTCTCTTTAGCGAGCTTGACACCCTGCTTAAAAGCGGTCCCCAAAAGGCCACCAACTATTCCCAGAATGACCGCCAGGGGAACTGTCCCGAGGCCAAAATTACGAGAACCAACGAGGTAATATGGTGCATACCCCTTGACGATTGAACCAATCAAGGTTGCAATTACTGACATGGTGAGGCTAACTGCAACCACACGGGCATTCACCTTCTTGTAAAGCAACTCAATGCAGAAAACTGCCCCGGTCAATGGTGCAATATAAACACCCGCAAACCCGGCACCGGCCGCGGCAGCAATCAACAATTTCTGGTCATCATTGCTTAATCGCAGTCGACCGTTTGCAAGCCGCGTCCATTTCTGGGCAATTGCGGCACCGGCTTCCCGTGGCGCCAATTCACGACCAATTGAATTTCCCGTACCGACAAAGAAGATCTGGGTGCAAACGTGAATCAAGGTCTTACCAAGTGGCATTGTTTTCCCGGTTATGGCCTTTCCAATACTTACGGGATGATATTTGCGCTGCAAAAGATACCAGATAACGGCAGCAATAACCCCACCAATCAGAACAGAGATGAGCCGGTGGTGGCCACTAACAAACACGTTTACCGGCACCAGGTTAGTTTCCTTAAAGTCGAGGAAAAACTCCTCCGTGTAGTCTAAGAGGAGACTTAACAATAGAGAACTACAGCCCACTACGGTTCCCAAAACTAGGGTTGCAACTGTCATTGCAAAGTTATTTGATTTATCGTTCATGGGTTCACCGCCTTTTTTATAAACGTCTGTCATTATATCACGGCTTACCCTTTTGCCAAATCAATAAGGAAAATTTATGGATATCAGGTGATTGCTTTTTTATGACTATTCACACTAAAAAGAAATTATTTGCTGGGCTGGCTTGTTGGTTAGTATTTGCTGGAATACTGGTTGGCGTCGTCACTGGACAAGGATGGGTTCGTGAGTTCGACCGTATCGGTTATGCGATTACCCAGCCGGTTCGACCATGGAAAACAGGTCTGCTGAGCATTATTACAACTTGCGGGGACCCGTTTGTAATTGACATCCTCACCCTCTTTCTTGTCCTCCTACTAGTTTACAAGCGGCGCTTTCGACAGGCCCTCTGGGTAGGTGCTATCCAGTATGTTGGTTACCTCTTAGTTATCGGCATTAAATACAGTGTCCTTCGCGTCCGCCCAATCCATCGTCTTGTTAACGTGGGCGGGTATAGTTTCCCTAGTGGACACACCTTTGTAATATCGATTTTTATGCTGACCATTTTATCCTTATTTTGGCCGGTGCTTAAGAAGCGGTGGCAACGTTACCTGCTAGTGATTGCTGTTATTTCGGTAATTACCCTCGTGATGCTTTCGCGGGTTTACTTACGCGCCCACTTTCCTACGGATGTTACTGCGGGACTACTTTTGGCCCTGGGCTGGTGGTTTTTCTTTACTGTTTTCGATATTTAATTTGTTGTTATTGATTTTAGTTAAAGTAAATAATATCTAATTTGTTTGATTAAGCGAGGAAAAAACGGTAGAATTTAACTATTATCTCTAAACTGTCTGGAGTCAATAATATATGGAAACAGCTTTTCTCTTTACCCTAACCACCATTTTTATCATTGAAAGTGTCTTTGAGGTACGCTATTACGCCCAGGTACGAACGATCTTTCTCCGGTCGGGGCGGGCTGTACCGACCAAAAGGGTCGCCTGGATTATCAAGGTCGAAAACATGTGGAGCTGGGGTTCATGGATTCTTCTTATCTTGATGTTCATCCTTCCAGAACGTTTCACCTTCCTATTGATCTGCGTTATTACCCTAATTGAAACCTGGGTGATTTACGAACTTCGCAACGCCCGTAACTATGCGGAAAAGATTAATAAATAAGTACAAGCAAAAAGCAAGAGGCTGGGAAAATATAGCTTTTCCTCAGCCTCTTGCTTTTTTAAGAATTACTTACCTGCTTGCTGGTTTGCCTTTCCATCATCAAGGTAGTTAACCATCTTCAGAAAATTATCAACGTCTAAACTTGCCCGACCAATCAGGACCCCATCGATATCCGGCTTGGCCATTAGGTCCTTTATATTATCAGGGTTCACGCTTCCCCCGTACAGGATCCGAATCTTGTCGGCAATTTCGTAGGTATAGTTATCGGCAATCGTCCGCCGGATTGTCCGGCACCCTTCCTCCGCCAGGGCCACGTTAGCGTGCTGACCAACACCAACCGCCCAGCTCGGCTCATAAGAAATAACGACGTTGCGGATCTGGTCTAAAGAAACCCCGTGGAGGACACTCATAAGTTGTTGGAAGACGTAGTGGATTTCACCATTGACTTCTTTTTGAACCATCGTTTCATCGGTACAGATAATCGGGGTGACCCCCATCTGGAGGGCTGCATTGACCTTCTTGTGGACAGCAGCGTTATTTTCACCAAAGAGGCGCCGCCGCTCAATGTGACCCAGCATTGCGTAACTAGTCCCTAAATCACGAAGCCCCCGTAGACTGATTTCACCCGTAAAGGGGCCATTGTATTCTGCCGCTGCGTTTTGGGCAATGATCTTCAAGCCCGAATTACCAGCTGCCTGGACCATACTGTAGAGGGCAAATGCTTGCGGAGCAATTCCGACTTCCACCTTTGCCGGGTCGGGAAGTTTGTCCTTAATCTGGTTTACAAAGTCAACCGACTCCGCAATGTTCTTATGCATTTTCCAATTGGCGGCAATAAATGGTTTTCGCATGATTCTTCCTCCGTCCGCTTTTTCCTCTATTATGGCATACTGGCCACTTAAATGCACTTAGTCTTTCCAGTGTTCCTGCTTAAACTGGGCCCGACCACCTGCCTCTTCCAAAGCATAACGTTGCGGATTCTTCTTGTAGAAATGCTGGTGGTAGTCCTCAGCTGGGTAAAAGGGCTTTGCATCCTCAATTTGGGTTACAATCTTAGCATCCCCAAACTCACTGCTTTCCTGCAGTGCCTGCTTCGACTTTTCCGCAATCCGCCGTTGCTCAGGGCTATTGACGAAGATAACGGGACGGTAGTTATCTCCCCGGTCTTGGAACTGCCCCATTGCATCCGTGGGATCCGTCTGGTGCCAGTAAATCGTGACCAGTTGGTCATAGGAGATAACATCCGAATCAAAGGTAATTTTAACCGCTTCAGTATGCCCCGTCGTCCCGCTGGAAACCTGTTCATAGGTCGGGTTGGCGACGTGCCCACCGGTGTAACCGGAAACAACCTTCTTGATTCCCGGATAAGTGTCAAACGGCTGAACCATACACCAAAAACAGCCACCCGCAAAAATTGCCGTATCTAAACTCATATCAACCACCCTTTTCTCATACTCCCAATTATGTCATTGAGAATTTTACTAATTTTCTATATTTTAGCCATTTACTACCTAAAAACAAAGCAATCCGCTCACGTCAGAACCAGGTGACACAAGCGGATGCTTACCGTAAAATTAAATTTTTACTTTGCTAAGTGGTAACTTTCTTCCTTGCTATCGTAGTCAAATTCAAAGCGACCGCGGTCTGTTTCTACGTAAATCCGGTCATAGGTTGGTTGGTAACCATGCTTATGAAGCTGTACGGTAACCTGGCCGTCAGCAGCGACTTCTACGTAGTATTCGTTGTACTCGCCTTCTTGGTACTTGAAATCAAGACCGTTATCTTGGTAATGTTTATAGGCACCGCAATCACCAAAGAGGCGGAAGGTCATTACCTTCTCCGGCTGGTCGCTAATGTGCTTGACCTTATTACCCCATGGTAAAATCGTATCCTTCTTAATGAAGAGTGGCAGCTTCTCGATTGGGGCATTAACCATAATTGTCTGCTTACCTGAGTATTCAGCGTTGTTCCAGAAGTCGAGCCACTTCCCTGCCGGTAGGTAGACTAGGCGCTTGTCAGCTCCCTGGTTTACGATTGGGGCAACCAGGATGTTAGTCCCCACCATGTATTCATCATTCAGCTGACGAACAGCAGGGTCCTGGTCGTAGTTAAGCACCAGGGGCCGCATTACTGGTAAGCCGGACTCTGTCTCGTGACGCAGTTGGTCATAGAGGTACGGAACAAAGCGGTAACGGAGGTTCAGGTAGTCACGGTAGATATCAAGGGTTTGCCGGTCAAATGCCCATGGCTCCTGGTAGCGGGTCCCCATCTCAGCATGGTTTCTGAAGAGCGGAACAAACAATGAGGCTTCGAGCCACCGGGTAAGCAATTCCGGCGTGGTGTCCTTCTGGAAACCACCAATATCGGTCCCGGCAATTGCAAAGCCACTCATTCCTAAGCTATTCAGCTGGGGGATTGCCAACTGAAGGTGGGACCAGATTGACTGGTTATCACCCGTCCAAACGGTGGAGTACTTCTGGGTACCAGCAAAGGCCGCCCGGGTGATGATGTATGGCCGTTTACCAGTTGCATCCTTCATTCCTTCATAAGCTGCCTGTGCCTGCAAGTGCCCAAAGACGTTGTGCATCTTGGCATGGGTGCTCTTTTGATCACCGTCACTGAAGACCAGGTCCTTTGGCAGTTCGCCATCAAAGGAGGCTGGTTCATCCATATCGTTCCAGACCCCACAGGCCCCCATGTCCGCAAAGAACTTGATGTGCTTTGCCCACCACTTGCGGACTTCTGGACGACCAAAGTCTGGGAAGACCGCGTCACCAGGCCATACCCGGCCGACAAAAACGGTTCCGTCAGGGTTTTCCACAAAGTAGCCCTTTTTAACCCCTTCTTGATAAATGTCGTAGCCATCTTCATCCTTTTTGACTCCGGCATCAAGAATTGGCATTAGGCGAATTCCCCGCTTCTTCATCTCAGCAACAAATTTCTTGGGATCCTGATACTTCGTCGTATCCCAGGTAAAGTCACGGTAACCACGCATGTAGTCAATATCCAGGTGAATAACATCGATTGGCAGGTGGTACTTTGCAAAGCCATCAGCAATGCTCTCTACCCGTTTGTCACTAGTACTGTAACCCCACCGTGACTGCTGGTAACCGAGGACCCACTTCTGTGGCAGCGGGGTAACCCCTGTCAGGTAAGTATAGTTAGCAACAACGTCCTTCAGAGTGTGACCACCTAAGACGTAGTAGTCGATATTCCCGTCAGCTGCAGAATAATAGTAATAGTTCTCGCTTTCCTTACCGAGGTCGAAGTGACTCTTGTAGGTATTGTCAAAGAAGAGGCCATACGGGTGACCGTCTTTGAGACCGTACATCACTGGGATTGACTTGTAGATTCCCTTAACCGATTCGTTATGAACCTGACCAAAATCAACGTTCCAGTTGTCGTAGTCATAACCCCGTTTATCCAGGAAACCAGGCTTGTCACCTAGGCCGTAGAACTGTTCATCCGGACTCAGGGACTTAATGATCTCGTAGTGCCGGTCATCACTCTTCCCTAAGAGGTTAATATCGTGGCCTTCAGCCAGGACCGTAGACTTGTGCTCGTCGTCCAGGTCGTTTGCCAAGGCCTGCCGGCGACCCCGGTAGTCCATTACTAATGGATTACCCTCGCCGTCAAAGAAATCGATGTGACGGCTGTCATAAGCTTTAACGGTCAGATCCGGGGTGCGCACTTCGATGTGGTCCCCCTTATTATCAACCGTGTAGTTTATTTTGTGGTGTTTATCACCCTGGATTGCATAAGAATTAGTCGTGCAGTTCCGGTCCATAAATACGCGAATAATTTGACTAGTTAGGATGTCTAAAACCAAATTATGGCCATCTTCATAGTTCAGCGTTACTTTTGGTTCACTACTCTGGTAGCCAGTTAAGCGATTAGTCATTTTCTTTCCTGCCCCTTCCGGATTTTTTATTAAATGCAATTTCTTTACATTTCTTACTTTACCACTTTTTGCAAACGTTTACAAATACATTATCAATAGAATGTAAGCGTTTGCGTATATTGCAATTATTTAATATAATATGGGTAAGATAACTAGTGGGAGGAGATAAAATATTGAAACCAACTATTAAAAACATTGCGAAGGCTGCTGGTGTTTCCACAGCAACAGTCTCGCGGGCACTTTCCAATAAGGATGCTGTCCTAAAACCGTCTACTGCTAAAAAGATTCGCCAAATTGCCCAGGAAATGGGCTACCACAAGAATGTGGCTGCTTCACAATTGGCTTCCCACATTACAAACACGATTGCAGTAATCATTAACTACCACCAAACTAACTTTTGGAAAGACATCGTTAACGGTATCCTCCAACGAGCCCACGAGTTAAACCACAAGGTGATCATCTTTTCCGCGGGGAATAATGACTCTGCCCGTCTGACTGAGACGGTTAACGAGGCCTTGGAGCACCAGGCAACCGGGATTCTCCTTATTTCCGGTAAGATTGAACCCGCCCAGCTAAAGATCCTTGATAAGGCCCGCATGCCCTACCGCTTAATCTCAATTTATGACCAGCAGCATCCGGAACAACGCTTTATCAGTTCAGATAACGTTGCGATTGGCGAGAAGGCAACCAACTATTTAATTGCCCATGGGCACCAAAAGATTGGGATTGTGGGAATTGACCATTCATCTACCGGGCAGCAGCGGCTCTTTGGTTATCAGCGGGCAATGACAGCCGCCCAACTGACGATTAACCCCCACTGGATTTGCTACGGTGACTATGGTTACCAAAACGGCCAGGAACTTTTCGAAAAGATTGAGGGACACGGGTTAACCGCAGTAATTGCCGGTAGTGACCTGACGGCCGCCGGGCTGATCAAGGCCGCTACCAAGCACCACATCCACCTCCCCGACCAGTTGTCCATTATCTGCATTGACGGTTCCATGATCTGTGAAATCACCAATCCAACCCTCACCAGTGTCACCCAGGACTTCTACCAGATGGGTGTTAAGAGTGTCGTTAACCTTCTTAATAACAAACCCTCACTTTTCATCCCAACGTCAATCCATGAGCGATCAAGTGTCAAGAATATTTAACACAAACAAAAGGACCCAGTCTTCATTGGTTTGAAGGCTGGGTCTTTTTGTCACCTAATTATATTAATTTAGTGAAATTTAAGCTTAATTTCTACGCTTCTTAAATCCAAGTCCAAGGCTACCCGCAAACATTGCGGCAAGAGCACCAGCAACGATGCCCATGTTCCCTTTACGACCAGTTTGTGGTAACTGGCGGTTAGGTTGCTTAGGCGTCTGCGGTTCAGTTGGTGCCGTCAACTGAGTTGGTTGTACTGGATTGGTTGGTTGGGTAGGTCGCGTCGGTTGGGTTGGACTTGTTGGCGCAGTCGGTACTGTCGGCCGTGCTGGTTGCGTTGGCACTGTCGGCTTTGTCGGCTGAGTCGGTACCGTCGGCTTTGTTGGCTGCGTTGGTACTGTTGGCTTTGTCGGCTGCGTCGGCACTGTTGGCTTTGTCGGTTGCGTCGGTACCGTCGGCTTTGTTGGCTGCGTTGGTACTGTTGGCTTTGTCGGCTGAGTCGGCACTGTTGGCTTTGTCGGCTGCGTCGGTACCGTTGGCTTTGTTGGCTGTGTCGGTACTGTTGGTCTAATCGGCTGCGTCGGTACTGTTGGCTTTGTCGGCTGTGTTGGTGCCGTTGGTTTAGTCGGCTGCGTCGGCACTGTTGGCTTTGTCGGCTGCGTTGGTACCGTAGGTTGAGTCGGCTGCGTTGGTTGGGCCTTCTTGGAATATAGGACTAAGAATTCGAGGTCGGGTGAGTTATGCTCAACGCGTTGAGCTTGAATGACTGACTTATCAGGTGTGTAGTCCCTGATCTCCGGACTGGTTACCGCTTTAAACTCTTGAGCAGGTGTCCACTGACCGTTCCAGACAACAACATTGGTAACCATGTCCTTGTAACCGGTTTGGGTAAACGAAAGTGGCTTGGCTACAAAGTCCGGAGCTGCAGTCTTACCAGTATCCTTGTACCGATAGTGAATAACCTCGTTAACCTTTACTGTCCGGCTCTGTGGCGCATGAGCGTGGAAGTAATAAACGTCAACTTCTCCACCAGGGACATTCGGCTGAGCAGCCTTCTTCTCGACTACCGCAGCATCCTGCTGATTGCTCTTCCGGCTAAATGATGGCAATTTCTCATAACCCAGGAAGGTGAGGTATGGGGACTTAACTGCCGAATAGTCACTAGCTTTAGACGTCACAACCCACGACTTTGCTGGATCCTTGGTTTCTACAAGCAAGTTGTTATTAGCGTCTTTTTTACCAGTAAGGTTATAGCCCACTACCTTATTATTCATTACTTGGTCCACAATTGCGGTTTGCTTCCAGGATACTGGCTGAACAACCTCGTCAGCAAGCTTTGTCTTTTTATTTAATTCTTCGTTGGTTTGGGCATCGAAATACTTAATGACTCGCTGCTCACTGCTAAGGTTCGTTACCACTTTTTTAGCATGCTTAACATGGACAACAAAAATCTGGGAAGGTGCTGCCTGTTGATCTTCAATGTTATCAAAATTGCCAAACTTGTATTGTCCTAGTTTGGCTCCGTCCACCGGATGCTTTTCATTCGTCCTGGAAATGCCAACATAGATGTAATGCTTATTAAGCAAGTCGTTCAATTCCTGCTGGTCATTGCTAAAGGCAATTGCATCCCCGGTTTGACCGGCGGCGTTGATTGGCTGTGCAAGTTTATCCAAAAATGCTTGAGCATCATCATCATGGTACCGAAGCAGGGCCCGCTGGCCACGGTCATAGATCAGGTAAACATCAGTATGATCCTTATCCGCCTTAGTAGAAGGAACAACTTCCTCAATACCCAGCTTCTGAGTTGCCGGCGTAATATACCAGATGTTACCATCCTTGTCCTTAATAGTCTGTCGGTTTTCGTCATTAAAAGAGACGGTTGACTTACTCAATGTGGAGTTTTCACCGGCTTTTGGCTGCCACGTAACTTTTTCTGGCTCCGCTGCGGGGTTGATAACGTAAACCTTGTCATCCCCCTTATTAACATGTAACTTGTTGTCGTTCTTGAATTTCTCTAGGGTTACAACTGCAACAGGCTTACCCTGAGCGTCCTGGTATTGACTACCACTGAAACTAACGGACTGATCGACTTTCTTAGCAAGATCAACCAGCTTGGCCGGGTCGGGTTGATTAGCGTCAGCTTTTTTGTAATAAACCGTCCGCGTGGCTGTCTTGGAGACATGCTGTAGCGCTGCCGTACGGACAAACTGGAGGGTAAAGCTTGTCACATAGGTATAAGGGTCACTAGCCTTCTTAGTCCCCTGTCCGTATGTACCGTAACTTATTGTACCCGTGCTATCATAAAGGTTAGAACCATTATACTTACCACTGGTTAAGGTTCCCTTGGATGCACCAACCAGCTGGTAACCATCTTCTTCAAGTTTCTTAATTGCATCCGACTGGCCGTCAAAAGTAATGTCTGTACTTCCAGAGGCATTTTCTTCATCGTGACCGTTCAAAACACCGACCCCGTGCCTCGTGTCAAGTGATGCAACATCACCCGTATTGGTAATATCTGCAAAGTGAAGGGTTGCCTCGTAAGCGATTTGGTGGGTAAAGCCATTACCACCACCCTGGAAGACTTTCGAAGTTGACTTGTTGATCTGAGTTCCAATACCATCAAACTTTCCTGATGCCCGGTTGTAGGAAATTGAAGGGCCATCACCCGGTTTTGTCCATGAAACCGGCATGTTGTAGTCCAACAGGATATCGAACTGAATAAAGAATGTTGAATGGGGACTCTTAACTGTACTGTCCTCATTGTTACCGACATTTACTGAGAAATTGTGTGACTGCCCATTAGCGTCCGTTGAAAGTTTAACGTGGGCCATGTTACTTTCGTTCAGATGAATACCGTTAACCAGCGGCGGTTCGGTTCCGTCATGCTTTGCCTTCTGCAGGGCCGCCTGATAATCACGCCAGGAAAGCTGCGTTGTCGAATTGTTAACGGTCACTGTCAAGTGGTCTTTCAGGAACTGTTCAAATGCCGGGTCTTCGTTAACAAAGACACCGTTTACGCAGTCAGTAATCTTACTATACGATTTATAGATGCTTACCCGCTGACCGTTCCCGTCGACGGCATTTGGCTGGTAGACCCGGAAGACCTTAATGGTATCCGGCAGCATCGTCTGGCCCTTTGACAGGTAAGCCGTAAAGTCTGCGGTCTGCAGGGGGCTGAGGGTCGTACCTTTGGTGTTACCCGCCTTCCCGTAGTTCCATTCAATCATGTACTGCATTACTTCGCGGTTGTCAGCTTCCTTGCCTGTCGTTGCCTTTGTACCGCTAAGAATATCATGGGTATTATCAAAGTTCGTCTTTACTTTATGAACATCCTTGGCTGCCCAACCATGGGCAATTTCGTCGGCGACAACATTGTCCTTATAAGGGATAATAATCGGCTTGACCGTCGTTGTGTTAACGGTGGTGCTCCCCCGCTTTGTTGTGATGACCAGTGGCGTAGGCGTATTATTCTTTACATCATCGGCGTATTGCAGGGCAAAGTGCAAGTCAAAGTTGATGTCCAAATCTTTACCCACGTTCGACTTAACCGTAAAGGTCCCATTGCCATTGTTTGTAGCAGTCAGGTCATTGCTCAGCTGCTTGCTAACGCCGGTTTCCCAGTCAACAACTGTCCACTGACTCGGATTACTGTAAGAAATCGTGATTGGTTGACCAGCTGGTAAACGATCATTCTGGTAATTGACCGTCACTTGAACATTGTCATTACGAGCCATTACTTGCTGACCGTCGGCGCTGCCGCAGGAGTAGCCGTCGTTTCACCCGTCGTTTCACCCGTCGTTGCCGGTGTAGTCGGGGTATCAGCATCTGCCTGGGCACCGCCCACAAAAAACGTAACCCCCAATAAAACAGAAGCCACGCCGACAGTCAGTTTGCGGAGCGCAAACCGCTGCCGTTGGGGCTCCATTCGCTTCATATACTCATTTTGATTATTCTTTGACATAGAACTTACCTTCTCCCATAACATTCATGTTTACATTGGCACCTAATTCCACTTATTTGCCATTGAAAATGCAACCATAAATCATCATGAAAACTATACTTCCATTGCGGGTGATAGTCAAGATAGGGGTTGGTAATAAACGCTGTCAAATAGCGCCTTATGACCATTAATAGGGCCCATAGAACATCAAAAAGGCAATATTTAAATTAGCTTATATGAAATAAATATCAACATTCATGTTATCGACTTAAAAGTAATTTTTGTCTATTATCAATAAATTTGTATAATATAAAAAGGATGCCATCCCGTCATTTCAACGGTTAAGCATCCTTTTCTATTGATTAAATTTATAAATCCGTTTACTTAGCTTCTTCACTAGCCTTTTGTACCGTGACCCCTTCATGAATTCTTGGAACAACGAGGGCCCCGACCAGAAGTGATAATCCAGCGATCAGCATCATCATTGTTTGGTTGTGCCCCACGAGTGGGAAAATGATGAAGCTGCATAGGGAGGCCAGGATCTGGGGAACACAGATTCCGACATTAAACAGGCCAAGGTAGGCTCCTTCGTTCTTCCCGTTTAATGAGGAAGTCAGTAGGGTAAATGGAATCGTGTTAATACTAAAGTTAGCAATTCCAAAGAGAATCATTGCGATGATTGAGAGAGTCTTGGAAGTGATAAACGCCATGCTGCCGAGACCGATAGCACCGAGGACCATCCCCAAAACATACCATTTCTTCCGGGAGTTAGCCTTGGCTTTGGCGTAGAGCAGGCCCCAAATAATACCAGCGATACTGTAAACGGCGGTTAAGATCCCATACCAGTTACCAGCGGCCTGGTAGCCGGCAGAGCTGACGTCAGTGGTGTGCCAGATATTCTTGGCAACCGTCCCGGTCGTGTAAGTCCAAACATACATAATTGCAAACCAAGAGAATAATTGGACCAGGTTGATTTCCCAGAAGGACCGGGGTGCCTGCTTAACGAGCTTCCAGAGACTGACCTTCTCGTGCGCCTCATTGACGTCGATGTGGTGGTAATTGGCATAAGTCTTCGGATCGTATTCCTTAACGTTGAAGACGGTCCACAGTCCCGTAATCAGCAGGACAGCAGCGGCACAGAGGTAAGCCCAAATAACAGTGTGCGGAACAACTCCCCGCTTAGCCGTGTTGGACATCCCAAACGCGGTGAACAGGAACGGCAGGATCGTGGCGAGAATTGCCCCACCATTAGAGAAGACCTGTTGCCATGACCAAGCGGCGTTCTTTTGCTTGTTGTTAACCATGTCACCAACCAGCATCCGTAATGGCTGCATGCAGACGTTGGAGAACAGGTCCATGAAACAGATAGCAACGGCAGCGTAGGTCATTGCGGCCAGCGAACCATACCCGAAGCCAAACGACCCGGAAAACGGTAGCATGATCAAGACTAAGGCCGCAATTGGGGTCCCAAAGAGGAGGTATGGTAACCGCCGACCGAAGCGGTTCCAGGTCCGGTCAGACAGTTGACCCAAGATCGGCTGAACAATCATTCCCATTAACGGTGGGAAGATGAAGAAGAAGCCGAGGCTGTTTGGGTTAGCACCAATCGTCTGACAAATCCGGCTCATTTGTGAGCTTTGCAGTGAGAAAGCCATGTTAATTCCAAAGAAGGCAAATGTAATTGAGAAAATTTGGCTCTTGGATAATGACGGCATCCCCGCATCAAGATCAATTCGATTATCTTCGTTAGTCTTTTTATCCATAATAACTATCTCCCAACTTAGTATTGGTAAACCTTTGCTTCATAAGGACGAATCGTCTCTCCCGCATCATCAGCATAGTTAGTAATTAAAAGTTTGGCACCGTCCGGAACGTCGTAGTGGCGTTGCAGTGTTTGGTCGGTGTAGTTGGTAATGACGAGCAGGGTGGTATCAGCATTTTGCCGGCGGTAGGCAAATACAGCTGGATCATCCTCGTTGCCAGCGACCAATTGAAAATCACCGTTAGTAATTACCGGAAGCTCATGACGGAGTTTAATCAACTTCTGGTAGTAATAGAAGATTGAGTTTTGGTCCGCCAGCGCCTTTTCGACGTTGATGGTCGGGTAGTTCGGGTTGACCTTTTCCCATGGCGTTCCAGTGGAGAAGCCCGCATTCTTGCTATCATCCCATTGCATTGGTGTCCGCGCGTTGTCCCGACTATGCATTGCCAGATACTTCAGCATCGTTTTTCCATCAAGGAGGTGCTGGTCGTCAACGAGCTGGTGGTATGCGTTAATCGACTCAAGGTCAACGTAATCTGCGAGCTTGTCGAAGTAGACGTTTGTCATTCCAATCTCTTCACCCTCGTAAATATATGGGGTTCCTTGCTGGAAATGCAGCATGGTTGCCAGCATCTTGGCAGACTTTAGACGATTTTCTTCGTTACTGTCATCACCGAAGCGGGAGACAACCCGCGGCTGGTCGTGGTTATTCCAGTAAAGGGAGTTCCAAGCGGTCCCCATCAGGCCCTTCTGCCACTTTGTGAAGTTAGCCCGCAGGTCAACCAGCTTCGTCTTCTGATCGTTCCACTTCCCCAGTGCCGGGTTACTATTGCCATCGAGCCCCATGTGTTCAAACTGGAAGATCATGTTAAGCTCCTTATTATCCAGGTTAGCGTATGCCTTAGCCTGTTCCGGTGTGGTCCCGGGCATTTCGCCGACCGTAATCATCTTATGCTTACTCATGACATTACGGTTCATCTCCTGCAGGAACTCGTGCATCCGCGGACCATTAGGTACAAGTTTTTCAACGTTGGCGTACTTTTCATCCCCCGTCAGTGGCCCATCAGTGAGTTCCTTTGGCTTGGAGATCAGGTTGATAACGTCCATCCGGAAGCCATCAACACCCTTGGCAGCCCACCAGTTCATCATATCGTAAACACTGTGGCGAACGTTTGGATTTTCCCAGTTCAAGTCGGGTTGCTGGGGAGCAAAGAGGTGGAGGTAGTACTGGTCGGTTTCCGGATCGTACTTCCAAGCCGGTCCCGAGAAGTAGGAACCCCAATTATTGGGTTCCTTACCATTCTTACCATCCCGCCAAATGTAGTAATCCCGATACGGGTTATCCTTGCTCTTCTTGGATTCTTCAAACCACTTGTGCTGGTCAGAGGTGTGGTTGACAACCAGGTCCATCACCAACTTCATTCCGCGGTGGTGGATACCATTAATTAATTCCTGGAAATCAGCCATGTTACCTAAGGTTGGGTTGATTGCCTGGTAGTCACTAATGTCGTACCCGTTATCAACTTGGGGCGACTTGTAGATCGGGTTCAACCAGATAATGTCAACTCCAAGCTTCTTGAGGTAGTCTAAGCGGTTAATGATTCCCCGGAGGTCACCAACTCCATCACCATTACTATCCTGAAAACTCTTCGGGTAAATTTGGTAAACAACCGAGTTATTCCACCAATGTTTATTTTCCATCAATAACAGCACCTTTCATTCCATGATTGCTTTATGTAACCGTTTGCATTTCCTACAATTCAAATAATAACACTATCATCCAGATAATCAACCCTAATTATGTAAACGCATTCATTTTTATATAAGTTCTTAGTAAAATTAACTCTACAAGCTTATATTACTGAACTTTTTTACTGTCCTATTGTACTTTAATGCCCGGTTTGTCTTATAATAAAAAGGAAATTGCAAAAAAGAAGGAATTATAATGCTCGATAGTCTAACCAGCCTAATCCTGGTGTTTGCATTTGGTTACGGCCTATCACGGAATTTTAAAAAGGGGAACTATGCTTATTCCTTTGTTATGTATGCTGGTGCGGTCATCTTTTACGCCAACCTTTATCATACATTAAGCGGGAGCTTGGCGTTTTGTACGATGATGGTTGCCCTATTTTTAGCAATTATTTTGGCCATTGTCTTTATCTACCGCGCCATCCAAGCAGATAACGGGAACCGCCATTACTGGGGAGCAACCGCTTTGTGTGGGATTTCAATTATCCTCGTAATTATCTTTAAGTTCATTCTCTAACTACGGAAGAAGGGACAAATCTTACAAAGCAGTTGAGTAGCTTGACAATCGGCCGGATATGCAAGTTGAAAAAGCTACAGCGCAGTAAACAAAGGGACGCTAGCATTCGGATTTTTCCGAATACTAGCGTCCCTTTTATGCTTTCTAAAGACTTGCTTCGCAGCGAAAAGCAAGCTATTTCTGTTTCACTACTTAACAGTCATGCTGACCACGCGACTTTTCCGGGAAGTTACCGCGACTGTAATCAACCACCTCAACGTTTTCTGTCAGGGTCCTCCTGTCTGAAACCAACGGCAGAGTAAAGAGGTGCCGATTAAAGCGAATCGTCATCTGGTCATCAAACTGCGCGCGTGATTCCCCCTTTATCTTTACCGGTCCCAGATTTGAATCAATCTGAGTGTCGAAATCCTTCAGGTTTAGCCCCTTGTCAATAAAAATTAGCCGGTAACCACCGTCGAGTGAGCAGCTACCAACGGCAGAGAAAGGGCCGACCCCGTCCTCAAAATCAAGCAGGATTTGCTTGTCTTTAGCTACGTACTTCTTCAGGCGTTCAATGGCCTCTGTGGTGAAGGTTAATTTCATTGTCCTTATCCCTCCTTGAAAGATTGGTATTTTAATTTTAAAGATGCGTGGCCTTAATGTAAATTATTCTGCTTTCACACAACTAATTGACATCCACCCTACTGGCCAGTATATTGAAGCTATTACAACATATAAGGAGTACAAATATGAATTACTTTATCGGTGTTGACGTGGGAACAACCAGTACAAAAGCGGTTCTCTATGATGAACACACCCACGTAATCAAACGATTCAGCCAGTCCTACCCCCTCTTCCGCCACCCTAACGGCATGGCCGAGCAAGACCCGACCACGATTGTCAACGCAGTGGAAAAGGTAATTGGGGATGCCGCCCAGCGAATTAACTTTTCCAAAGAAAGACTACTTGCCGTTGCCTTTTCTAGTGCAAACCAGAGTCTGATCCTCCTCGACCAGGCGTTCCGCCCTCAGTCACGGTTGATCACCTGGGCCGATACCCGGGCACGGCACGCGGCAAACCAATTGAAACGGTCCGCCTTGGGGAGACAGTTGTATGTGAACACCGGTACCCCCATTCACCCAATGTCACCTTTGACAAAACTTCTCTGGCTCAAGGAAGCGGCACCCGAACTTCTTTCCCAAGCCGCCTATATTGGTGACATAAAGTCCTACCTCTTTTGCCGCTTTTTCGGCACATTCAAGGTCGACATTTCAATTGCCAGTTGCACCGGGATGATGAACATCAATTCCGGTGACTGGGACCCAACGGCGTTAAACCTGGTTGGTATTCGCCAGGAACAGCTACCGGAAATCGTTAACGGTACCTACCAGGCTACCGGCCTCCTGCCAAAAGCCCAGGCAAGGATGGGAATTCCTGCCGATACCCCATTTATCTACGGGGCGTTCGATGGTGCCCTATCGAACCTCGGCGTGGGAGCACTCAAACCAGATACTGTGGCGATTACCATCGGTACCTCGGCGGCCGTCCGGGTAATCACCGACCATCCCGTGATTGACCCTCACCGGCGCCTATTCTGCTATGCGGTTGATAACCATAGCTGGGTGGTAGGTGGGCCGCTTAATAACGGCGGTGATGTCTACCAGTGGGCCGTTAAACACCTGGTTACCCCGAGTGCGGTCGCTAACGAGCAGGTTGACCCCTACACCCTGGCAAGTCGGGTAATTTCTGATGTCCCCGCCGGTGCCCACGGCCTGCTGTTTCTCCCTTTCTTAGGTGGTGAACGGGCCCCACTGTGGGATGCCAACGCCCGGGGAAGTTTCTTTGGGCTCAATAACCTCCATACCCGGGCGGACATGCTCCGGGCGGTCATGGAAGGAATCAACATGAACATCGCGACGGTCTTCAAGGCCGTCTGTGACCTGGTGGGCCAGCCAAAATCCATAACGGCTACTGGTGGATTCGCCCGGTCCCACGTTTGGCGACAAATGCTTGCCGACGTGTTAGACTGTCCGGTCGACATTCCGGAATCGTTCGAATCAGGTTGCCTCGGTGCTGTTACAATGGCAATGAAGAGCTTAAACCTGGTCAACAGTTACCAAGTTGTGCAAAACTTCATTGGTGAAGAGGATACTTACCGTCCAGATCCAGCAACGGTCGCTATTTACCAGAAGTACCTTCCCCTCTTCCAGCAGGTCGAAGGGCTCTTGTCCCCCGCCTACTCAACAATTGCCCAGCTCCAAGAAAATGGAGCCAAATAAAGGTTAAGTGTTCGCCAACCGTTAGACAATGTGGTCTTGCAATTGGCGGACACTTTTTTAATACCTGATTCTATTGGTGGGTACGGTATCCAGCTGCCTGAGCATCAGCTAGCGAGTCAAAGTAGACGACATTTTCAGGAGCAATTCCGGGATCTGGGTATTGGCCCGGGAGGTAACAATACATGGTTGAGCGGTCACCAATAATCGAATTTGGCTCATAGTTATTGGGATCAACCCACGGCTCTTTTTCCTGAGTATTGGCTGGAACCGTATTTTCGGCCATGCTTGGCTGTTGTGGTACGGTCGTGTTCACTGTTTGCCCTGTACCATTGACTTCCGTTTGTCCACCGCTTGCCGGTTTAGTAAGGGAATGATCTTTTTCTTTATCTTGCGGTTTCTTGGCTACTTTTTTCTTCTTATCCGTCTTTTTACTGGTCTTAGCGACTGTGTCCCTCTGCGCTTCTTGGGTTTGACTGCGATGGTTGATAAACCAGCCGCCTGCAATTAGTAGCAAAAGGACGACAATCCATAGCCATGGTCGGCAGTACAATGGTTTTCTGTTCATAACTAGCCTCCTTATAGTTGGATTTCCGCTTCTATGTCAATTATTTTCTATTCTTATTATATAAAAATCAGCGATAAATAAGATACGCTATTTACCAATCTTTAAGGGGGTTAACTAATTTTTAAGAGACGGATGCAGCAACAAAAAAGACCTGGAAAATTTTCCCAGGTCCTTTTATTACCATTATCTATAAAGATTAGCCTTCAAAGGCATCTGTCAATGGAGGAACAACTTGCTTCTTCCGTGAAACAACGCCCGGCAGGTTCATCCGCTTATTAGCATCAAGTTTGTGACCGAATGCCTTTTCAACTTTGTCGGTGTTGTCACCAACAACCAGCAATTCGGAGTCACTATTAAGAATGTTAGTGGCAATCAGAATGAACAATTGGTAACCATTGGCATCCATCAATTCGTGCATCTTCTTTTCAAGGTCAGCTTGCCGCTTGAAGACATCGTCGAGTTCAACCGCGTTTACTTGACCGATCCGCATCTTGGTGCCACCAAGTTCAAAGGTCTTAGCATCACCATCAACAATGTCGGCATCGGACTTAGCATCAACATCAGCGCCCGCCTTCAGCATGGCAACCCCGTACTTGTTGTAGTCATCAACGCCGGCAACCTTAGCTAAGTACTTAACCGCTTCACGGTCGTGGTCCGTAGTAGTTGGGGAGTTAAGTAACAGGGTATCAGAAATGATTGCGGAAAGCATCATCCCCGCTAAGTTAGCTGGAATATCAATGTGCTTTTGTTGGAACATTTCCGTCAAAATTGTTGAAACACAGCCATATGGGCGGCAAGTTGCCCACAGTGGTTGAGCAGTATTGAAGTTTGCAATCCGGTGGTGGTCAACAAGGTGGGTAACCGTAACCTTGTCGATGTCACTAACACTTTGTTGTGGTTCGTTGTGGTCGACCAGCATTACCTTGTCGACTTCGTTAGCAGCGGTTTTGATAACCCGTGGGGCCTTCATACCGAACTTCTTAAGAGCGTATTGCGTTTCGGCGTTTGGTTCGCCGAGGGCAACTGCTTCCGTTTCATAGCCCAATTGGTTTTGGTAGTATGAAAAAGCCATTGCCGCAGTGATTGCATCTGTATCTGGCTTTTGATGTCCAAAGACTAATTCTTTTTCCATAAAGTAATTCCTCCTGTTTGTGCTTCAACAATACAACTAAAGCAATTTTCACTATTCATTTTATCACGATAAATAGTTCTCGTCCGCATTATTATTTAACATTATGCTTCTTTGTCCAATATTCATTCAAAATTGCCCACATTTTCTCATGTTGGTGGTTAAAAAAGCGCGGTGGTCGTCCTTGCAGGGCAAAGTATCTTGTCGTAACCGTCTCGCTCGGCTTAACTGGAAAGTGTTGATCAGTGACCTGCCGAACAAGGTAAAAGGCATTGACTGGCTGCACAGCATCCCCATTGGGGTAAGTATATTGGTCATTATCCAGTATTTTTAAGAGGCAGACCGGCTCAACAGCGAGTCCCGCATCCTCCTTAAATTCGCGTCTGACGGTATCGGTAAATCGTTCCCCAAATTCCATGTAGCCACCCGGGAACCCCCAGTCGCCGGTATCGGCCCGGGCCTGTAGCAGGACGGCACCGTCTGCGTTGACAAGTGCACCTGAGGCACTCGTCAAGATCAGCGGCATGTGACCAACTTGTGAACGTAAATCTGCAATGTACGCCATTTTACCCCTCCTTTAAGAGCTATGGTTTTCCTGAACCTGGTCAAGATACATCCTTAAGTATACGCGACAACTTATCATTTGGACTAGTCGATCGAGCAGGCGCTTTTCCTCACTATCCGGAACGGTAATTTTTTCCACCTGGACACCTGCAGAAAATGCCTGGCGCAGGGCCAACTCGAAGGCAGCACAGAGGTAGTTGTAACCATCTTCAACACTTTGCTGCCCTCCCCGAAAATGGAGGAGGGTCTGAATCTCATGAAGGGAAAGGACCTGACGGCTAATAGTAATTAGAAACAGGCTTGCCAGCTGGTCCCGATCGTACTGTCGGTGCCGAGGATGGTTTAGCAACCCATGCTTAACATAGCTACTGACCATTGTATTAGTCATCTTTATCCCCATTGCTTCCGGGAAGTAGCCATTGATGTATTGAACCACTTGGTCCAGATAAAGACCCATCTTGGGTAACTCATCATAGCGGGGAAGACGGAAGGCACTTACAAGTGGCTGAATTTGACGCTCAACAATTCCCACATTACCACCTCATCATTTCAGGAGTGATTGTTGCTCAGGATCGTTTAAAATATTTGCCTGCTTGACGCGCAGCTTTACTGGGGTCCCCTGGGTCTCGGTATCAATCACAAAGGTACCATTGGACTTGATCGAACCCAGGTGGTGGTCACTAACGGAGATATCCTGGAAGAGCGGCCGGTCAGTAATCACCTCAAAGTAACCCGTGAAGTCAGGATCGTAAGCAGTAAAGTCAGCAATCCGGTGCGGATGCGTCTTGAGTCGGTGGAGGACAAGTTCACCCCGGCGGGCCCGGGCACCGACGGCAATTTCGTCAACCGGCATTTCCTTAAAGGCCCCCCGCTGGGTAATTGAGGCAATCCGCTGCCCATCAGCAACGATTGCAAGATCGACTAATTCATCGTCATCCTTGAGGTTAATTGCCCGCACCCCGGCAGTCCGCAAGCCGGTAACCGGGACATCCGCAACGTCGAAGCGGACCGCGTAACCCTCACGACTGATTGCCAGCAGCGAGCGGTTCTCATTTGTTGGTTCATAGTAATCAACGCTGACCACTTGAGCACCTTTACTCTTGAGCTTAATCGCCATGCTAGCATGACTCTTATAGCGTGAGCCCGGCTGGTAGTCCTGGTAGGCGGACTGCTTAACCTGACCATCACTGGTGGCAAAAATTAGGTTTCCTGGTAGGTCCAGGCGGTCAAATACCATTGCCTTAATAATCTCTTCGTTTTCTGCTAGCCCGATTGTCTGTGAGATGTGTTCACCCGTATCCTTCCAACGAACATCAGCTAGCTCATGAACCGGCCGGTAAATCACATGCCCGAGATTCGTGAACATAAAGAGGTGGGCCAAGGTGGTGGTCTGTTCAACTAGTAATGGGTAATCGTCTTCTCGGAGGCCGTTTTCATCCAGTGACGAGGCCTTGAATGATCGCAAGCTAGAACGCTTGATGTAACCAGCGTGGGAGACAAGAGCAACCACGTCCTCATTAGCAACGGTGACCTTCGTATCGATTTCCAACTTTTGTACCTGGTCTTCAATCTTGGTCCGCCGTGGGTTGCCGAATTCCTTCTTGATGGCCTTCATCTCGCGCTCAACCACCTTGGCAAGCTCATCATCGTCACCCAAGATCAACTGGTATTCTGATATCAACTTATTTAAATGGGCTTGTTCATCCTCAAGCTCAGTCACGTCTGTATTAGTCAGGCGGTACAGCTGTAAGGTGACGATTGCTTCAGCCTGCTCTGCGGTGAAGTCATACTCTTCAACCAGGTTCTGTTTAGCATCCTTCCGGTTTTTGCTGGCCCGGATTGTCTTGATTACCTGGTCGAGAATAGAAAGGGCCTTAATCAGACCTTCAACAATGTGGAGGCGGTGTTGGGCCTTCTGCAAGTTGTAGTTGGTCCGCCGCCTTACAACTTCCTTTTGAAAGGCGAGGTATGACGTCAGGATATGCTTTAGTCCCACCCGCATTGGCCGCTGCTTATCAATGGCGACCATGTTAAAGTTATAGTTTATCTGCAGGTCAGTATTTTTCAGGAGGTAGTTAAGGATTCCTTCAGCGTTAGCGTTCCGTTTCAATTCGATGGCAATCCGCAGGCCACTCCGGTCGGTCTCGTCACGGGCTTCAACAATCCCCTCAACCTTTTTAGCGAGGCGAAGGTCATTAATCCGCTTCACTAACTGGGCCTTGTTGACTTCATAGGGAATCTCGGTGACGTTAATCTGCTGACGGCCACCACGGAGGGTTTCAATTGCTGTCTTCGCCCGGACAACAATTCTGCCCCGACCGGTCTTGTAGGCCTTCTTTATCCCGTCAACCCCCTGGACAATTCCACCAGTGGGAAAATCTGGACCGGGGATAAAATCCATCAACTTTTCGAGACTCGCTGACGGGTGCTTCAGGAGGTAAATTAGGGCATCAAAGACTTCGCCCAGGTTATGGGTGGGAATTTCGGTTGCGTACCCTGCCGAAATTCCCGTGGCCCCATTAACGAGGAGGTTCGGGATCCGGGCCGGGAGGACAACCGGTTCCTTTTCGGTATCATCAAAGTTCAGGGTCATTTCGACCGTGTCCTTATCAATGTCTTGCAGCATCAGTCCCGCAATTTTGCTTAAGCGCGCTTCGGTGTAACGCATTGCTGCTGCAGGGTCCCCGTCCATTGACCCGTTGTTCCCGTGCATTTCGACCAGTGGTTCACGTAGTTTCCAGTCCTGGCTAAGGCGGACCAGGGCTTCGTATATTGAACTGTCACCGTGGGGGTGGAAGTTACCCATGACGTTACCGACCGACTTTGCTGACTTCCGAAAGCCCTTGTCATAAGTATTACCGTCCTTGTTCATTGCGTATAGGATCCGCCGCTGAACGGGTTTAAGTCCATCGCGAATATCTGGCAGTGCCCGCTCCTGGATAATTGATTTGGAATAGCGACCAAACCGCTCCCCCATCAACTTTTCGAGCGACATTGTCTCAATTTTTGCGTCTCTCACTAAAATGATCCCTTTCTTTACTTATTCAAATGCTTCTTGCTGGCAACCAGTTTATCGGATTCTTGGTCATCACTAAGGGTAAATTGAACGTTGTTTTCAATCCACTCCCGCCGGGGCTCAACCTTGTTCCCCATCAGGGTTGTGACCCGCCGTTCGGCTAGTTCAGCATCCTCAATTCGGACCCTGATCAAGGTCCGGGTGGCTGGGTTCATGGTAGTTTCCCAAAGTTGGTCCGCATTCATTTCACCGAGCCCCTTGAAACGTTGCAATTGGGCAGTCTTACCCATTCTCTTGGTCAGCTTAGTAAGCTCTTCGTTTGTCCAGGCATAGGTAATCTTCGTCTTTGCTCCCCGCCCCTGCTGAAGACGGTAAAGGGGTGGTAACGCGATATAAATCTTGCCGGCTTCAATCATTGGCCGCATGTACTTATAAAAGAAGGTAAGAAGAAGAATCTGGATGTGGGCCCCGTCGTCATCGGCATCGGTCATGATGATGATCTTATCGTAGTTGGCGTCTTTAACGTCAAACTCCGAGCCAGCGCCAGCACCAACCGTGTAGATAATGGTGTTTAGCTCCTCGTTTTTCAAGACGTCATCTAGCTTTGCCCTTTCCGTATTCAGAACCTTACCCCGTAATGGCAAGATCGCCTGGAACTTGCGGTCCCGACCCTGCTTTGCGGAACCACCGGCTGAATCCCCTTCGACTAAGAAAAGCTCATTTTTCTGGGCATTCTTTGACTGGGCCGGCGTTAGCTTACCGGAAAGGTTACGTTCCTTGCGGCTCTTCCGTTTGCCACCCCGGGCCTGGTTACGGGCTTTCCGGGCAGCCTCACGAGCTTCGCGGGCCTTCAGGGACTTGCGGATTAACATCTGAGTGAAGTCACCATTTTCCATTAGGGCATAGTTCAATTGCTCACTGACAATCGTATCAACAATCTTGCGGGCTTCTGGCGTACCAAGCTTATCCTTGGTCTGTCCTTCAAATTGCAACAGTCGTTCTGGAATCCGCACGGAGATAACGGCCGTGAGCCCTTCTCTGACGTCGCTCCCCTCCAGGTTTTTATCGTTGTTCTTTAACAGGCCGACCCGCTTAGCATACTCGTTGAAGGTCTTGGTCCAGGCGCTTCTGAATCCCGCCTCATGGGTACCCCCATCCGGTGTCCGAACGTTATTAACAAAGGATAGGAGGGTCTCAGAGTAACCATCGTTATACTGAGCGGCCACTTCTACTTCAACCCCCTGGTCCTTACCGTCAAAGTACATGATCTTTCCCAGGGTATCCTTTCCCTCATTAAGGTAGGAAACAAACTCCTGAATGCCATCCTTGTACTGGAAGACATCCTGCTTTTCCTGTCCTGCCCGCTTATCGGTCAGCACAATTTTGATTCCCTTCAAAAGGAAGGCCGATTCCCGCAAACGATTAGCGAGGGTGTTGTAGTCGTAAACCGTCGTGGTGAAGATTGCCGGGTCCGGTTTAAACGAGACAGTTGTCCCACTTTGCTCCCGGGTTTTACCAAGTTTCTTCAACGTTCCAACCGGTTGGCCACCGTTTTTAAACTTCTCTTGGTAACGAACATGGTCACGAACAATCGTTAACTTTAAATTTGTGGAGAGAGCATTAACGACCGACGCACCAACCCCGTGGAGACCACCAGAGGTCTTATAACCATCCGCCTGGCCAAACTTTCCCCCTGCATGGAGGACCGTCATAATAACTTCCGGAGTAGGCTTCCCTGAAGCGTGCATCCCCACGGGCATCCCCCGACCATGGTCCTGGACAGTAATTGAATTATCCGCCTCAATTGTCACGTTAATTTCATCACCGTAGCCAGATAATGCTTCATCAACGGCGTTATCAACGATTTCATACACCAGGTGGTGGAGCCCCCGTGCGTCTGTGGACCCGATATACATCCCTGGACGCTTACGGACAGCTTCAAGCCCCTTTAATACCTGAATTGACGATTCATCATATTTTACCTTTTTCGTGGTCACAAAATGACCTCCCGTATCATTTCATTTCTAAAACATATGTTCGATATAGTTAATATTATCATGGACGCGGTCAACTAGCAAATAGATGAGACCCGGCCCTGGTAAATAGTTACAGTATTGATAATACTCAAATCCATTTCATTTGGCAAACGGCAATTTGCTTTTTGCGCTCTACCACCAACGAGCGATTCATGGTATTCTTAAACTTTGAGATATACTTTAATTCATGAGGAGCAATAATTATGATATTTGAAATATTGGGAATGGTGATCATTTCTTACCTCTTAGGCTCCATCCCTTCTGGCCTATGGATCGGCCAAATTTTCTACCATAAGGATATTCGCAAGTTGGGCAGCGGAAACATTGGTACAACCAACACTTTCAGAACACTGGGTCCCAAGGCCGGGACGGTGGTCCTCTTTATGGACGTATTAAAGGGGACGTTAGCCGCCAGCCAACCTTACATTTTAGGTATTTCGCACAGCGTTAACCCCCTACTGATTGGGCTCTTCGCATCACTGGGCCACACGGTTTCCATCTTTGACCACTTTCATGGCGGAAAGGCAGTGGCAACCAGTGCGGGGATTTTACTAGCCTATAACCCCTTTCTCTTCCTGGTTGCCTGCCTGATTTTCATCGGGACACTCCTTCTGACCTCGATGGCCAGTGCGGCCAGTATCATCGGCATTAGTGCCATCTTTATAATTGCCATGTTTGAACACGACCTTATTCTTTCCCTGGTTGCTGGTTTCTTGACCCTAGTGGTTCTCTACCGCCACAAGAGCAATATCAAAAGAATCTGCACCGGGAAGGAATCCCTCGTTCCCTTTGGCCTGGTCTACTACCGCCGGCACCATCAGTCAAAATAAATACCTGTGAAAAAACGGTCACCGCACAAAAAATGCGGCGACCGTTTTTTGTTAATCATAATATCACGCTAAAATGGCCGAATGCTGAAATGGTAGTCCCGTTCCTGTCCCGGAGCCAGGCGGTACATTCCCTGCTTGTGCAAAAGCAGACCATCGGCATTGACATTATCAGCAATCCCCCACCATGGTTCGATGCAGGCAAAGTTCCCTGTTGCTGGGTAAGCCGACCACAGACCCACGTACTGGGTTCCTGTGGTTGCGACACTAACCCCGTGACCACTAGTCTTGTCAGCAAGGGTTGCGGTAAAGTCACTCCCACAAGTCTTAAAGATGATTGCATCATGGTTGAAGAGGTCGTGGTTGAGCATGAATGGCTTGGTCATATCAATCATCTGGGGATGACCAGAATCATTGTAGGGCCCATCCAAAATAATTCGGGAGTATTTTTCCGCTGGGATAACACTAAATTCCACATTTTCATAGGAGCCCTGTGGAGTAAGGGGCATGTTGAAACCAGGGTGGGCACCAATTTCGTAAATTAACGACTGGCGGGCCGGATTAATTACCTTATAGGATACCGCTAAACGGTCACCAACCAGTTCATAAGTGACCCTGAGGATAAAGTCAAACGGATACACCTTCTTGGTATCATCACCGGCACGTTGTTCGAGGACTACCCGATCATCCAGTTGTTCCGTGACCGTGAATTGGCGGTCACGAGCAAAGCCGTGTTGAGTTTGGTGGAAAGTTTGGCCGTTAAACTGGTACTGATCATCCTTAAGACGACCAACAAATGGAAAAAGAATTGGTGCTTGCCGTCCCCAGCTATCCGGCGAGCCCTGCCAGAGGTATTCAATCCCGTTATCTTGCCGCTTGATGCTATGTAGCTGGGCCCCTAGCTCATTGATTTCGACGGCGAGTTCTTTGTTTTGAATTTTAATCATTTTATTACCCCTTTGTTGCTAAACGTTTATCATCAAGTATATAGAACAATGTTTACTTGCACAATACCAAATAATGACGGCGCTTTCAACATCATAGTAAGTAAAAGTCAGTAAAACTACATAAACAGTTTTACTGACTTTTACCTACTTTTGGACGGCTTCCTCATAATCACCGTTTGGACAAACAACCTGTTTGCCACCCTTAACCTTCTTTTCGACGAGGAAGTGGCCATCCTTAGGGCAATCACGCCCAATTGGCTTATCCCAGGAGACAAAATCGCAGTCAGGGTACCGTGAACACCCGTAGAAGGTGCGGTTCTTTTTCGACTTCCGTTCAACAACGTTCCCCTTATGGCATACTGGGCAGGTCACACCAATTTCCTTCACGATGGCCTTGGTATTACGGCACTTTGGAAAGCGCGAGCATGCGTAGAACTTACCATAGCGACCCATCTTGATTACCATCGGTGCACCGCAGATTTCACAATCACTCCCGGCAAGTTCATCCTTCATCTGAATCTTGGCAACCTTGTCCTCTGCATCCTGAACTTCCTTAGAAAACGGCTTATAGAAACTGTCGACAACCTTAATCCAGTTCTGTTTCCCTGCTTCAACCTGGTCAAGTTCACCTTCAACATCTGCCGTGAACTTGGCATTGACGATGTCGGGGAACTGCTTAGCAATAATCTTATTAACAATTTCCCCTAATTCCGTCGGTTCAAAGTGACGAGAAACGAGGCGGACATAGTAACGCCGCTGAATTGTATCCAAGGTTGGCGCATAAGTTGATGGCCGACCGACCCCGTTGCTTTCCAGCGTCTTGATTAATGCCGCTTCAGTGTATCGGGCCGGCGGCTGGGTAAAGTGCTGGGCGGGGTTGTCATTGACCATCCGCGCATGGTCACCTTCACTAAGGTCTGGTAAGAGGTTGTCCTTTTCTTCTCCCCGCTTATAAACCTTGGAGAAACCGGCAAACTTAACTTTAGACCCGTTTGCCCGGAAGGTTACCCCGTTTTGCTGGAGGTCGACCGTCATTGTATCAATTACTTCCGGCGTCATCTGACTGGCCACGAAGCGGGACCAGATAAGGCTGTACAACTTATATTGGTCATTGTTCAGGTAGGGCTTCATCTTGGCCGGTGTTCGGTAGACAGAAGTTGGCCGAATGGCTTCGTGGGCATCCTGAGCCCCCTCCGGCAACTTACCCTTTACCGGTTTGATGGCCGCATACTCGCCCCCATACTCCTCATGGATAAACTTAGAGGCCTCGTGCTTAGCAATCGATGCAATCCGCGTGGAGTCGGTTCGCATGTAGGTGATCAGGCCGACCGGCGCCCCCTGCTTAATGTCGATTCCTTCATACAGCATTTGAGCGGCCATCATGGTCTTCCGGGTTCGGAAGTTAAGTCGCCGGTTAGCATCCTGCTGCATCGTTGAAGTGGTATATGGTGGCTGGGGTTGCCGACGCCGTTCCTTTTTAGTGACCTTTGAAATGGCAAAGTCCTGCTTTTTATCCAGCTTACCAAGGACCTTTTGAACATCCGCATTGTCGGCCAGCTTTGTCTTCTTACCGTTCTCACCGTAAAAGACAGCCTTAAATTTGTCCCGGGCGTGTTTGAAGTCCGCATCAATCGTCCAGTACTCTTCTGGTTTGAAATTACGGATCTCATTTTCCCGCTGGATGATCAGATTTAGTGCCACCGACTGAACACGACCGGCACTCAGTCCCTTCTTAACCTTTTTCCAGAGGATGGGACTAATTGAGTAACCGACAAGCCGGTCAAGGACCCGCCGCGCCTGCTGGGCGTCAACCAGGTCCATATTAATCGTCCGCGGTTCCTTAAAGGCGTTTTTAACCGCGTCCTTCGTAATTTCGTTAAAGGTAACCCGGTTCTTCTCATTATCATCAAGCTTTAAAATGTTGGAGACATGCCAGGCGATGGCTTCCCCCTCACGGTCCGGGTCTGATGCCAGGTAAACGGCCTTGGCATTCTTCGCATCCTTACGAAGTTCCTTGATAACGTCACCCTTCCCGCGAATCGAAATATAGTCCGGTTGGTAGTTATTTTCAATATCAACCCCCATCCGGCTCTTCGGTAAGTCGCGCACATGGCCAAGACTCGCAACAACTTTATACGAGCGGCCCAGGAAACGACCAATCGTCTTTGCTTTTGATGGTGACTCAACAATCACCAAATTTTTCTTAATCTTAGAACGGCGCCGCGTTGTCTTCCGCTTTGCCGTCGTCTTAGTACTTTTCTTGGCTGTTTTGGTTGCCATAAAAGAGGCTCCTCACATTTTTATTTGTTTATTTCTTCATATATAACATTATTATTCCATTTCACCATGGTCTGTCAAATGGAAATCGTATTTTAGAAGAAATTATTATAAAATGCAAGGATCTTTACTCATAGCATGTACTCTTCGAGAATGTCCTGTGCCCGAAGGATTGGTTTCGCACCCGCGGCAATTAATTCATTACAGCCTAATGAACGGTAAGTATCAATTCGTCCAGGGACCGCGCAGACCGTCCGATTTTCCTCTAGAGCAATGTTTGCCGTGATCAGGCTCCCACTCTTTTTCTTAGCCTCCACCACCAGGACCGTCGAGCAGAGGCCCGCAATTACCCTGTTCCTTTCCGGGAAGTGCACAAGGTATTTGCCCGTTTTCACTAGCATTCACTCTGTTACTATAATAGGAAGAAAAGCATTTTAAACATTCGTTTATATTCACTCTTGTTCATGCCTTGTTAAAATAAATTCCCCTTTTTTACCCCTTTTAAAATTAAAGACCTGCCTCTTGGGAAAAGGCAGGTCAGCATTTGGATCTATATATATGTTACCAGATTAAGTTATTGATTACTATCGCTATTTCGGCAAATTTGATGATGTGCAAAGCGACGGCCCTTAATTGAGCCGCCGTTTTTTATTTATTCTGATAGTTAGGCCACCACTTAGCACGGAGCTGTTAATGCTTCTTCTGACATGTCATGGTTTGAGCTTCTTTAAGTCATTGGTAGCCTTAAAAAACACATCACTGATTTCCAGCTTGTTGTTCTCGTTAGCACTAATGAGTTCTTTTTTAATACTTGCGATGACTTCTTGATTAGTTGGAACTGATACCATCGCATTTTCGAGGAGTTTTTGCATTCGTCCTGAAAACTCACTACTATAATCAAGCGTTTTTAACACAGTTTTTAGCTGATCGGTAATATGCTGACGATAGCCTTTAGTCAGTCCTTGATATGTAGTGTCACTGGATAAGTCGTAGCCATTTGTCTTGGCCCGCTTAACTAGATTGGTGAACTCGGTTAATCGGCTTGGCGACTCGTACCCTTCCACCATAATAACGTCTAAGTCCGGTTTAGATAGCCTGAATTGCTCAAATTCCTTGTGGAAATCCTCCTTGTTAGAGGCGTCCAACTTTTCTTTCAGGTCATGTACGTCTTTCTCAAGCTTTTCAGTTCTCTTTTGTAATTTATCGAAATCATTTGGATCGATGCTAGGTGTTTCGGTTTCTGCTTTCTTATTTGAAGCAATTTTTATCCCCAAAAAGCTTATTTCCTTATTATCGAAGAATGCAGCCAAATTAGCAAAAATCATAAGTCCCCAGATTAGGAAAAGAATAACCAGACCAGCCAACGATTTCCAATCCAATTTCTTTGTCTCCTCTAGCCAAAGAACAGCAAATAGATAGGCCGTTCCCAGAACCATGCCCACAAAATTACCGATCTTCTTCCATTTCATAAATCTTACCTCTAATCATAAAGCTTACTATTAAAAATTATACGAAAAAGAGCCAGCCTTTTCCACGACTGACTCAAGTAAGCTTTATGATTATCTATATTATAGCATGCATCTGAGAACACAAAAAGACCCGGCAGACGCTTTCCACACGCCTCCGGGTCACGGTTAAATTGAAAGAGGAATTTTCACCTCTTTTTTGTACTATAATATACTATTTATTTTTACTATGAAATTATTTGGCTACAACAGTTAGCTGTTTTAGTGCGTTTCGATGACCAACGTCTACCTCTATCGCTTTAATGGATTTTGCCATTCCACTAGGTATATCAAGTGTTGCAGTAACATTTTGATATCCTCTTCCTCCTGGCGCAATCGTTTTACTGATCGATGTTCCTGGGATTGAAATTGTAACAGAACCCGTACCGCTATTAACTACTTGCAATGTTACTTCTAATCTCGTATCTCCTAACGGCACAGGACTCGTGAAATCATACGATCCCCCACCGAAGGTCGAAATTTGTAAATTTTAAAAAACGGTGACTGGCTTGGAAGGAGTAGCTGGCTGAGAAGGAGTAACTGGGGTATCGTCTTTTGATGTCGTACCACCTAATAAAGTAATCATTTCTTCAATGGTTAATTTCCCAGAAGTACTGGTACTCTTTTTAATGGCATTAGCAAGTCCCGTATAAGCCTGAAGAACCGTTGTATACATAGGTAATTCACTACTACCACTATCAGCTCCCTTAACGACTATTTTCAGATTGTTGACTGTTGCAAATGTGCGAATCTCAATTAGGTCATCAGGCAGCTCGGTTCCAGGTTCATAGTGATTAGCTACATTAGTATCAATGATCCACCTGCCTTGTGAATAAAAAATATATGACGAACGAACTTTTTCTGGATTCTTAAAATATAAGTACATGAAACCGGAAGTACTATCGGTAGGCTTATCAGAAGTGACAATAATGTCACTAATCTTAGTATGGGCAGGAATCGGCTTAGCCAACAAGTGTGTACTTACACCGCCTGACATGTCACCATTCCAGTATACGATTTCACTTGGAGTCAGTGCACTAACCATCTTAGGAATTGACAATTTGCCGGTTTTTCCAGTTTTACTCCTAATGGCATCAGCCAGCTCTGTCATCTCGCCGTCTAATGACATTTGATCACCACTTCCCGTTTAGGATTGCATCATCAACCCACTTTTTAATCTCGGCTTTATCCTCATCGGTCCAATAGTCAGTGCCTCGGATTGGGGTCTTGCCATCATTACCAGCTCTGCCTTGTGAAGGCTTTCCAGTGTCTCTTGAGCCAAGATACCAGTTGCCATTGGATCCGATATAAGGCGTATCTCCGTCCTTACCTGGTGCACCGTGAACACCTGGCTGGCCATCTTTACCTGGTTCACCCTGTGGTCCTTGTACTCCACGAGATGGAAGATTGGTGTCCTGATCGCCGATAAACCAGTCGCCGTTATCGCCGATGTGTGGAGTAACCCCGTCTTTACCATCTTGACCAGTCTTCCCAGTAGCACCCTGAGCGTGAGTCCCAGTGTCGTTATCGCCGATAAACCAGTTACCCGTGGTTTTATCAATGTGCGGGGTAATCCCATCTTTACCGGTTTGGCCGGTTTTACCTTGCTCGCCTTGAGCGTGGACACCGGTATCTTTGTCACCTAAGAACCAGTCTCCAGTGGCAGTGTCAACGTGAGGGGTAGTCCCATCATAACCATTTTTTCCATCGTGACCAGCAGGGCCAGTAGCTCCTTGTGGTACCCCAAAACTAATGGCATAAGTCCCATCTTGATCCTTAGTTAAAGTTGCGCTTGGGCTTTCGCCTTCACTAACGGGATACGCATTTGTCTTAACATTATCGAGACTGACGTTGTCAGGAATCACGATGCTTTTACCATTGATCGTGATAATCCGTTTTTCAGTGTCTATAGTAATCTTAGGCAGATCGCTTTCCTTAGCTAAGCCACTAACACTTGGTAGCTCGGCCTTAGTGGCGTAGGTCTTACTAGCATCTGTCTTAGTAAGGTATCCAGCTAGATCAACCTTGCCGCCACTGGCTGCTTGTGCTAGCTTGCCATCGACTTCACTCTTAGTGTAGTATCCCGAGAGATCAACATTGCTTGGTAGCTCAATCTTCGTACCGTTGATGGTCAACGACTTCGTTTCCTGATCATATGTGATCTTGGGCAGTTCTTGCTTAGTCGCATATCCAGATAGGTCCACAGCAGCCGGAATGTCTATAGCAGTTCCATTAAGGGTTAACTTCCGAGCTTCTGAATCAAGACTAATTACCGGTACCGCCGACTTCTTAGCGTAGTCGTCCAGATCAGTCTTTTTAGCTAAGCCAGATACATCAGGAATTTCCTGCTTAGTGGCATACTTCTTGTCAGCGTCCGCAACTTTCAAGTAGCCAGTCAAATCTACTGTCCCACCAGTGGCGACCTTGCTGAGTTTGCCATCCATTTCAGCCTTAGTGTAATAGTTTGATAAGTCCACACTGGCCGGGAGATCAACCGCTACCCCATTGACGGTCAGTAACCGATGCTCGGCATCATAAGTGACTTGTGGGACCTCACCCTTTTTAGCATATCCAGATAGATCAACGCTTTCTGGAATGGTGAGCTCTTGGCCATTAATGTCTAGTACCCGGCTTCTTTCATCCAGAACGATCTTGGGCAGTTCGGTTTTCTTAACATAGTCCCCAAGTTGACGTTGAATGTCGCTCTTTTTCGCATAATCCCGAAGATCAACATCGCCACTACCTGGGTGATTCTTCAGGAAGCTCTTAATCGTATTTTCAACCGCTTCTTGAAAGTCAAATCGCTTAACAATTTCACCGGTCTTATCCTTAATATTTTCGTTAATCGTGAATTGAAGGACCTTTGATGGTGATGGATAGATTGCCGTGTCCTTAGTCCCATCAAGGTTAGTCCATGTTTCCCAAATTTCCATTGAGTAGTTATCCGGTGGCAATTGGAAAAACTCATTACTATCGATTAACAGGTTTACCCCATCGATCGTACATGGGTAGTCACCAATATATCCTGAATTATTAGCCACCTTAGCGGTGAAGGTATGCAATGTGTTAGCCCGCACCGGATCACCATAAATGTTACTTAAGTTGATATGAAAGTCAACGGTCGTATCGCCGTGCTTAAAAGCACTGACATCGATATCAACGCCTTCAATTGCGGTTCCTTTTAATGGCATTGTTTCGCCTCCTTACTTCATAGTTACTTCAATTGTGTCGTCGTCAAAACGCTTGGCGGAGAAGTCATGGCAACGAATCGTGATAGACGTGTCGCCATTTAACATCGGCATTGCTGGTCCATTAAATGGTTCAAACCAGTAGTCAACGTGCTGGCCTTCACCAAATTTGTCGTCATCTGACCAACGGGCAATGACCTGTAGCTTACGTCCTACCAGATTACCGTCATACTTGAACCGACCGCCGAAGCCAGATACAGCAGAACCGTAAATATCAGCATGCTGTGCGGCTACGTCCTTCCGTTCGATAGGTGTTGTCTTGATTCGTTGTAGTTCCTTCTTTGCATTAACGTCATACAAGATAAGGTACTGGCTCTTCTTACCCAATGCGTAATCACTGGTGAACCAGCCTGAAACATACAAGTCATTAGTGTCGACTGTGACCGACTTGCTGTCTAAGAAGGCTTCCGATTTATTAAGCGTAATCGGTGCGGTGTAGTCAAGGAAGTTACCATTGCCGTCCTTATCATCGGTGTAGCGGAAGATAACCTTTAAGGTCTTGCCAGCCATACCAGATACATAGTCAAAACTTGCACTAAAACCGGATTTACCAGCCCCTGGAATATCAGGAAAAGTCTTAGATACGTCCGGCCGGTCAGTCAGGTTAACTGCTGCCCGTGCAAATTCATGACCATTATTATCGGTAATAATGACATAAGAAAATGGCTTGCCCTGTGTCTTATCACTGGCAAACCAACCATCTACTACTAACTTGTTATTTTCAAAGCGGTACCCGTCAAGGTGTCCACCTTGTGTAATCTTTGTTTGTGCCATTCGTGTAAACACCCCCGTTAAATCAATCGAACCGTCAATGTGCTCACCGTAAAAGTTATCAGTAAACTGCCAAGCACAGATAAAATTGCTGATACCTGGGAAGTAGCCCATTGCAGGTGAAGTAACCCCCGCAAGCGTAGGATAGGCCGCAATCCACATGACAGCACCAGTAGCCGTGTGGATAGCTTCAAAGTCCCATAAACTAGCCATGCCGGAATACGAGTAAAAGACCGGTACATACCCAGCAGCTTTGATGCACTTCAAGAAGGCGATGGCTGCTTGTGTGTTGCTTGTTCGATAGCCCAATCGTTCTTCGTAATCTAGTACCAGTGGAGCGCCTTGCGGTAATCCCATCTGGCGGGCACAGGTAATAGCGAGGTTAGCCTCAGATACGGCCTGATAACTATTCCCACGGAAACGGCTAAAGTGATAACCACTAACAGCCAATCCTTCATGCTTGATAGCAGCAATCTGGCCTGCACCATATCCGTTAGTCCAGCCCGTCCCTTCTGACAGCTTTACGATTCCACCTTTAACGCCCCGTGCTTTCCAGCGTTGCCAAAAATTGTAGTAGCAAGCCTGTGGCTGGAAAGCGGACACATCAAGCACATAGCCATAGTTAGCCATGAACTACCACTCCCGTCTGTGGTTCCTTATTGGGGTCAACAGTTGGGGTCAAGTCGCTCTTTTCGTAAGCAGCCTGGACAGCGTGTTCGACCGTTTCCTGGTGTACATCGAAGCCCTTGTCGGCTAAGGTACTACCGACGATTGTTGTTGCTTGCTTAAACTTATCATGCCCAGTAACGCCCTGGGTACTTACTAGCGAGCTAACAGCGTTGTCAGCTAACTGATTAACCAGGCCCAGCAGTTCTTTTTCCTGCACGGTTTTAACGTGCTTTTGCTTAGCTACCATGACCGGCTTTAAGTATTTCCAGGCAAAAATAAAAAGCGCTGATAAAGCGCCGCTAGAGATTAACCAATATGCAACATCATTTATTAATTTCATCATCTTTAATTTTCTCCTTTTCCAGGATGCCTAAGTGGTCAAGCTTGTCAGACATTTGTCCGATCTTATTATTAAGTTCATCGATAATCTGACTTTGCTTGCCAACTTGTTCTCTTAGACTACCAATCGTTTTTGTTTGTTCTTTGATGGTTGTATCTTGTTCATTCACTGTTTCTTCTAATTCATCAACCTTTTTTTGCAGTTTGATCGCCTGCTTTGCTGAACGGTCTCGTTCTTCAGTGAGATTATCGATTCGTTTAAAAAGGTCTGGCGTATAGTGAGCGTACTCTTTTACCAAATCGGCATTATTCTTGTTAAGGGATTGCAAGTAAACGAGCGCACCGGTAATGATTGAACCTAAGACACCTCCACCAAGAAGTGAGTTTAGCCAGTGCATTTATCTGACCTCCCCAAAATATGCCTCAAAAAGAATCTGTATAAAGACGAACCAACTAAGCAATGTCCCTAAGTGAAATGGTGTCATGAAATGCAAGTCACTAAAGGTAAAGAACACTGCATAAGCAAACCATAAGCCACCTAAAACAATTAAGATAACCGTTTGAATAGCGCCTCGATTGATATTACATAAGCCAACTATCATTGCTAAGACTCCAACAGCAATCAGAATTACTGCCCATTGTGCATTACCCATTTCATGAACCATGTGCATTACACGACTGCTATGGTCGTCCAATAACGCGTTACGCTGAACTAAAAGGTAGATACCAACTGCAATCGTTTCTAGCCCATTAAGGACTAAGAAAATATTACGTTTCATAGTATCACATCCTAGAGAGTCGTGAAGTAAACAGTGTGGAAAGTCAACAAAACATCATGTGTATACTGGCCGCCGCCAGTAGGAAGCTGCTGACAGTAGATACTAACATTTTCATTCCGAAAATGAACGAAAACATTTGCAACGCCGGTGGCTGCCCAGATTTCTTCATCGCCATCTGCTTGAATCGCCTTTGGAAGGTCAATGACTTTTAAATCACCAGCACCCGCCGGTACATCTTTGCTGCATGCAAAAGCCAGCCGCAGCTCAACAAGCTTAAAGCTCCCCATATCGGCTACCCGATAAGCACAGTTCATTCCGTTGTTTACGTGATCAAAATCGTAGCCGCCATTTTCATACTGGATGCCGTCACGTTTCCAAGCTGATAGCTTACCTAGCTGGTCAGTTGTTGCAAGATTTTTTGGCTTATTTTGAATGATTGACCAATCAGAGCCGACCAGTAGGTTCTTATTATCTTTATATCGTAAATAGGCTTTAGTAGCTTCAACCATATTCATTCCTCCTTTTAGTGGTAGCGGACAAGGTTATCTAGGTTGTCCACTTTCTTTTCTAGCTTTGCAATACGGTCTACCAAGTCACCGTTCTTATCACCAAACCCAATTAATGATTCGATATCGGTCTCGGGGTAGACCTGCCGCTTATTGCCTTCGTCGTCTTCAACGAACAGCTTTACGTGTGTGTTAAAACTCATAATCTGACCTCCTAACCTGGCACAATCGATAAGTCTTTAATCTGGCATTCTGTATAACCCATGCGAGGTGTGTCTTCCTGCACCGTGCCTTGCGGTGAGTAAGACATACCAGCCGAATCCGTTCCTAAGTCACGAACCTTAAGGTTGATAGCCAACGAACCAGAGCCTGCCCCTTCATAGTCAGACTCTTCAAACTTCAATCGCGTTTTTTCGATGTTAATCAAATGCGCGTGTAAATCCGGGAATGTGTGGTTCTCAATATCTACGCGCGCATCAATGACTTCATTCGGTTGTGGAATTTGATTAAGTTGGGCGGCAAAACGAACTTCCCAACCGTCCGTAATGCCTTTCAGGTAGTTACCTAAGTACTTACCGTAGTTGGCAAGCACCGACCAGTTGTGGTTCTTCTGTTCGTAAGCTTGTGAGTTTTGGAACGGCGACGGTTCGTACCAGATATCTAAGTCAGGCATTGAATCAGCCATTTAGACCGCCTCCTTATACAGTTGTGTTAGTTGTATCTGCAGCTTTCTTATCATCAGGTTGCAGGTACTTAAGTGCCTTAGCCTTAGCCAGATTCATCACGTCTGAAATTGTGACGTTGTCAAAGGTCTTATCCTTACCCAATTCGTCAGTCTTGATAGTCAAATTACAACTAACGTATTCACCGTCAGAATCGTTACCGTACAAACCAACTTGAGCATCGGAAATCTTACCGTCAGCATCGTAGTCGTAGGTAAACTTATTCATGTAAATGTTCATTATTGTTCATCTCCTTGTGCTGGTTCTTCTGGCTTTGCTTCTACCTTCTTAGCAGCCTTTAATTGTGCCTTTAGCAAGGCAATTTGCAGTGCCTTTTCAGCAATGTCACTTTGCAATTCTGCAATAACTTCGTTTGCATCTACTTTTTCATTCATACTTTGAATTCTCCTTTTTCTTTAATACCGTCAACATGGCGTAAACGGTAATTCTCATACCCTTTACGCTTAGCCTTTAGCTCCCAACCGAATTGGGCGTTGGGCTTATCCGATTTAACAACAAAGCGATTGCCAAACCGCTGGTCTACCCAGACGTGACAATCGCTATATGGTGTAATAAATACTTGATATGAAACTTTCGTATTAATCGTTTCACTAAAGATTTTGTCGATTCCGATAATCACTTGACTACCATCGCCGGTGTTTGCTTCGCCAATGTCACCAAAATAATACTCAGCCGTTTCGTAAGCGTTGACACCAACATAGCCCTGAGAGGTCTTGACAATCGAGTGCTTAGCACCAGTGACGTTAAGAGGGCCATACACATTTAGGGGCGAGTTAAAATTAATTGTGCCGTCACCACCGGTTGAAAAAGTGATTTCGTTGCCGTTGTTTCCCCCACCAAAATAAGCACCCACTTTGTTGTCCTTTTGAACGTAAAATTCGGAATGGTCAATCTTACTGTTAAGGTAAACTTGGAAACCAAAATGCCGTGATAGCCTTGTAAATTCATGGTCACTTACCCATTGGTAAATTGAAGATGTTTTTGCTCCTCCATTAACATAATCGTTACCGAATTCGTCCAGGGGGTTAAAAACACCATCTAAATCAACCATTAATTTCGGGTGTCCCATCGTACCTGATACCCCAGTAACGGTTCCATCAGGGTTGAGATTCCCACCGCCCCATGTCGTAAGTTGAATTAACTTGGTGTCCGCAACTGTTAAACCACCGGCTGGGTTGATATAGGTATCAGCCCCAATCATTGAGCTACCACCGGCATCGAGAGGGGCACTAAGGTCCTTAAACCAATAGATATTATCTTTTGAAGTCTGAAAAAACCGGCTTTTGGTTCCCGAACGAAAGGTAACCCCTGATAGCAAACCAGCTTCAATATCATTGGCTGAGAAGTTTTTAACGTGCATATTACCCACGTCAAGTGTCCCACCGTGGATATTGTCAGCGGTGAGGTTAATCACTCGAATGTTACCGGCGTCCAGTGTTCCCGACGTAATCTTATCCGCCGCAATATCTACAATTGCCGCAGAAGGAATAAACGCCGTTCCACCGAAGACTACTGAGTCAGCGTCCAGGAAAATCTTGTTAGATTGAATTAAGGTATGCCCAGCTGCGATATTAATTTGAGATAACAAATCACCTTTAGTGACACGTAGGTTAATGTCGTCACGGAGCATATCGAAGCTACTCTGGACGTCATTAAGGGTCGTGTCAGCATACTTAAGAACTAAGTTGGTAATCTCAATCGTGCCTTTGAAACCGTCACAACGAATACATAGGTTCTTGGCGTTACCCTTTTGCCAGGAATCATCATTGACAGTTATCGTCATACTATAGCTGCCCTTCTTGCCTTTAGCTGCAGGAGTGGCGTTAACAATGGTTCCCCAAGGAACCCAAGGGTCACCGTCTAGTTGTGGAGTCAGTTTCGTATCGTCGCTGGCAACATAGTCAAATGACAGTATCAGCGTTGAGCCTTTATCAACGTCGTTCATACCAGCCAAAGGAGCGATAGGCGGGTACTCGTTTTCCTTGCCTGTGTAAGTAAGAGTAACATCAGTTGCTTGGGCAATGATTGAACCAGATAACTTGACTTGTAAGGCGTTAGCTAACTGAGTTATTTGTGACTGGTTAGCCTTATCCTTTACGGTTGTCTGCAAACCATCAATAGCCTGTGTGACATTGGTTAACCGGTCGTTAGTCGAGTTAATCAGACTGCCGTTGTTATCAACGGTCGTCTTTAACTCAGTGATGGTACTACTAAGCTTAGTAGCAGATTGGTCGACTAAGGCTTGGGCTTGCTTAGCCGTTGTAAATCCCTTGTCGTCAATCATCTTGTTGACTGTCGTACTATCGACCTTCAACTTAATCTCATTATTTAAAACATTAACCGCTGCCGAATTATCAGTAGCGGTTTTATTAATCTTATCAACGGTTGTCTGGTCAGCTTTTAGGGCAATTGCCTTACTGTTCTGGTCAATCGCCGTCGTGTTCTTAGCAGCCGAAGCTATCGCACTATCTGCCTTAGTCGAAGCGGCTTGGGCGTCCGACTGCGCACTGTCGGCCTTATCAGATACCTTTTTTAGTTCTGTTGATTCGGCCTTACTACTAATCTGACCGGCTTGCACTTCTAGTTGAGCAGTCGCACTGCTCATTTCACCATCGAGCTTGTCAATTGATGATTGGTCAGCCTTAAGGGTAATAGCACTTTTGTTTTGTTCAATCGCTGTACTATTAGCGGCAATCCTTTTATTAGCATCGGACTCGACCGCACTCACACGAGATGAGATTGATTGCGCCGTTGTTTTAACTTGTGCGACATCGCTTTTTGCGTCGGTAGCAGTAACCGAAGCTTCACTAGCAGTTACCTTTGCCGTAGCTGCATCACTAGCAGCATTACCAGCCGTGATAGTTGCTTCACTAGCCGTAGCCTTGATAGCAACCACATCGCTTTTTACGTTAGTCATATCGACGGTAACTTGCTTAGCCGTAGCCGTTGCCACTGCCGCATCACTCTTAGCATCGATAGCCGTTAGGTTAGCAGAACTAGCCGTTTGAGTAGCAACCGTTGCGTCACTCTGGGCGTTTTTAACGGCTGACTGTAAGGCTTCTGTTTTGGCATTAAGCGAATCAGCGGCGGCCTTAGCTTGTGCTACTGCGTCATTAATTTGACCAGTGACGTTTTTTAATTGGGCAACCTGGTCGTCTCTCAGTTTGGTGACATCATCGGTCGTTTGCTTGATACTGTTTTGGATATCCTGAATTGCACTACCAGTGGCAAGATTCTTAATCCTATCCAGCGCGTCGCTAGCGCTTTGCTTAGCCTCATCGACAGCTTTATTAACGTCATCGATAGCCTGTTTATTAGTAGCAGAGTCATCGATAGCCTTACCAGCTTGTTTGACCGCATCATCGGCACGTTTAACAGCATCATTGATTTGTACAACCTGGTCATCAACCACCTTTGCTACTCGGTGTAGGTCAATACTCAGGTTATTCATATCGTTACCATCAAAGATATTGACCCACTTAGTACCTGTCCACACGTTCAACTGAATTAGGTCGGTATCATAGTCAGCAATCGAATGCGGTACCGCGACATTAGTGTGCGCTTGGAGGACTGGTTGTTGAGCCTGACTGTCCGCCGGTGCTTGGCTTGCTGGTGTTGTCGGTTGTACCGGAGTTGTTGGTTGTTCCGGAGTCGTGCTTTCCGCCGTTGTTGTCACCCCCTTTTTCTTTTAGTTCCTTACTACTATATGGATTGGCCCATATAGCGCCGGGTTTAACCGTGTGGGCACTAGTAGGGTCTTTTTTGGTGTAGTAGACCTCAGGCATTCTATCCAGCATCGCGTTAGCTAGCTGTTCCATTCTTTTCAAGTCAGCACTATAGGTTCGTGCATGAAGGATAGACGCTTGGAGGTTTTCGTAAGTGATGTCTGTCCCCTGAGAAGGATCGAACGGATAAACCGTAAACCCGACGACCGTAACCGTCGTATTATAAGCGCTCTGCGTAGTTGAGTCAGATTGTTCGATCAAGGTTCCCCGCTCAGGAATAGTAAGATAGACCTCTTCACCCGGCACAGGCGTTAGATTCGTCTCAGTGATAACTTCAATGCTGATCACAGGGTCAGGCACCAGCTGAGTTAGTGCATACTTCTTCATTGATTCAGGATCTTTGAAACGATCGTCCTGTACATCATCTCCAGGATGCAGGCCCCACATGTCGATCGAGTGGTCGTCCTGCACGATGAACGGCTGGAAGTAGTAGGATTCCTGATCTGACGATGAGGAATTGTCATTGCTTGTCGAAACATTTGTCGTAACCGTCTTAGTTGGAAAAATCTTACTATGCATCTCGTCGTTACGGCCATACCAAGTTGCCGGGTTCACACTGATTGGTTCCATTTTGCAAACCTCACCCGGTTGTGGCTCATAGATACAAGTGTTATGATCCAGCATTAGTTCAATGTGGTGTGTACCACCATGAGGGCCGAAAAAGGCAACATCACCGGTTGTAACCTCTGAGTAAGGTATCTCTCTGAAGTTATGTTCCATCGCAATCGTGTAGGCCGGAATCTCAATCCCATAGTCGTGATAGACCTGGCTTACATATCCGGAACAGTCCATACCTGCCCAGGGGTTAGCCTTATTGTGGCCACCCCAGACATACGGAACACCAAGATATTTTTTGGCGTCCGCAATAAATTGAGCACTGTTATCCTCGGTGATAACTTTCGTCTGTACCTGTTGTTGCTGTTTAGGTGGATCCGGCACCTTAGTGCCGCCACTAGCAATCCCGTTAGCGATGACATCAACCGGGTTTAGCCAGGTGCCGTCGTCCATAAAGGCGTGCTGATAAGCAACCGCAATTGGCTTGTTACTAATACCAATATGCGTGTGGTCTTGAGTTACTCTCGCTAAAGGTGTACCAACATTAACCTGTTGACCAACATTGACATAGATGTCACTACGCCTAAAGCCTTCCTGGTATACGATGTTGTACCCGTCTGGGGACTTAATCCAGATAAACCACCAATAGGTATATGATCCAATCTGGAAAACGGTACCTGGGTGAACGGCTAAAACATTACCGTTATAGAGCCCGGCACCAAAGTCGAAGCCATCGTGATAATCGTTAGTAGAACCCGGACGGATCCAGCCAGTATGTCCGTATTGCTGACCATTTTCTGTAACAGTGGGTCTACCATTAGCCGGAATATTAGGGAACGGCCAGCCCCAGCCTAAGTTAGCCATTAGCTATGACCTCCCCATGCTCGAATTTGTGCCGCACAACCAGCTAGAGGCTTGCCGTAGTATCCACCGTTTTGTCCCAGCATTTCAGCAGAAGCGGCGGCAGTAGCTTGCAGATATAATCGACCAATGGTGCCTTTGGGGAATTCAACATTCCATTGAGCGGCCATTGATTGGTTCCCAAGACCGCCTTCAGTTGCAGCACGGAAGCCATTACTGTTGGCCCACTGTTTAATCCAATTACAGATATAAACAGCATCGGAATAAGCATCACCATGCGGATAAGTATGGTTGAGCCAACCCCAACGTGGGTTCAGGTCTTCTTGTAGTTCGTAAGCAAAGAACCATTCTGGACTAATTCCTTGTCCTTTAATGGTGTCGTATAACTTGTTAGCATCAGCACCCAGGTATCTGAGCCTTCGTGATCGACGAGAAAAGTCTGCAATCATTGCCGCTTTGTTAACTCCAAAGTCTGCGTTGATTGGAGATTTAGCAAAAGCAACCGCATTGGCAACACTAGCGCCAGGAGTAACAGTTGGCTGTTGAGGGTTGTTATTGCCACCCCCAGAATTACCGTTTCCGCTACCACCAGTGTTAGCACTCGTACCGTTGTTCGTATTGCTGCTACCACCGTTTTGATTATCGGCCTGATTGTCGTTGTTCTCTTTAGTAGCGCCAATGGCCAAAACCTGGTTAACGATGTTGGTTGAGTCCTCGGTCAGCTTCATATCGGATGAATGGTACTTATATACAATGCGCCGGCCGTAATTCTTCTTAAAAGCACCCGGCGCATAGACATTGATTGTCTTGCCCCTTGGATAAACGACGGTGCCTGGCCAGGTCTCAATGATCTTACTGATCATATCCTTACCCGAGCAGGCACCGAGATTTTCGATTTGTTGTTTATCAAAATCACCAAAAACGTGATACGTAAAACCAAAGGGATTGGCTTTTTTGTCGTTTAAGAAGTAATCCAGCACGGCGTCAACCGTGTACGTTAGCGTACCATTACGGACGTTTCGTTGACGTACCCGGCCAATTTCCGAATTGACGTATTGCATGGCCGTAACCGTGTAAAGCTCCGAACCGTTATCGTCTTCTTCGATGTTCTTAATGATGAACAAGTCGTTATTAAAGGCAATCGTTGATTCAATCGCGATACACGAGAACGACGGTGATCCATCATTATAGGCGATGAATTGGATTTGATTAGTCTGATTGTTCTCATACTGCCATTGAAAGGAGTTCTTCATGAAGCAAGTGAGAGCAACCGGGTGCTTATCATGCAACCCTTGGATTGTCATCTTGTCATCGATCTTTGGGGCGTCGTCAATCTCAGCTGGGACACTAGCGTTTATCGAGTCGTTAACCACAATTGAGCCGTGCCGCATTTTAAATGAACAATGCGTCTTTTCGATAGCCGTCCAGTCGAACATGTTGCCAACAGTCGCCGATCGAAAAACTAGTCCATTGCCAGCAGCTTGATCGGCAAACAGCCTTACAGTATCACCATCCACGAACATGTTAGGGCCCTCAACCCAACCATCGATCAGGCTGTCGTGAGAGCCAAACTTTTGCGGCGTCGGGGCGAAGTTAACTGGGAATTTCTGATATGGCCCAATATAGTTGTTGGAACTAAAAATATAGTTACCAGCTAAGGTGAGATAGTAAATACCGTGGATCACTGTAATGTCAGGATCGATTCTCCAAGTATTATCTATATCATCAGCATAGAAACATACTTGCTGGCCTTGCGTGGCAATTTCGTCTTTTTTAGGATCAAAGTCGGCAATATAAACATCAAAGATACCTTTATCCATATCGCCAGCACAGTAAACAATATGATAATTCTCGTCGTTATCCTGAAAGATTTCAGGTGCCCACACGTCTTTAAATTTATCGGTCTTTAGCCCCTTGAGCGACGTAAAAGTAATGAAGTCATTAGTTTTGTAGAAACCGCCCGTGCCGATGATGTAATAGTAATCGCCGATCTTCTTTAGATAGCCATCGCGTAAACCGTTGAGTTGATCAAAACCGCCGACTTCTTCCCATTCAACCAAGTTGTTAGACACGGCCATCATCGGTGTTGCTTGCCAAGGATCCTTGTCAGTCGGGTGCGACATGAATCCAAAGTAAGTGTAGCGATATTGATCTAATGCTTCTAATGCTGAAATCATAGTCACACCTCCTTAATTCAAGTAAACAAAGCGGAAATGGAACCGGATATCCACGTTGTCATAACCGTAGATTTTAAAGTGGTTCCACTTCCGTTTTAAGCGAACCCAAGCAAGATTAGTTGCACCATTATCAAGTTTGCCGTTTTTGAAGACAGATAGTTTATCCCAAACCAGCGTGTCTTCGGGGGCTAGTGGTTCGGTGTAGATAATCTCGTCCCCAGTGGTTTCGTTAATCATGTCAAACTTCCCATGAAAGCCCGTCACAATAATTTGTACTGGGTACTTCTCACGTGGATCCATGTCAATGTCGCTAGCGTTGTAGATGTCGAAATTGTGTGTATTAACGAAGTGATATTGCAGATCTTGACCATTCGGTAAGTTCATACCGTATTGCCAAAGATTCTTATCGTACTCCATTAACTCGTCACTATACGCATACGACCACTTAACTCCAGATGGATTATCGAACGGGATTGTAAACTGCACGATGTGTGTGCCATCCTCTGGATTTTTAATCTCAAAGTTACCAGCACGAACGAATTTAACGATCCCGGGTTCTGCATCGGTCCTGATCCGATATAACCCCTTTTGCATGAAGAAGCGAGCAATTTCATGTTTCTTCATTTTGTAGTCGTACCAGTCACTATACTTCAAGAAAAAACGGCTGTTGATCGTATTCATACCAATCTGTGAGTACGAGTACGCTTGACCGTCCGTAACCGCATCTTGTGCGTAAGTGTTAGTAAGAATCGGGTCTGAGTCATCATCGAGATAACGCAACCCGCTGGTAATATCTTCTGCGTCAATCTCATCACCATCCGGCGGCTTAATGAATAACTTCGGCCAGTTATACCGGATATGTGAGATGTCTAAATCTTTTCCTGCCAATCACGTCACCTCCTATACGAATGATTGAGCGTGAGCCAAGTTAATGTCACGCTGAGTACGCTTATACCGGGCGTTAGGGTCGGTAGCTGTTGCCGTTACACCAATCAGCTTATCGAGTAGGCTGATCATAGCTTGATTTTGTGAGAGTAGAGAGTCAAACTTCTTTTCCAGCTTGGATAAGTCCGTTGGCTCACTCTGCGAAGCCGTCTCGGTTGAGTCAGAGTAGTAGTTGACTACTTGCCGCATTAATTGCCATGCACGTGAGGACTTCATTGTGTCCAGTGGAATAGCCATTTCAGCCCCTGCTTCACCAAAGATAGAAGGCTGAGTAGCAATCCCACCGTCAGCAAAATGTGGCCAGAAATTATCACGCCGTCCCCCCTGTGGGCCAGAGTGCAACCAGTCGATCTTGCTTACACCACGAATAATGGTCGAACCAATCGAGTTAAGCCAATCGCTGTTGTTAAAGAAAGCAAGCAGTTGGTTAAAGTCATTCATACGCACACCGTGTCCAGGTAAAGCATATTTAGCAAAGGTACCAGGCGTATATTGCAAAATACCACCGGCTTCATTACCGCCGGAGTTAACATCATGAATCTGTTGCATGATATTACGTCCACCAGATTCACTCATAATTACTTGCCACAATAAGCCAAAGAAACCATCGCTAGGCTTTAGCTTGTTAATGGTAGCGGCAGCCCGCATCATGTCACGAGATAAAGATTGGTTCTCAAATGAGTAGAGGAAATCAGTGATGGTGTGACGTACCCAGTGAGTCATACCGTCTGTGATTTTGTCCCATTCACCGTGGGCTAATTCACCCCAGTGGCCAATTTGACCATAGTCGCCACCAACGGCATTTTGGATAAGGTTCTTCATTTTCTGCACAGGTGTCTCAAGGTAATCTTCCATTGACCGGAACTTTTCACCAAGACCGCCGATAGCGTCACCGATACCAGCTACCCAGTTTTCAAGTGTACGGACGAAACCACCACCGGCAAAGTGCTGAACACCGACAACACCACCGGTAGCGTAGCGCTCAATTCCGGCGGCGTTCATGATTCCTTTGGTTTCTTCCCCGTTATAAACACGGGTACCAACCGGGAGCATTAAGGTTGCATTCCGTTCCTGACTCATTCCCCAAGAACCGTCAGGAAATTGCATTAGTTCCTTCCAGTTGCTACCAGTGCCGTCGTTAACAACGGCCAGTGAGCGGTGAACGACACCACCTTGAGCCAGGTGAACCTTGGGGAGCTTACCAATACCAGAACCATGTCCAGTGAAGAAACTCCAAACTTTATCAATCGCACTAATACCACCATCAATGACACCGATAACAGCATTCATACCATCGGCAGCAAGTTTCTTAATAGCATCCCAAATTTTACTAAAGAAGTCTCTTAAGTTATTCCAGGTACTATTCCATCCGCTACTGATAGTCTTTAACCCGGTAAGGTTAATCTGTTGAGTTATGGACATACCGTCAGAGGAAGTTTTCTGGATATTCTTCCACATATTTGCGTTGAATTGCGCAATTCGTGTGGACATCGTTTGATGTTGTCTCATCTGACGAAGTGTGCCTTGACGAGTCAAACGATTGCTACGGTTCCAACCTTGAGTGACATAACGAGCTAAGTTACGCCACATGCGATTGTGAAGGCGGTCAACCTGCCGAGTGAAGATCTGATGTTGACGGCGTTCACGTTGAATACCACGAATTGCAAACCGTAACGAACGGTTCCAGCCTTGCTGGATTGTCCGCCCCATACGGTTCCACATCTGCTGAGTAGCACGCTGTTGTTGTCGCGAAAACCGTTGTGTCTCACGATTCATGTTGTTCCAACCACGTCGAGCAGATTGAGCCATTCGACTAATATGCTTACCAGCAGTATTAGCCATATTGCTGAACCAACGGCCTACTTTGCCAGCCATTGACTTAGCAGCATTTGCTATTCCATTAGCAAATTTTCTGAATCTAGCGTTGTGCTTATATAAACTATTGATGGCTCCTGCCACTGGGTTAACTAAGTATAGGCCAATTTCTTTCCAGTTGTTTTTAACAAAGCTTATCGATTTAGTTACTGCTCCACCGATGCCTGAAACTAACGCTTTACCAGCTTTCATAGCACCAGATGCAATTCCATTAACAAATTTACGAAATTTAGCATTGTGCTTATACAAGCTATTTAGAGCTCCTGCAATCGGATTGACTAAGTAGAGGCCAATTTCTTTCCAATTATTTTTCACGAAATTAGCAGTCTTCGTTATAGCCCCACCAATTCCCGAAACTAACGCTTTACCAGCTTTTGCCGCGCCAGAAATAATACCGTTACAGAATTTGCGGAATTTTGCACTGTGAGAATAAAGGGTAGTAAAGGCCATTATTGCAACACCGATTGGGCCACCCATCGCGTCAATAGCCATTCCTGCGGCTCTTGCACCGATTCCAATCGTGGTAAATGCAGCTTTAGAAGTGGTAGCTGCTAGACGTGCTCCTAATCTTAAACGTCGTAAACTTGCAACAGCTGATTGAGTGCTTACAACAATCCTATGTGGAATTGACCGAAGCGTTGCTCCTAAGCGTCGAGTATTTGAAATAGCACTAGTAATAATTGCTCTTGTTCGTACTATAACTCTCTTAGGCAACTGTAATATAGCTGTTCCAAAACGCTTAATATTAGTGATCCCTGTTGCAACAGCCGCATGACCACGAACTTCAAAATCCTTCTGAATGCTTGCGACCGTTTTCTTAAACGTTGACATTTTTGTCTGCGCTTTTTCAGTCAAAGCATTGACAGCAATCGTTTTCTTTTCAGGAATATTTTTGAGATTCCTTCCAAATTTCCGAATTTTTTGGCTAACATCCTTCAACGTTTCAAAGCCGCTGATACCAGCTTGTAATGTTCGAACAGCACGTGATGCTAAAAGCATACCAGTCACCAAAGCAGCACTAGTCTTTGGGAAGCGTGCCATCAAGTTTAGAACTGGCAATAGTACCTTAGACAGGTCAACAAAGACGGCCGCGAAGATCTTAATTTGCGCGGCTGATCCGGCCTTAAAAGCTCTAAAGAAACTAGAAATTTGAGCATGGTGCCTAGAAATAACATCACCTAATTCATCTACTCCACGCGTTGCAGACTTAAGGGCATTATCAAGAGTTTTAGTACTGAAATTTGAACCACCAAAGGCACTGATTACCTTGTTTAAGGCTTTTGAAATATGTTTACCAAACCGTGAGAATTCCTTATCGGTTCTGTCATCGTTAATCCATTTTCTTGTAGCTTGCAAAATTGGATTAGTAGCTGTCATAAAAGGCGCTTCAATATCGCCCATCAGTCTTTTGGAACTAGCCCTAATGGTACGGAAAACACCGAAGTATGAGTTCATCATGTTTTCGGCAGCTTTCTTGTACTTGCCATTACCTAGTTGTTCAAAGACATCTTGTAGGTCCTTAGAAGTAATCTTCCCAGCTTTGGCCATTTGTCGCATTCCCTTAATAGTCGTGTGGAAGTGTTTAGCCATTGCTGCATCAATCATCGGGAAGTACTGGCTAATCTGGTTCAGTTCACCCTGAGTGATCTTACCAGTGGCCATTCCGTGAACCATGTCTTGCTCAACGGCCCGGATCTGTTCACCATTCAAGCCAACGGCGTCGGCCATGTTAAGCAGAGAACTAGTCATTCCGTCGGCTTGTGACTTACTTGAATTCAGGTGGTAAAAGCCTTGTTCCAGCTCATTAACAACATCAACGTTCTGCCCAGTTGCCTTCGACATACGATTAATTGAGTCGATCATCGGTTTAGCCTTGGAAGCAGAACCAGTCAAGGTTGTCCAGGTTGATACCATCTTATTTTGCTCAACGTTGTATTCAACACCGGACTTAATTAAGTCGCCCATACGAGCGCTAATTGAACCTAAAGCGTTGGTGAAAAGGTTAGCGGCGGCGGTTGCACCAAAAATTCGACCAAAGGTAGTCGATACCCGGTCGGCTCTGCCTTGAATACTGTCAAGACGTGAGGCCACGTTGCCAAGCCAGCCTGTTGGTGTCCGTTGCATAGTCGCATTTAATTCAGCGATTTTGCTCCGGGTGTCTTGAATCTTAGTACCAAGTTCCTGTACCCGAGTTGCTTGCTTCATGTACTCGGTTGAAGTTTCACCCATACGAGCACGGGTTGAACTAAGCAACTGCACTTCCCGCTGTTGGATATTCCGTAAGGTATCAAGACGAGAACGAAGGTTATTGACTTCAACGGTCATCGCTTGGTAGTTCTGGCCTTCGGAGCGCAGTCGCTCAGCGGTTGCAGAAGCCAGTGCCCCTTGGGCCCGCATAGTCGCATTCAGACGAACAACACCGCTGTTTTCAAGGTCAACTTGTTGAGCGGCCCGCCGTTGTTGTGATTCCAAACTAGCTAACTTAGCCTTAGCCCGGTCAACTTCCTGACCGTACTTTAAGAATTGTTCGGCTGACTTAACCGTCCCAGTGTCAAGGCTATCAAGTTCCTGCTTAGTACGGGTAATTGCCTCGTCAAGTTCTTTATACCGTGCCTTGCCTTTTTCAGTAGTGGTATCGAGCTTATCCATCTCTTCACGATATTCGTTAAGCTTTGACCGCAACTCGAGGTACTGGTCAGCCGCCTTTTTATCAATCGTATTCATCTCAGATTGCTTACGTTCAAGGGCTTCAATTTTGTCCCGTTGAGCACTAATAACATTACCAAGGCCCTCATACTTAGCACGAGCAGCACCGGCATAGTCACCGGCTGCCCGCATGTTAGCTTCATTAGCCTTCCAAGCTTGGGTAGCACTGTTAACCACAGTAGTCAGATTACGAATCGACGTACTAGCTTCGACCATATCGAGGGCAATCTTAGTCGCTATAACATTACTTACTTTTGGCATTATTTACCTCCTTTCCGTTTTGATTGTGCAGTACGAATACCCATGATTGCACTGAGTGGGTCAACAGCACGGTCTTTAGTGTCCTTAGCAGACATAATCTCATGCATACGGTAATAATCGGCCTTATCGAAGGTTTCAATCGACCAACCAAAATTAGAAATTGCTTGCTTTTCAGCAAAGTCAAAGTCTTCTAGCCGATTTTTTAGTTCCCACTCGCGTGCCTTCCAATTTACTTTTTTGGGTCTTCACGTACCTTTTCTGTATCTTCCTTGATTTGTTCATCGGACATACCCATCATGCGATTACAGATATAACCAACGGCAGACATGGTTTCCTGGAAGTCCATTTCATCTAATGCTTCGGCCTGCTTCTTAGTCAGTTTCAAAACGTCCTTCATAAAGGATTCGGCTTCGTCAATAACCTCAATTTGAGCGGCAAAGACTTCGGTTGCGTCTTTGTCGGCCGTATTGTTCATCTTCGCAAACTCGTATTGCATCTTTAAAGCATTACGAACCGCTTTGTTAGAGGATTTAACATCGAACTTTTTATCAAAGAGTTTTACGTAAATTTCCATTCTCAAAATCCTTTCTAAAAGCCGCCCTTGCGTACTGTGTATTTCTTAGGCGACTCAGTTTAGCTAGACAGTCGGCTTAACGGTTGGGGAAGTTGGAGAAGCAGAGTAGTCAGGGAATAGTTCCTTGAACATCGTGTCTTCGTCCTTCCAGTCAGTGTCAGTAGTGGCGTAAATCCGGTACAGATCATTGATGTTAGGGTCATCGATAGCGGCAAAAGTCATTTGGTCAGTAACCGGTGTCTTCTTTGAATCCGTATCAGTATCAAGCTTCTTGTCACCCATCAGGAAGTTACCAGACGGGAAGGCGAAGTAAACTGCGTCATCAGTAGTCATTGATGGTGCTTCAACAATCAAAGCCCCAGTTGGCTTAGTGTCGGCCATCTGCCAACCAGTCCCTTGTTTTTCCATACCAACTAGCTTTGCCAGAATATCCATAGGTAAGTTGTTAATAGACAACGTTGCTTGTGGGTTTAGTGGGTCAGCGTAGCTGTATTGAACGATGTTGTTCCCACTGATTTTTTCCAACTTAGAACCATCAAGCCCCTTTAATTCAGCACTAGCCACACCTAAAACGTTGTGGTCTAACTCGTAAAGGCCGTTTTGCGAAAGCCCCTTTTCGCCAGTAAGTAAACTCTTACCATCGGCACTCTTAAGGGCAACCCAAGCCTTTTTAATACCGTGAATAAGCATTTAATATCCTTCTTTCTTTATAAAAATAAAAAGACCGCCTAAGCAGTCTCAATTTCAAAATAGTCAAAATAAAACGTAGCCGTTAGCTGTTGAGTGTTAGGGTCAACAGTGTGACCACGATTATCAAACATAACCCACCCGTTTTGGATGAATAAATGTTTTAGCTTTGTCTCAAACTCGTCAGGGTCGTCCCCGTCAAGTTTGTAGTAGATTTGTACCTCAACCTGCTTGTCTTGTGCATGAAAATCACCGTTACCAGGTAATGCTAAGTCAGAACGAACATCAGTAATCAGTGCAACCGTTCGTGAAGAATCATCAACTTCTTCCACAGGAAGGTTACTCGTATATACTGCGTCTAAAGTGGTGTCTTTCATGCTTTGCATAAGCTTTTGGGCCCGTAGAATTGCAAGCATTACTCGTCACCACCCTTTTCTTTTATCATTTTCTGGTATTCTTCCGATTCTGCTTTCAAAACAGCATTTGAGACATCATTATCTTGAATCAGATTCGTAATGAAATGGTCGGCCGTATAGCCTTTGTAGCCGTCATTAAGCCGCATCATGTTCATTGCATGATAATGATTATTCCAGCCAACCGTGACATTACCATTATGGTCACCATCAACATCGGACTTCATTAAATCGATATTATCTGCGGCGTGACCGTAGGCCCGGTCATTGTGGTTAGAATAGTGCTTTTCTCGAGTAGTTTGGGTCAGTTTCTCTTTAAAAACCTGGCCACCCGCTGCGGTGATACGCTCTTTTTCCTTCGGTGTAAGGTCGGTACTGATCTTTTTGACCTTATCAAGCCATTGCTGGAGAAACTCATCCATGCTAACTCCGTCGGCCATCGGCACCACCTCCGCCTTTTTGATATCTCGTCAAAGTCAAAAGGTCATAAGAAATGTAGTCATCGTTATTGGCCGAAATATTAGTAATTGAGTACGTTACACCGTCTGCCAGTTTGACTAACATCGGTTCTTTGACCTTTGGATTGTGCCGAATAGCGATCACCGTTGAGTGCTCAAGTGTAGAGCCGGCCACACCATAACGTTGTGAGAGTGTGAGGTTAATCTTTGCGTAATGCAGAGTAAATTCGTCAACGAACCCCATCACATTGACACCCATCTTGTTTTGGTGACTCTTAATCGAGCCGAACTTGGCCTTATGACGCATTCTGTGAAGTGGATAACGGTAATTAGTTCTTGCCATCATCGTTCACTTCCTTTTCTGCAAAGGTATCCCTTAGCCCACGTAGCTGACCGATGATGCTGTTCATCGTTAAGTCCACCCGATATGCTTGCACATCGGATAAGGCCAATCGATTTTGGTAGTACGTACCAGCTAACGACATCACGGCTAAGGTCACCAGTGAAGAAACGCCTGCGTCTTCATAGAAACCGTTGACGTCCTCACCGACGGCATTGTGAACAAAGGCTTGAGCGGCTTTAATATATGAATCGAGCAACTGGTCGTCGCTATCATCATCAAGATAAAGCATGTCACGAACCCGAGGTACTAACGGATCTAGTTGTTGTTCACCGCTCATTGCCAATCACCTCATTACTTACCAGCCCCCGTTGCGCCAGAGGCTTCTGGAGCAGTCGCTTTTTGATTAGCAACCGTCTTAAATGAGGCGACAGCCCATGCACCATCATCGATAACTTCCACATCGAACCGGTCAATGACACGAACCTTGTAAAGATCATGTTCAAAGGCACCGGCACCAATGTTAGTAGATAGCAAGGACATATGTTCACGGTCATAAAGCGTGATACCTTGCTTCAAATCACCATAGTAAAGCGGGTGAGCACCAGAGATGTCAGGCAACCACTTGTCAGCAACGACAGTGATAGTCTTGCCGTCTAAGCGGTAAACATCTGGCTGAGTTACATCACGTTGCAGCATATAACGGCCTTCAGCATCCTTCACCTTAGAAAGTACGTTGTAACCAGACTGGTTAGTGACAAAGCTGGAACTGGCCATAATAGCCGGATCAAGTGTGTTGTTTTCCAGGTCCTTGATGTCGTCAAAGTTGGCAATGGTTGGTTTCTTAGATGGCTTGCCCATTGCTTCAATAATCTTGGTGTTCCGAGTTACAGTTACCTTCTTGGCTACCCAGTCTGACAGCCATGCAAGGATGTTTTCTACAGTATCCTTCAAAAGGCTGTTAGTAACTGTTTGAATGGCTGCATAGCGGTGAATAGCGTACTTGATCAGCGTTAATTCTGGATCGTCCATATCTGGAATAGCTGCTGTTTCATCATCCAAGTCCGTCATTGGAGTAATGTCAGAAAGCTTTTCGTAAGTACGCGAACCAGTTGTAGTAGTTACAGATTCAACGTTAACCAAGTTTTGTAACGTAGCGAATTGCCGTACCAGCTTGTGGATAGCGTATTGAATGTCGTCTGGAATAGTCAAGCCACCATTACCAGCACCGGTCTTACCAGACGTAACCATGTTCTTGAAGTCCTTAACAAACTGGTCTTTAATATCCAATTCCTTCTTGTTTAAAGGCTTCTTATCCTTCTCACCCATGTTCTTAACTTCTAATGCTCGTGCTTCTTCAAGTTGATCCTTGATAGCATCACGTTGAGCCTTAGCGTTGTCACGTTGTTCCTTCAATTCAGTAAACTTGTCCTTAGTAAAGTTATCATCAAGAACAGCGGCGTTTAACTTGTTATCTAAGTCTGACACCTGTTGACCCTTTGCAATCCAGGCGTCATTTAAATCATTAATCGTTGGCATTGTCATCATCCTTTCTGCCAAATAAAATTGCCAGCTTCTGATCTTTTAGACTAGAAGTTGGCTTGCTTTCATTATTATTAGGCGTTTCCACCTTATTTTTTGGCTTAGCACTCCGTACCTTAGCCATAAGTGTCTTGATTTTTGAAATGGCATTATTACCAATGATTGGCGTGTTAATCGCATTAACTACCTGTGGCACTTGGCTATTTTCCTCAGCGCCGGTTGAGATGCTGTCAGCGAACCCTTTATCAACCGCATCTTGGGCTGTCATAAAGGTGGTATTAGCCATCATTTGTAAAATATCTGCACGATCCATGCCGGTCTTGGCTGCATAGGCATTTACGATCGACTGATCTGTAACATCTAACATTTTTGAGTCGTGCGCAAAGTCATCAGCATTCCCCATAGAAATAGTCGATGCCTTATGGATCATCATTTGAGCAGTTGGTGACATGTTAACCACGTCTCCAGCCATTGCAATCACAGAAGCAGCGGAAGCGGCTAATCCCTGCACGTTGACCGTTACCTTACCGGAGTAAGCCTTCAGCATCGTGTAAATTTCGCTAGCGGCAAACACGCTACCGCCACCAGAGTTGATGTTTACTTGTACTTGACCATCAGTATCGTTATTTAATGCATCCTCTACTTGGCGAGGGCTAACATTGTCATAGCCCAGCCAACTATAGATTTCTGCATCGTCATTACTAACAACAGCACCTTTGACGTTAATTTTCGTCATCATTCTCACCTCCTTCCGATGATTGCTTATTGCTAGACACCATCTGTACAGGTTGAACCTGTACCTTTGGTTCTTCCTTCTCCGGCATGTCGTCAGGCAAGTAATTAGCTTGTTGGAGAAGCCAGGCTGCTTGGTTTGCACCAAGCGTGCCGTTCTTCTGCAAGTTGGAAACGGTTGAAGCGTACTCATCGCCTAACGGGTCAATTGCCGACCGCAAGTCTAATGTGATGTCAGCGTTTAGCTTGTTATTAAGTTCTCCCGTGACTGCCTTAGCAAACCGCGACAGTGACTTGACGTAAGCATTACCCATCATCTGAATTGACGATTGTTGATCACCTTGCCCGTTGATAATGCTGTCTGAGACACCGTAAACCTTAGCAATCTGTGCACCAGTCCAATTAACCTGGTTGAGTAATTGAGCTACATTACTCTTCACTTCTAGCGGCGTGTATTCTTCCAGGTCATCAAGTACGATTGGACCGTTTTGGGAATCAGACATCTGCTTCATAAATTTGCGCGAACGAGAAGCCTTCATCTTGTCGTTAACCAGTCCTCCATGCTTAATCGTTAAAACACCCGGTGCAATGACAGAACGCCCCAGAGCACTTAACGTGAGTTTGTTTGACTGGTCCTTTATTTGAAGTTCATTAGCCAATGCGTAAAGTGGGCTCATACCTGTTTTCCCACCGTTTTGACTAAGCAAACGGATATGAATCATGTCCGCCTGAGGAATTGCTTGCATAACACCAATCTCAGGCTCGTCAAAAGTGACGTTGTAAATCAGACCAGAACCGTCCTCTAACAAAAAAGGAGTAACTTGCGAAGGCCGCAGATACTCCCATGTCATGTCTGTTCCGTTTTGATTACGCCACCGGTAAGCAAACGCCTCGCCACCGAGTAGCAACTGTGCAAACATCGATTGCCAAAAAGCATGTGCATTACTTGTCTGTGTAGGATTATTAAGAATTCCTTGGGCGCGCGGTGCGTCTGCCTTTAGCTTTCCATTTGCTAAATCTGCACTAAGCTGAAAAATAATCGAGTAAATATCCGAATTCTTTAACGCCGTTCGAGCGTCGATATACTTATCGTTATCGTCCGGGTTGAGAAAGTGCAGAATGTCAGTATCATCCGCAATTGTTAGCCCCGGACTAACTTTCTGATTAAATAGCGGCAATTACATTCACCTCCTTTCATTGAAGGGTGGACGCAATCCGTTCTGTTAGAAAACCAAGTACGACAAGGCTAACAGCAACGCTAAAAATACCAGCTGTGAAGCTAAGAAGAAAAAAGCCCCACACTGCAAAGAGAATCGCAGCTAGGAAGCAGATAACGTCAAAGTATTTCCATATGAATTTAAAAATGTTAGTTATCAAGTAAACCACTATCCTCACTTTCAAACCATTTCTTAACCTGTTCGGCCGTCATGCGGTCAACCTGTTGGCTCTTATCGTTAGCAATCCCAAAGTCTTCAAAGTGATACATACCTTGATAGAGTGCATCAATGATTGCATCGACCACATAAATCTTTAGAGTTGCTTTTGCCTTATCAACTTGGATACCAATCTTATCCTCGTAGATTTCGGCGTTAATCAGAGCCTTTTCCATGATTTTGTCGTCTAGACGGCTACAATTACCCTCCACAAAAATCTTTTGCAGGAACTTCGTTGGGTCTTTTAGTTCTGAGGTACGTTGCCGAATTGCTTCCAAAGGAAAATCGGTATTAATATCCATTTGTTTAATGGCATTCGTAGCGCCCCAAGCATCATAACCAAAGAAAATAACGTGTAAGTTATTCCTCTCAACGTAACTCAGTAGCCAGTTATATACCTGGTCGTCATTGATTAAGCCTTGCGGATGACTGGTAATCGTGCAGAAACCTTTTTTAGCTAACTGCCGGTAGTCAATCCCATCTTGTTTTTCCTTGGCCTGGATTGAACCAGCCTTTTCCCACGGGATAAAGCTATGCTGCTCAATGTGCCATTTCTGTCGACCATCACCGTCCTGATAAGGATAAACGAAGGCAATCGCCGTGTTATCACTAAACATCGAGTAGTCAAAGCCAATATAAACGTCCCGGCCCCGAATATCGAAACTAGGCACAATAGCCCGTTCAATATCAGACAACTTTAGATAGCTATTAGTAGCTTCCTGTAGCCAGAGGTTGAGGTTCTTATTTTGAAAATCGTCAACCGTACCAGCTAACATATCGGAGTCACGTTTATCGCGGAGCCCATCTAAGAGTACGTCACGCTGGCTAGGCAATCCTAACAGTGGGTTCGACTTAATCCACGTATCCTCCTTAAAAGTCTCGTCTAGGCTGTCCTGGGCCCATATAAGGCCAAGTGTACGATCAGCTTCCCGACTGTAGTCTTGTTCCATAGCTTGCTGAATTGTCTTCTGTTCATCGTGAAACGGGACAGAAGGGTCAGGATAAGACGTTGAGATCTCAATGTACTGATGGTTAGGTACCTTAACCTGCCCGGAAACAATCTTCTTTGTTCCCTCACGGGTCTTAATATTGCCGACCTCATCAAAAACCGCCGTCGTAAAGTGATAAGAGTCATACTTACCAGCATTGAACGACAGCGGTCGAAGATTGTTATTAAATTTTCGCATTGAGATACCGGTATGCTCGTGGATAACCAAGTCATCCTCTTCGGCTAGTTTCTTAAACACAGGTTGCTGGTCAATGATGCTCTTAAGCATGTTGGCAATGTAGCCATATAGCTTACCAGTTTGGTCATAGTTTTCGGCGGTAACCAGGAAGTCTTGGTTAGATAGCCCCATCGATTCAATCAGAAACGAATAGGCCATATAAATAGCCATTAGGTAAGACTTGCCTTGACCACGGGCAACTGACAAGACCACACGAGTAAACCGTTTGGTTCCTAAGCTGTCACGCCAGCCAAACAGCATAGCAAAAATAAACTTTTGCCAGGCCATCAACTTAGTTGGTTCGTTAGTATCCACATTCGGAGCGATAGCAGCAAACTTAAGAATCTTATCAACCTCATTGATATCGTAATAGAAGCCAAAATTATCATCATTAACGCGTTGCAAGTCCCGAACGTGCCGAAAACAAGCTAGCTTCATTAGATAACCAGTGGTCACCTTCTCATCTAGCACGTCAAAGGCATATTTAGTGGCCGGGTCAGTATATTCTTTTCGAATGTCGTCAAAGTCGATGTTATGGTATGCACCTAGCACGTCATGACTTTGGGTTAAATCAATCATACAAGTCCAGCCTCCTTAAGTTGTTGTGCCATTGACTTCTCTTTCTTACGACTGGCAATCCGCATTAGTTCCTGCCGACTCTTAGGCGATAGCCCTAGCTGAATGCCAACTGAGTTGAGCTGATTCAGAGCGTCCTTCATGGTAGCCACCGCCGGGTTCTTCCTAAAGCCTGCAAAGTCCTTACCAACGATTTTTCCAGTTGAATCTTGTAATGAAGTAAAGATCTTAGCTTGAATTCCGTTATCCTGGATATCCTGGTAAGCATTCCGGTAGATTTCATAGTTGGCACAGTATTGTTCGACCAAACCAACGTCGATTCGTTCAACCCGTCCAGTCGATTCTAAAAAGGGCACGATTTTGCGCCAACAGGCACTAGCTAGAGTGCCTAAATAATGCGGCGGTGTAGCCGGTAAATGCCCGTTATTCTGCTGATAATAAGCCTTTTTAACCACTTAATGCCCTCCTTTCAGTCTTGGTTAGCCCCCCTGGGGTAAAATTTTGAAAAATGTCGCTTGCGTGCAAGACGGTTGCATTGTGTGCCGCTCTTCTCTGGTCTATACCACCCGGGGGGATAAAAATTATTTTCGTCGCATCAAAATAGATATCCGGTGGATGTCGTGGATCTCCGGGACATCCTTTTTGGTATTGTTTTGACCGGTTCCATAGTAGGATTGCTCCCACTGTGTCTTGAGCCTGTGACATTCTCGACAGATTGTTGCAAGGTTGTCCTTGCTTGCCATTATCGAGTTGTCATATGCAATCGGCACAATGTGATCAACTGTTTTGCTGTTTGGTGTTAGCTTGCCATATGCTTTGCAGTATTGACATAGGTAATGGTCACGGTCTAACACCGATTGCCTTAAGTCGACCCATTGTTTACTACGATAGAACTTATACTGTTCACTACGTTCTTCATTACGATTACGAGTCACAGTATTGTAGTGCTTAGCATATCTCTTATCATGGTGCTGGTATTGTTCGGCGTGCTTACGTGCCCAACGCTGCCTATTAGCTAGGTACTCAGCCTCATGTTCGAAGTGCTTAGTGCAATAGTGATTAGGGAATGCAACCATCGCATGGCAACCAGGCTGCCTGCACCGTCTATACTTAGACATATCAGTAATCCTCCATCATTGCTACCACAAACGCTACGATAAAGAACAGCAGCCAGATACCTAAGTAGATTAATGCTGGTAAGAATACCAACCACCAACTCCAACTAATTAATTCAACCAGCTTAGCGGCTACGAATAGTGCCGTTAGTATGATTGCTAACCATTGCATATGTATTACCTCCATAAAAAAAAGACGGTAGCTAATACTATCGCCTTAAAAATATGTGCTAAATATATATTAGCATATTGACATACGTATTAAATACGTGTATTATAATAAGTGTTGAAGGGAAGTGAACTATTTGGTACAACGTCGCAAGGTTGTAAAGAAGTTCAAAGACAATGGCTGGTATTTCGTAAGACACGGTGGCAACCATGATATTTGGTCAAACGGTAAAATTAAAACCCAACTACCACGTCACCCGAAGTTCAGCGATAAGCTCTATAACGCTTTGATAAGAAAATTCAACCTGAAATAGCAAAGGCAAGGCTCCTAATCGAGCCAAACTTTTGTGTACCAAATTTAAGGAGGATCACTATGGACGAGATTAAAGTATTTCCAATTATCATTACTAAAGACGATGACAGCGACTACCCTTACTTTGTCGAAATTCCAGATATTGATGGAATAACTGAAGGCAAGTCAATTGCAGATGCAATGGAAATGGCAAAAGACTACATCGGTACTTACTCCCTCGAAGATAAGTTACCTGAGTCAAATACCAAATTGCCTCAAGCTAAGGATGATGCAACCGTTACCCTTGTCACCGTTAACGTTTCAGAATATAAACGCAAGCATGATAACAAGGTAATCAAAAAAACCATTACTATTCCTAATTACTTGAACGAATTAGGTAAGGAAAATGGCATTAACTTCAGTGAAGTAATGACAACTGCATTGAAAGAAAAACTTAGTGTTTAATATTTTTACCCACTTTAAAAGCCGGCAAGCGTTGACCTGTCGGCTTTTTCTTTTGTCTCATATGCCTCTCGGCACGGCATAGCATTAGATACTCTTGCCAGCTTGATACCAGGCCAAAGCGTTTAGTGTTTTTCATCAGCGTTCACTCCACGTTTTGTAGATGAAGTAGCAAATGGCCGCTAAGAAGATGAATAAGATTACCTTTCCAATCATATGTATTCCTCCAATAAAAAAAGCCAGCGCTAGGCTGACTCATAATATTTTCTTAGCACGTTAAAGACTTCATGCCATCTGTCATAATCTCTTCGTCCTGCTAATTGCATCCATTCTACCGGAGGCAATGGTGGCAAGTAGTTTACGTTATATGTATCGCTCGCAAGGTCTACAAATAAAGGCTTAAACTTTAGCATTCTAATTGTTAGAAATGAATCTTTACAAGTTGCTATAACACAATCGATTTGATTTAGTTTGAATAATAGTGTTTTTATGTCCATTTATATTGCCTCCCCAAACAAAAAAGCCAGCGCTAGGCTGACTTCAATTAATGATTATCTACTTTCTCGTTATTGCTTCTCTAACAATCCTACCTAAATCAGTTAACTGTTCAACTGTAATTTTCCTTGATGGATTGGACATCATAGTACCATATACTAATTTAGCTAATCCATTTGTATCTAAATCAATAATGGCCATTTGCATATCATCAACTGGTATTGAACTAAATTGCTTAGCTTCTACAAAAGATTTAGCAATTGGCCGACTATTGTCCCCTTGAACATAGCCGTTATTTATTTCTAAAACCTTTACTCCTTTTACCAAAGGCCATTCATCAGCCCTTCTTAAAAGAATTAACGCCTGAGGGGAACACTTATCAATCAAGTTTAGAATTGTTTTGTTTCTTGAAAATGCCTTTTCTAAGTTATCTTCCTTTGCAAGATTACTTAAATAATCGGACAGTATATCAAGCATATCGCCGTCTACTGGAGCTTCTGAAAGCAAGTTAACTATTTTCAAATATAACGTCAGTCCATATGGATTAGTAATCAAATCAACAAGGCTGTTCAACATTTTTTCATGGTTATCTGACTTTTGCAAACATTCACCAATTAAACGCATTTTTTTAGCATCATCTAGCTTATCTCTTAATTGCTCACCTGTATTTACAAAGTCATATACTAGATCGAACCATTTACCATTCAATACATCCGAAACTAAAGATTTACCTTTATTTTTAGCTGTTACTGCCACGGCTTTTTTGACATCCTCCTTTCCTATCTTTTTAGAATTAATTCTCTGCTTTAATGTCTTATTTTCAGCAATTAGCATATACTCAGGATGCTCCATTATTGCTTTAAGTTCTTCTTTTTTGTCCATATATATCACCCAAAACAATAATACAAAAAGCCCAGTCAAATGACTAGGCTTGGGTGATATTTCGAGCAACTGAACTCCTCTGACCACTCAGTGAAATGATGCGTTGCTCAATGCTGATGGGCGGAATCGAACCGCCTTATGGTAACCCATAATGACCATGAACAGCACCCAACCCTGCACATTGCAGTGAGTTTTCTGCTTCACACATCAGCGTAATGTAAGGCGTTACCCCGCAGCAGGCTCCGTAGAGTATCTACTGCTCTTCCAAATGCAAAGGGTAATCTTAGCTTGCCTTACCGTGCAACCCCAAGCCGTTGAAGCAGATTGCGAGCTTCTTTGCGCATTGCGCCGGACACCCGGGAAAGATTGATACTGCATAGTGACTTTACTTAATTTATTTTAGGGAGATTAATTATTAAAAGCATTCTAATGACATCAAATTGTATTCCCGGGTGAAAGCCGGATTATAGACTCACACTAATCAAGACGGTTTTCCACCGTTCCGGTTATACGTCTAACACGAGATCATGAGTATATGTGAGTATACGCAGAACATCTTCATCAACAACGTATATAGAACCTTTTAACGACGTTGTTCAGGTCGTGTATTTAGTAATCATGAGTTCGATTAAATTATCGAACAATATCATAATACGATGGATTTTCGGCCGTAATCTGCTGACTTTATGCAGGCTTTCCGCAATTAATGCGCAGATTATCTGCAGCCTTTTATTTTCGTATTCGGACAGAATCATCTGGACACATCAATGCTCCTTCCCACAACGCTTGTTCCTGCTTAACATTAAAGGTTCTATCACTCATATAAGCGTTATATTTCTCATTAATGTAATTCATCGTTCTTACCGCTGACCAGCCCTTAATAAAACGGTGCAGTAAGATATCACCTAGTATTTCTTCTTCTTCACCTACACTCATCAATACCGTGCAACATTTAACCCGTGTTTGATACTGATAGCTAGCTTCTGAGAAACTAACAAACCGAGCGTCAGGGTCGTGTGGCGTACCGTCATTAGGTTGCCCGTCCATACTAGGCGATCCCACAGCTGGGAAACGTTGTAGTGCTTTAAGTTTCCACTTCTTCCATTCCTTCAAATATTGCTTAAATGCTTCCGTTGTTCGTTTGCGGTCAAGATTACCAAATACACTGTCTACCAACGTTCCCCGCTCCTTGTGATATAATTAAATTGGTTTTATTTATATCTCAAGGGGTGCTCCAGGTGAGCGCCTTTTTTGTTTTCTAATTAGTTCCTATTAAGCTACTAACAATCGAAGCAATTGGTGCACAAGCATGGATAATGTTTATGCTTAGTGTACAAAGTAATCCTAGACTTAGAATTCCCCCTAACAACGCGGAGAAAGTAAGCCCTAAACTGTAATAGTAATAGTCATCATCATCACTATGGTACTTTTTATAGAAAAATACCGATAACCATATCGTGGCAGCCAGTGCCGCAATAAATAGCACACCGTTTAATATCGATAAAACTATCGCTGACATTTGATACTGTTGCACCATCGTTTTAGCAACGCCCGGCAGTTCGTTTAACTGCCCGTTCAGCGTCTTTAGTAGTTCTTCCTCTGCTTGATGTTTCATTCTCTACCTCTTAAAAAAACAAATGCATAATATTTCCTACTAGCCATATTGCCCATTGCACGATAACTACAGTCGTCATTATCACCCACAGCGTAACTATCGTTATAATCATGATTCGCTCAAACATGATTCGCCTCCAAACTTAAATACCTTGGTTCAATTGGAACCGGGCCAAAACGGTTATTGAGTGACCGCCGCTGTACTATTGCAACATCACCTGTCGTGCTCTGCTTGCAGTAAATGATGTCATAGCAGTCACCCATGTAATAAACATGTTGTTTATTCTGCATGGCCTTAATAGCTTCTTCAATCGTCATTGTTTTTCCTCCTCGTTTAATGGACGCCCGCACCAAGGACAAAACTTCACATCAACAAAGAGAGAATCTTCACCTTCAGCATCTAAATACTGATTAACTGGGTTAAAGTAAAGCTCGATATAGTCGCCAGCGTCTAACACTTCTCCTAAAGCCAATTCACCGTCATACCAAGCCTCAATACCGTTAATCTTGCTTCCAGGGTGACAGTACGGACAATTCTTTTGCTGTTCGGTAATCGTTGGTGTTTCTTTAATAGGTCAGTTAATCTGGCTTGCCATATAATTTTTGATCATTACTTTTCTCCTTTAAAAAAATTCTCAAACACTTCGCCAAAACCACCGGCGAATATTTGTGTCCTAATGTCTTTGCATAAGTCGTAGTAAAGAATTAGTGCGGTTAATTGGTCTTGCGTAAATACAACTTTGCCGTCTTTCGTGATTCCTTTTTCACTATTCATCATGAATCCTTGACCCATGTCTGTTTCTTTTTCCATTGTTGTCACCTCATTCCACTAATAATTACCGCCAAGTTAATAATCGAAAGAGCTAGAAAGAGGTTCGTCAATTCCGTTCCACTTGTCGTGGTTATATAAATCGCTACAAGGAATAAATCTATAGTAGCCATCAACTTTCCCAAGTTCTCACTCCTTAAATCCATATCCGACTAATTCCTCGTCACTCATCTTCCTCAACAACCTTCACAACATGGTCTACGTTTAGCATTGCGTTATTTGCAACCATGAATTGCTTAAAGCGAGTTTTCTTCAATGAGTCTATAAATTGTTGCAGAGTACAATCATGCGCAATAGCAGTATGACCATCGTCCAAATAAACAGTTACTTTCTTTTTCACGTTCCTAGATTTCTCCTTAGCTTTGACAGCAACCTTAGCAATCAACGTACCAGTCTTAGACAGCTCTGTATCTTTGAACCACAAATGATGGTCGGTAAGATATAGTGATTCTGCTCGTGTAATAGTGGCAATGTTGTTTATGTCGAAATTGTTTTTATTGCCGTCAAGGAAAACCAGTATCATTCCCTTTGGGATTTTCCTACCGTAATGTTTTTCCCATAGATACCTTTGATTGCGAAGCGTAACTTCGCCGAAGCGTCTACTGCACGATTATCTAGCGACGTCTTAACGTCATAGACGTGTGCTACTTCATCACAGTCGTAGACAACAAAGTCTGGTCGGTAGCCGTGTGCTTTCATATCATAACCACCAACCAAACACTTATCTAGTAGCGGATAAGACGGGTGGACTTTATATCTATGACCGCAGTCTTTGATAAACCTTTGATAGAACTGTGCTTCTTTCTGTGAATCAAAGGTGTACCCGTCTAGTTTTACTTTCTTTCCAAAATGTTCCACGTCATTCCCTCATATCTTCTAGTCCGTCAAAGATGATTTGATTAGCTGCCTTATGTGGCATTAACCGACTAATCATCTTGGGGCTGTAAATGTTTTGTAGCTCCTGAATGTTGTTGTTTGTCGTCACGATGGTGCTCTTTAGTGTGCGGTTGTTCTGAATATCAAAGCGGGCATTGGCAACGTGCTCTAATTCAGACATAACGTCACGTCTAACAGCCCTCTCAGAACGCACACCGCCTTCTGTACCGAAGTCATCGATAACTAATACATCTACCTCTTTCATCGCCTTAGAGACACTCTCTAGGCGTTTTTTAATATCCGGGTAGTCGTATCGTTCGCCGTACATAGTTGTAAACTCAGCACTCGACACAAACAGCGTGCTTTTGCCATGTTCTTTTAGAGTGCTTAGCATTGCTAAAGCTAGCGACGTCTTCCCTACTCCGGGGCCACCAACCATAACAACCTTCATTGGTTTCTCTAGCATTTGCTTAGCCAACATGAACGCCTGATTGCCAACGTCTTTTGCTTTCTGGACGTTTGCTTGCAGCTCTGGTTTCCACAGTGAGAATTCAAACGACACCTTCTGCCCACCGTCATATAGTGATAGTGAGTTGTAGTAGTCATTCTTATTCTGCTTAGCAGACTTAACCCACGTTTGATAAATACCCTGCCTATAATCTTTAACGTTATCGGTTAGGTTAGGGTCGTCTACGTTAGCTCCGTTACGCTTAGCGAGCTCACGTACCTGTTTCATATTGATAAAGGAACCAATAGCTTCCATATCTATCACTCCCTATTAAAACCAGCGAACCAATCCTTTCCTTGGTGAGTAGGTTGCTGACTGTTGATTTGTTTTTCGTTTAGATAAGAATCAAACTTCGTTCCGAACAGTGTCTCTGGTCTAAGATATTTAGACATTTTAGAATCACTGCCCCAATCGTTGACCTTGTTATTAATAACGGTTTTAAAATCTTCTACTGTGTAGCCTTCGTTAACCCGTGCATTGATAACTGTCTTATTTTTAGAAGCGTTTGATTTATAGCTAGTTCCTAGCTTCTGATTGAGATACTCAATGACTTCTTTACGAATGTGGGAGGTGTTGTCAGGCCCTGCCTGACTATTACTTCTTTTGATGTTATCTTTCTTTGATGTTATCTTCTCTTGATGGTATCTTTGTGTGCCGTTTTCCTGTGTAGGATTTTCCTGTGTGTGATTTTCCAACATAGGTTTCTCGTGCAAAATCCACTTGGAAGAACTTACTTGGCCCGCGTTGTTCCTGACACGTTTTCTATCTAAATATCCATATTGTTCAAGCTCGTTTAAACCGGAGCGCAATGAATCTCTGCCGTCTTTAGCGTGTCGGGATACTTCAACTTCACTAAACTCCCATTCGTCCGCCTGTGACCATAAGTAGGCAAAAATGCCTCGTGCCTTCCAAGATAGTCGACTGTCACGAACTAGTTGCTGGTCAAGTATCGTTACATGGTTTGATTTGTCACGCCTAATCTTTACCATAATTCCCTTGCACTCCTATCCTTTTAAGCGTTGCTGCATCAACTTTGATTCCGATATTCGTTAAATGGTGTATCTGACAAAACTTGGTTGTTCCTACTTGGTGAATCTCGTTGTGGTGCTTCCTACATAAAGCAACCAGTCTGGACTTCGTATGGTCCATATAGCGACGGTTTCGACCCATGCCAACGTTATTACCTGCAACGTCTTCCAAGTGGTGTATATCAGCGTGACGGCCACAGATAAGGCAATCACGGTGCTTGATACATTCGTATTGAAAGATGTTCTCGTCTTTGGGAAGCAGCAGGTAAGCTTCATTGATAGGTACACTAAACTCAAATACATATCTGATTACGTCGTCGAGAAGTACAGTAGCGTCCGTTACCGTACTTTGAGTATCATTTGCTAGACTAATTTCCTTACCAGCAGTTTTTACCGTGTATCGTGTGTAGAAGTATTCTTTCAACCACTTAACCGGAACACCTGACCACTTGCTAATATCACCAAGCAAGGCAAAGAAGAGTGCCCGTTGTTTGGGGCGAGCCTTACGAGGGTCAGTAAACTCTACTTGCACCGGGGCACCATTACTTTTGCCATCATTGAGCGTGCGTACCCTGTCAAAGTTGGGTTCCTCGTCTAAGAGAATCACCCAGCGTCCGTCTTGGTAGTACGCTTTACCGGGTAACATAAGCTAGAATGGTAGATTCTGTTCTAAGTTGTCTAAAGATTGCTGGTCGTATTGTGTGCCAGCGTTGTTAGGTTGCCCCTGCGGTTGGTTATTTTGCTGTGGTGCTTGTGGATAGTTAATATTTTGTCCTTGCGGAGCTTGTGGTGCATTCTGCTGTGGACGTTGGGCCTGACGATTAATCATTTGTGGTGTTTGTTGTGGGGCTTGTGGAGCACGGTTCTTAGGAGCCTGTGGCACGAAACCAACGTTGTCAGCCGTTAGCTCTAGTGAAGACCGTTGTTCGCCTTCCCGTGTCTGGTAGGTGGTGAGAACAAGCTCACCTGCTACAAAGATAGGGTCACCTTTTACAAAGTGTTGTAGAACGAAGTCGCCACGTTGTCCCCATACCGTGACACGTACAAACGTAGTAAGGTATTCACCGTTCTGGTCACGACGAGAACTATCTGTGGCAACGTTCACGGTCACATATTGAGTGCCTCGTTGGGTTTGGCCTTGTTCTGGGTTGCGAGTTAAACGTCCGTTAAATGCTGTGTAAATCATCGATTATTGCCTCCGTTGTTGTATCTGTTTTGCTGGTATCCACGTTGTTGATAATTACGTTGTTGCATAACCTTTTGAGCGGTTTGAGAGCTATCATTACCGTCATCGTCAAGTTCTGAACTAATCCCAAAGATAGCCGCTAGCTGATAACGCTTAGCGTATGTGATTGCCGACCCATATCCTTGTGGGTCTTTCTTTTGTGGTACTAGAGTTAAAGCTCCACTTTTCAATGACTGACCACTTGAATGAAGGACTACTGTCATAACCGATTTTCCGGTTCCTTTAGGGTCATCAAAGACCAGTTGTGTATAGGTCAGTCCTGTGCCTTTGCAGGCTTCATCGACAGCTTTTTGTACTCCTTCTAGTGATACATAGTCATTATTAAAATAAGGGTTTTTAGCGTCCTTACTAGGTTGCTTTAAATTCTGGTGGAACTGAGCTAGTGCCTTAAAAAGCTCCTGCTTATCGGTCTCGGTTGATTTAGCGGCTTCTACCATTACCTTTCTTCCTCCGGTGATTTAATAATTACTTTGATACCTTTAGTGGTAGTCACACCGTCAACGATTTCGCCATCTTCGTTAACAGCACGCCCATCGTCGGTGGCCGTTAATGTCTTCTTGTATTCGCCCCATTTAACCTTTGGGTTTGTTGCAATGAACTTATTAGGAATATGAGTTAGGAGCTTGCTATCGTCATGATTAAACGTAGTAATCTCACGTTTAGAAACAGAACCATTACGTGAACGATACCGATAGTGAGGATTTTTTTCGTACTGGCGCATAAAGAAATCGTCAATCAGTGAGTTGACATAGCCCAAGGCATTTTGACGTTGGTCTCGTGCCGGTTCGTACCAACTATTTGTTTCGTCAATTTCTTTTTGCCGCTGCTTGTCGTCCTTTTGTTGTTCCATTTCAATTTGGTGTCGCCAATAAAGTGCCTTGTATAAGTCTTCCTCCGACTCTAACCGTTTAGTTTTTTCTTCCATTACTCTTCCTCCATATCTGCTTGGTACTCTTCTTTTTCACGTTGCTTGTCATACCAGCTAGGTTCATCTTCAATCCATGGACAATATGGATTTGATTCGTCATATTGTCGTTGCAAGTCGTCCCAATCAATGTTGTTCATTGCTTTTTCTCCTTAAATAAAGGTATTCAGTCAGTTGATTTAGGGCTCATTAAATTATTTTTAACAAGCCACTTTAGTAAGTCCTTGGTCCAAGGATCGTCAGGCCTAGCGAGGTATATTCTAGTAGGGGCTTCTTCCCATGAACATTGGTTAATTGAAGTGACCTTACTGTTTTGGATAGTTTTTCTTTCCACCGTCATCAAGTCAGAATAACTAGAATCGTTATAGGATTTCTTAATTTTTAAAATGCCAGATTTGAGCCTTTGCTTTGTAATCCACGAGAAGACGCTAAGTTCAAAATACCCACGAATGGGGGTTTCACCTTTTTTGGCTGCCTGAAGTTTTGTTTTGACTAAATCGTATTCACCAGGCACGTATATATTGCCTTCACGGACAACTACGATTCTTGTAACTGGCACAAGGCTTTTCCTATATTTTTTATTCATAATCCCACCCCATTCGTTTGCAAAGCTCACGATCGAAGCTTGCCTGTGCTTCGTAGTAATGTTCGACGGTCTGGGTATCACCGACCGTAACTCTGTAATCTTCAAAAATAGCCTTTCTGAGGTTGTGCTTAAAGGCTACAATCCATTCACAGGCCTCTTCTTTTTCATCCATCATGTGTTATAATCTCCTTGTAGTTGATTTATTTTTGAGCGTTAGTGCTGCCGGGCACTAGCGCTTTTCTTTTTGCCTTCGTCGTCCATCATCGGCTTGCATACGCTAAGCGCTAGAACAAAACTGACAAACAAGCAGATGCAGAAAACTGTGAAAAAGCCGTACATCATGCTAATCGTCATCGCAACGCCGAGTGCAAAACCTGCAAAGTATTTCATGATCTCACCTCCCAGAAAAGATTTTGTAAAGTCCGAACACCGCCAGCACGATCGCTGGCAAACTAAATACAAAAGTGAACATCTACATATCCTCCATACGTGGGTCAATCTTCTTACGCTCTTCTTTTGCCTTGAGCTGACCCATGACCCACTTATCAAGCAGAACCGGGTTATGATAGATCTTGTTGCCCGTCTTGTGATAGATAGGATTGGTATCTCCATACTCATCAGCGATTAAGTCACGCCACTTGCACAAAGTCATGTTACCAATCCCGTACTTCTTTCTCACATCCTTTGAGCTTAGATACTCAGGCTCAGGCTCGGCTATGGCCCCAAGCTCAGTAAGTTGCTGAATAATTTTCCTAGCTGTTTCTTCTGCAATGCTGCGGCCGTAGTCTTTTAGGCCTTGCTCTGTCATCACTATTCCTGACTGCATTCCATCACTTCCCTTCTGATATACTTGAATCATCTTCTTATAAAAAGAGGTGACTATTATGGTTCTTTGTTTCATAAACATAGACGGTAAAGAAGTCGACCACGCAAAACTAGCCAGCGTGCCAAGCCGTGGTGACATTATCATCACCAAATTGGACGATAAATATACCGTCGACAACGTTGTCTTCAAGGAAGACTCAGAAAATGTCACAGTTAACGCTCAAAGGCTTAACCGGTAATTCCCTAATTGACTTGTCGGGATTAGCAACTTTAATCCAGTAGCAATTAATAACGGAAGTCTTTTCAAAATACATTGCTTTTTCCAATAGCACGATTTCATCACCACTATCACGTGCTTGCCGAATTAGCAATGTTTTTTCTTTTTCCTCAACTACCATTCCGATGATTTTTCCGGCAATCTCAACTATTTTTCCTTCCAGTGTTGACCGTTTATCCATTGCATCAACTCCCTTCTGATATACTTGAATCATCTCCTATGAGAGGAGGTGAACGTTATGACACACGACGAATTTGATAAAGAATGGGAAACATTCATTCAAGACTTTAATGATAAGTTTGATAGCCCTGATTTTATGAAACAGCTTCGGGATATCGCAGTCAGTCAAAGTACAAGTAAAGATGAAATTCCATTGAATGTTGAACATGTTTATCAGTAACAGCGCATGGATAACTTAGTTAAAAATTCAATTGCACGCTTTTTAGACTTTGACGAAAAGTAATTAACGATTTCTTTGCTTCCTTTTCGTCAATTTTTACAGGAGCCTTAACGGGCTCCTTTTTATTTTGCTTGTCCATTGCATCAACTCCCCTCTGCTATACTTGAATCATCTCCTGTGAAAGGAGGTGATTATATGGAAATGCTTGGTGAATGTATGTTAGACATATTGTCATTTCTCAGTGGTTACTCTCAAAATCATGAAGTGGAAATAACAAACGATGTCTTAAAGCATGAATATCCCAACGATGTCATCAACACTGCAATGCGATCCTTGCTGAGCTACGGCTATATTCTTGGAAATTCCTATTCAGGAAACAATGTCACAGCATACTTTGCTAGTGGACTAACTGAGCAGGGTCGTAATTTTTTGGAAGAATATGGTCAGTAGCCTTATATGCATCACACAGTATCCAGTCGTTGGCAATCAAGTCCTCTCGTTTTGGATTCCAGCGACTACTGCGAAACTGATCGTTAATGTAAAGTTCACAACAGTTTGATGAATCGGTTGGAATGATATATACATTTCCCCATTCCTTACGGCGAATACCCTGATTGGCATTCGCCTTTTTTATTGCCTCAACTATTTCCATCTAATCGCCTCTTAACTCATAAACTATATATTTTTAGCCTATTTTCTGACTCTTTATAAAGTTTATTTGTTATTTATGATAAAAAATAAACGCCTGGGGGATACTCCCAACGTTTCCGCAAGTTTTGGCATCACGGAAGGCGTTGGCTTATATTTCCCATGTTCCCATTGGAACACTGTTATAGGACTTACACCTACTTTTTCTGCAAGTGATTTTTGGGTAAATCCCATTGACACTCGCATTGACTTAAGCGTGTCTGTCATATCATCTCTCCTTCCCTTTGCTTAACTTACATTTTCTATTATACACATAAACTATATAAATGCAATACAAAAAACTAATTATTTTTATATTTACTACTAAAATACCTTATAATTGCCTATAATAAAACCATAATAGTTGTTAAATAGAATCTAAGGAAGCTGGTATGAGGAATGGAAACGGGGCAAATTATTAAGGAGCTTCGAAAAGAGAAGAAACTCACCCAAACTGATCTAGCTAAGGGAGTACATGTTACTCAGCAAACCGTAACCGCATGGGAAAGTGGACGAGCTGTTCCTAATGCTAATACTCTAGATGCACTAGCCAATTTTCTTAATGTCTCTGCTGATTATTTGCTTGGCAGAACCCAAAATAGAAAAAGCGATGATGGTCTAACCGAAAATCAAAAGTTAATCGCTTATTCAATTGACCCATCAGTGAGTGATGAAGAACGTAAAGACATTATCGAAATGGTAAAGATCGCTATGAAGAACCGTCGTCGTGTTTAGGTCGTGATTACTATGGAAATGTCAGACTTAGAAAAGATCGAGGATAAACACCCCGAATTACGCTTCTATATGATTGACGTTCCCAACCCACACTATCACGGCCATATAGATGGGAACGACGTATACATAAACGAAAACCAGCCCGAATTGGACTGGCTGGTTACTGCATTGCACGAGTGTGTTCACTCCGACTTCGATTATGGAGACCTCTCAGACGGGACGAAATTCAGCACAAAGGTTGCTGAAAGTTGGGCTATCAGAGAGTCACGGAGAGAATACAAGACTATTTTCAAAAGGCAACTCGCTAACTGAAACACGTCCAAACGTGATCGACGTTAAAAGCTATTAGGAGGATTTTTGTTATGGGATTATTTAATCACTCTAGTCAGAATCTACAAGTAGAGTATCAACCTAAAAACGGGAATGTACATGTTATGACGATCAGTACACAACTTGGTTTCGATAAAAATGGTGAAGAACTTTTTGAATATGATGATCAAATCAATGCCCTACTAGACGATATGCAAGGTAAAGGCTACGAAATTGTTGATATTAAATTTAGCACTTATTCAGATAATGCAGTCAGTCTTAGTCACGCTCAAACACAAATCCTATATAAATAAAAGCAAATGCAGAAAATAAAAAAACAAATTATCCATGCAATAGTCTTCTTAATTGCTGGTTTTGTACTATCTATTATGGCCACTCTCATCAACGTAAGCTTTGGTCAAGTTGTAGCAGAAATATATGCAGTACTAATATTCGTGTATGGCTCTTACTTAATTGTTTCGCTCGTAAAGGGTGGCTTTAATGTTCTCTTTAAAAGAGATAGAGACTACAACCATACCACTAGCAAAGACGATAAAGAAGCTAAGAAAGCTCCAGAAGAAAATACTAAGCCTCAAGAGCTGAAGAAACCATCAAACCCTACTATTCACGAGCAAAAAATCCCGAAGCCCGAAAATACCAGACATGGAATCCATACACGTGTAACTCTAAATGGCATTGAACCAACACTTTCTGTTAAAAAAACAAAAAAATCGGATAGACCAGTTTGCTTAGCTCCCAAGGTTCACAAGTTGCGCAGAAAATTGTATAGCTTTGTTGTTGTAGACTTAGAAACCACTGGACTAAATAGACACACTGATCAAATAACACAAATCTCAGCGGTTAAATTTGTTAATGATAAAAAAGTTAGCAGTTACAATCAATACGTTAAACCTACTGTTCCGATATCAAGAGCCGCCTCTGTTAAAACTGGAATTACAGAAGAATTTTTAAAAGATAAGCCCAGATTTGAAGAAGTAAAACGTGACTTTTTAAATTTTGTTGGCGATCTGCCATGGGTTGGTCACAATATAGCTAGATTTGATATACCAATGTTGATTAATAGTGGCCTTGGAGTGGAAGATTACTATGTTCTTGATACATGGCCGTTAGCTAGGAAATCGCTAAATCTTGACCATTATAATCTCGAAACATTAAAGAATTACTTCGGAATACAAAACAGATCACATAATGCTTTAGCAGATTGTGAAACTAATGCACTTGTTTATCAGCACTTAAGAAATGGCGATTTAGAACGAGTGTATATAAGCCAATCACACTCCAAGAAGCTGGACGGATTAAGATTTGCTATTACTGGTGAATTCACCGGCGTTTCAAGAAAAGAACTGATCGATAAAATAAAACTTAATGGTGGTAAGTATACTAGTGCTGTTTCCCATTTAACAAATTACTTAATTGATGGTACCCAAGTTAGCGATAGATTAACCGACGGCACTCACAGCTCCAAAGAACTTAAGGCAAAGGAATATGGGACTAAGATTATCAGTCTTGAAGAATTCTATAGTTTACTAAAGTAGCCATTCAGACAATAACTATGACATGCTCGTTGGCGATAATGGTGAAGACGAACTCACCGAATGGGCCGTTAATAGTCCAACAGGTCAGCAAGACCCCAACATGAAGTCAAAAGTTAATGCAATTTATGGTCACTAATTTAAACCGGTCGAAATCGACCGGTTTAAAAAGCACCCCAAAAGAACACACATTCGGTGAAAGGAGGAAAAATTATGTGGATCGAGAAAACTAAAGACGGCAAATACAAATTCCGTGAACAATATAAAAATCCTCTCACGGGCCGTTACAACAAAGTTTCCGTCACGATGGATAAGAACACCAATACAACCCGTAGACGGGCTCAGATAAGACTAGAGAAGAAAATACAGGATAAACTGATGCATATCCAAGACGGCAAGATAAAAAAAGGCGTTACGCTTGGACAGGTTATCACTGAATGGGAGCCAGTTTACAAAAAGCAAGTGCTATCTGGTACCTATTACTCGTGGAAAACTTACAAAAAACAGATTCTATCTAGGATTGGTGCAGATACCCTTGTTAGCAAAATAACGCCTAAATATCTTATCAACACATATGAAGATATGCTGTATAAAGAAAGCTACGATAAGAGCTTCGTGATTCAGCTTAAAGCGAAGATGAATCACATTATGAAGTACGCTTACCAGCATGACTATATATCTTCTCTTCCAACGGCCAATCTTCAAATCAACTGGCCAAAAAATCGACATGCCCCTACCACCGAGGAAAAGTTTCTGGAAGATAATGAGCTTGAAGCTGTCTTAAACTTCATAGAAGAAAAAACTAACTCCCCTTATGCACACGTATATCGGTCTATTTTCGAATGGCAAGCATTAACAGGAATGCGCATCGGCGAAGCAGCTACCCTATACGTACACAATATCTATAAGAAAGGGGAAGATTACTATGCAGATGTGCATGGAACCCTTGTATATCACGGGCTAAAGCTATCAGAGCAGTATAAAAGCCCGATTACAAAAACAAATACCAGTTATAGGACTGTTTTGCTCCCCGATCGAGCAGTAGAGATATATAAAGAGCTTTCAGCGGGTAAAAAGCAGAATGATCTGCTTTTTAGTATAAAAGGGCACTTTGTTTTAATCGATTCCCTCAATCAGGTTCTGCGAATCTGCAAGAAAAACTTAGGGATAAATAAGCCTTTATCTACACACATTTTCCGTCACACTCATGTTAGCAAACTAGCCGAAATGGGTGTACCCTTATATATAATCCAAAACCGTTTGGGACATAGTGACTCAGAGATAACTTCAAGAGTCTACCTTCATGTAACGAAGAAAGCAAAAGAAAAATACGATGGAATCATTAAATCAATGTAGTTTTCCCCTTTTGTGCCCCTTTTAGCTAAATTAAAAGTTTGTGAAGCACTGACATTGCTGGTATTAAGCCAATCGTCAGTGCTTCTTTCTGTTCCTTTCCGGAAAATGATAGGCCACTGGTGGTTCACCGCGTCCGTATTCCGTGAGGACGAGGCCGGCCTCTGCGACTTTGGCCTGTAGGTGAGCATTCTCCCGGGGGTACGCCTGGTCCAATCCACAGCCAATGACTCCAATCGTCTTCCCGCCATGCTCAAGGGTGATGAGGTGACACATTCCATCAATTCCCTTCGCCAGTCCACTGACGGTGACAATTTGCCGCTTTACAATGTGGGGAAGCATCCCCCGTAACACCGCTTCACCGTACGCCGACATATCCCGGGCACCAACCACTGCTAACGTGGGTAACTGGAGCAGGCTGAGGTTTCCCTGGTAGTATAGAACGATTGGTGGGGCAAATATCTCGCGTAACTGTTCCGGGTATTGGTCATCCGCAATGGTGACATAGGGGAAAGCCTGGTTACGGGCAACTGCCGCATCTAGTTCCTTACTTGGCCAGTTATTCACCAATGCTTCTTGTTCCCGGTCACTCAGCCGAATGTGGGTAAGTAGTTCGTTGATGTCATCGTAACATTCGTACTGGTCGGCAACTCGCCATAAGCGATACTTTGTCTTGTAGCCGATCCCACGGCATAGGTTCAATCGTAGTAGAAATTCACGTATTTGTTTCATAATAAAAAAGCCTCCTACCTAATAGATACGAGACTCTTCTTCATTTGCACTATAAAAATTTAGGAACCGGTTTAAACGATCGCCGGTGAATTGGCGAGACACCATATTTCCTTAGTCCGGCTAAATGTTCTTTGGTGCCATAACCCATGTTTTCCGCAAAGCCGTAACCTGGGTAAACCCGGTCGTAATCAAGCATTAGGTGGTCACGGTACTCCTTAGCAACAATACTGGCCGCCGCAACACTGATACTCTTTTGATCACCCTTGATTAAAGTCGTTTGCGGATAATCAAAGGGTAGTGGAACAGCATCAACGATCAAGTGGCCCGGCTGGTGGTTTAAACTCTTGATGGACCGCATCATCGCATCCTGTGTTGCCGCGTAGATGTTAAGCCGGTCGATTGTTTGCGGGTCATTAACCGCAATGCTGACTTCGACGGCCTCGTCAACGATCCGTAAATAAAGTTGTTCCCGCTCATGACGAGTCAGCTGTTTGGAGTCGGTCACCCCAACCAGGTCAAAGTCAGGGCTTAGAATTACCGCACAGGTGACAACTGGACCGGCCAGGGGGCCCCGGCCGACCTCGTCCATTCCAGCAACGTAGCGCACCCCGCTTTTCCAGAGGGCATTCTCATACTTAAACCGCTGCTTGAATGCCTGATAGGCCCTGACCTGCCGTTTAATGCGCCGCTGGTGGCGCTGTAAGGCCTGCTGAACACCCTTCCGGGGATCAGCCTGCCAAGCCTTGAGGCGCGGGTCATTCAGGCTATCAATTGTATCTAAGAGCTGCGAAATCTCACTTACTGTCTGCTTACTCATTGATGCCATCCTCATTTAGGTCTGCGGGAATCTCCATAGTGATGGGCCCGAGTTTTCCCTTCCGTAGGTCAAAGATCAACCGTTCGCTGGCCCGGTCGTAGTCATCCCTAAAGCCCATCTTCTGAGTAATCACTAACAGCAAGTCGGGGTCGCTAACCTTTTCTGCCAGGTCTTGGTCGGTTAGCCGGTAGCGTTTCTTCAACATTTCGGGCTGGTAAAGGCGGAGGTATTTCAAGGCGAACAGGGCAACATCATCTTTAGGATAAAGGCTATCCTTGATTGCCCCCGAGAGAGCCAACATGACCCCCTGCTTCTGACTGGCAAACTTGTGCCACAGGACTCCGGGGGTGTCTAAAAGTTCCAACTCAGCTGATGACCGCAGCCACTGCTGCCCGGTGGTTACGCCGGGACGGTTCCCCGTCTGTGCTACGTTCTTTTTAACCAAGTGGTTTAACAAGGTCGACTTACCAACGTTCGGCACCCCGACACACATTGCCCGAATGGGCCGTTTCTTTAACCCCTTGGCCCTTTCTTCGGCCAACTTATCTTGCAAAATCTCCTTGCTCTTCTTGGTGACAATCTTTGCCACGTTTTGCTTCCGTGAATCGAGGGCAAGAACCGGCTGGCCCTTTTCCTCAAAGTACGCTAACCATTCTTGCAGACGGTCACGATCAGCCAAGTCCGTCTTGGTCATTATTAAAAGCCGGGGCTTATTGCCGGCTGCTAATGCCACTTCTGGGTTTTGGGAAGAATATGGCACCCGTGCGTCCACTAACTCAAAGACAATGTCAACGAGGGGCATTTGTTCACGAATCTGTCGCAAAGCCTTTGCCATGTGTCCAGGAAACCATTGAATTGTCGCCATTTTATCCCTCCTAATTTCTTTCTTCTAGGTATTTTTGCCATGCGGCGTCAAAAATCGTCATTGATGGTAGGTAGTCCGCATTTTCTTCCAAATACTTCGAAACCTCGTCAAAGTCGGTTGATTGCTTAGGAAACGTCGAGTCTAAAAAGGCGTTATTAGCGAACTGCTCAATTTCGTCAGCAGAATTAGGGTTACGTTGGGTCATTAAATAACGGTAAAAACTATCACGAACCATGCGATATCCTCCTCTTGATCACTTAGTTGGGACGGTTATCAAGAACTTAAACCGTCCTTCTGTCATATTGATTTCTTGTGCCTGGTACTTTAATGCCCGCTTCTCACTGTACTTGTTCAGATCCAATAAGACGGTCTTCTTTTGGGCATTGATCTTTACCCAGTCCGGAATATTGTAATTCTTGGCAATATAGCCCATCACAAACTTGATGGGGATATTAAGCCGCCCGACAGAAAGGCCCTTAGCCCGCAAGAGGACATTGCCATCGCTTTGCTTAACCGGGACAAAGTTAATGGCAAAGCGAATCTTAGCACCGAGAAACTTGGTATCACCCGTCAAAGTGGCGTACTGTTTACCAACCAGGAAGCTGTACTTAATCTTCTGTCCTTTCAAGAAGCGGTTAAGGTAGTTAGCCGCTAGGGCGTTGACCTGGTGGCGATTCAACTCAATGGTGACTGAAGTATCACTGGGTTTAACCGGCTTGCTAACTGCGGGACTGGGCGCCGGCGCGGTGGCCCGGTGGATTACCGTCCCGGTCGCCACTATAATTACCAGAACGAGGACAATAAACGCCCACTTCCACCAGTTGATTGATTTCGTTTTCGTTTCCTTTTTCATTCGCTATTTTACCTCTTTACGTATTCCCAACTATTGTGGTCCTTCATTGATTTAAATAGGCGGTTGGCCATCTGCTGATAACCACGATGGTTCGGGTGAAAGTTATCTTCCGTTGAGATATATTCGTTTAAGTTATGGTCGCGGTTCCGCATGATGTTGACCAGCCGGGTCTGGGAAACCTTTCCCTGGTTAGCCTGTTTTTCCTGCTGGATTAACTGCTGACGCTGGTCCGCCGTCTTGTATTGTCCCCATGACATGAGGTGGTTAATATTTACAAAATACATCTTGTGGTAGTTTCCCATCACCTTTTGGGTTGTTTGGTTCCACTTTACGATTGAATCGTTAATCACATCCACGTCCGGGAAGTAGGTGTAAACGGGATTATATATACTCATAATAAACACCGGTGCATGGGGATTCTGTTTGCGAACTGCCGTGAGTAACTGGTTGAGGTGCCGGACATAAACCTTCTTTGCTTGGTCAACGTCCTTGTCAACCGTCTTGGGGGAGTTCATGATATTGGCCTCAAGGTCTTGCATCAGGTCGTTGCCACCCACCGTCATCGTGATTACGTCTGCCTTCCGGAGGTTCGCCCGCATCTTAGGCTGGGAGTTAAGACGGGCCAGGATTTGGTCAGACCGGTCACCACTGACACCGTAGTTCTTCGTGCTTACCGTCGTTTTACGGTAGTGGTGTTCAATCTTATGCTTGATGATGCTAACGTAGCCGCCCTTCTTTTCCTCATCCCCTTGGCCATGGGTCAAAGAATCACCAACTGCCACCAGGCGGACACTCTTTTTTTCAACATAGCGTGGCTGGGCAGTCGTCTTCGTCACGGGTGATGACTGACGATGATTCTGCCAGACACCGCCAGCGACCACCGCTAAAACCAGGATTACGGCAATTATCCACCATCGTTTTCGCACTTGCTCGTTCCTCCTTAATAATAAGAGGCTGGGAAAACAGTGTTTTCTCCGGCCTCAAATAGCTTTCAATTCTGTTGACACAAACAGTGGGCACTGAGCTAAAAAGCTTTATCCCTATTCAGTGTAGTAAAGCAAACAACATGCACCCATTCCAGTATGCGTAGCAATGATCGGCACCGTTTCCCGGACCGTAATCTTCTGGTCAGGGTAGATCTTTTCTACGCCGCTTTTCAGACGTTCAACTTCTTTATTACCTTCAACGTGGGAGATTCCCACCTTAACCGGCTTTGGTCCATCGGCCATTTCCTTTAAGATCCGGTCCCATTCCTTATGAATTGCCTTTGTTCCGCGGCCCTTCATAATAATGTGGATCTGACCACCAGCAACTTGGAGCATCACCTTGATGTTGAGGAGACTGGATAGGGCACCAGCGAACTTACTAATTCTGCCACCGGCAACCAGGTTGTCAAGGTTATCGATTGCCAGGTAAAGTTTCGACTTGGCAAGGACATCCTTCATCTTAGCAACCGCATCATCAACACTACCGCCAGCTTCAAGGACTTTTGCGGCCTCAACAATTTGAAAGGCCATCCCCTGGTCAGTAGTTTGGGAGTCGTAGACCGTCACCTTCGTCTTTGACATTGTTGCCGCTTGTTCGGCAGCGTGAACAGTCCCACTGATTGATTCCATCATGGTAACGCAGAGGACCTCACTACCGTCTTCTCCAAGCTTATCAAAGGCGTCAACAAATTTACCAATCGGTGGCTGGGACGTCTTTGGTAAAGACTTAGCATTTTTCATCAGCTGCGGAAACTCATCATTACTGATGGTTTCGCGCTCGACATAAATTGTACCATCAATCATAACCGTAAGTGGTACGATTGTAATGTTATACTTTTTAATGTCTTCTTCTGTCAAACCGGCGGAAGAATCACAAACTATTTTTACTTTAGACATGGAAAAATCCACTCCCTCTTGACAATTATCGGTGGTTTATTTTAATCTAGTTTTGATAACTAGATGTATTCGTTTATAAGAACATTATAGTCAATAAACGTAAATTTTAAATACCTATTGGTGATTTTTATAGTCTTAGTATACCAAAAAGCCTTAAATAATGCATTTATCAGCCCGAAAGGAGTCTTGCCCAGTGAGTAAGCAACACATTGATAAGAAAACACTACTAATTGAAATTGGTAACGCCATTAGCCACGGGATTGGTACCGGTCTGGCAATTGCTGGTCTGGTCTTCCTCATAATTCGGGCCGTCCATAGTGGGAGTGCCATGAAGGTGGTTACCTTTACAATCTATGGCAGCATCCTCGTCTTATTCTACCTCTCGTCAACCCTGTTTCACGCCCTTGTCTTTACCCGGGCCCGGCACGTCTTTCAGATATTTGACCACTGTATGATCTATGTCCTGATTGCCGGAACTTACACCCCCTACTGCCTTGTCAGCATCAAGGGATGGCTAGGCTGGACAATGTTTGGTGTCATTTGGGGGTTAGCCGTCATCGGGATTGTCTATAAAAGTATCTGGCTTAAACACAAGAGTACCCTCTCGACTTTAGTTTATGTCCTGATGGGGTGGCTTTGCATCTTTGCCTTCTTCCCCCTCTGGAATGCCCTCGGACCGGTGGGCTTTGGCCTCTTGCTTGCTGGGGGGATCACCTTTACAATTGGTGCCCTCCTGTATAGCCGGCCAACTGCCTACACCCACCTCATCTGGCACTTCTTTGTCCTGGTTGGGACGGGTCTGATGTATTTTTCAATTCTCTTTTACGTTTAATTGCCACTCTTCAAACCAGCAAACTGGCTGACCATCCTTGGTCACCGTTTGGCGGTCCTGCAAATGCCACTGGTCATAGTTGACCGGTGGCATTTTTGTATCCCCTTCGTAATGACCATTGATAATGGTACGGTGAAGCACCGTTACCAACGGCATAAGTTCGGTAAAGAGGCGGCCACCACCAATGATATCAACCACTGGGGCCGAATTTTCTTTAATCCATTTTTTCAAATCTGCCAGGTTTTGAAAGGAAACGACCCGTTTATCTTCAATCTCACGGTGGGTCAGAACAATGTTTTGCCGACCGGGAAGGGGACGGCCAATTGAATCAAAGGTCCGCCGCCCCATCACTACCGGGTGGTCAGCCGTGACCCGTTTAAAATGCTGCATATCGGCCTTGACGTGCCATGGGAGGGAGCCATCTTTGCCAATCCAACCGTCCAAATCCTCTGCCCAAACATAGGTAATTTTCTTCATTCCTTTTCACCTCAGACAGCAACTGGCGCCTTGATTGCGGGCTCGTGAGTGTAGCCATCAAGCTTAATATCCGTCATTTCGTACTGGTCAATAGGCTTAGCCTCAGCTGGCAAAATCAACTTTGGAGCCGGGTGGGGAGTCCTTTGCAGCTGCTCGCTTACTTGGTCAAGGTGGTTAAGGTAGATGTGGGCATCCCCCAAGGTATGAATAAAGTCACCGACCTCAAGACCACACTGGTGGGCAATCATGTGGGTAAGGAGGGCGTAACTAGCAATGTTGAATGGAACCCCTAAGAAGATATCCGCACTTCGTTGGTAGAGTTGGCAACTAAGCTTTCCATCATTAACGTAGAACTGGAACATTGTATGGCACGGTGGGAGAGCCATTGACGGCACATCCTCAGGATTCCATGCCGACACAATCATCCGCCGTGAATTTGGCGTTGTCTTAATCTGGTGAATAACGTTGGCAATCTGGTCAATGGTTTTACCCTTACTAGTCTTCCATGCTCGCCACTGACTACCATAGACTAGACCAAGATCCCCATACTTCTTGGCAAATTCATCATCATCAAGAACCCGTTGGCAAAACTCCTTTTTTTCAGCTAGGTACTGTTTCTTAAATTCGGGGTCCTTCAGCCAGCGGTGACCAAAATCCGTCATATCAGGTCCATGGTACTCATCACTTTCCACCCACTTCTTAAATGCCCATTCGTCCCAGATATGGTTGTGGTGCTGAAGCAGGAAGCGGATATTGGTATCACCGCGTAAGAACCACAAAAGTTCACTCTTAATCAGGCCAAAGGGAACCTTCTTCGTTGTCAAAATTGGGAAGCCCTTGGAAAGGTCAAACCGCATTTGGTAACCAAATACTGACCTGGTCCCTGTCCCCGTCCGGTCAGACTTTTCGTGCCCGTTTTCCAAAACATACCGGGCAAGGTTCAGGTACTGCTGTTCATTCTGATTTTCTGCCACCGTTAATTCCTCCTCTAATTAGTCAACATAGTTGCTCAAGTATTCCCAGCGTTCCGTCTTCTGATCAATCTGCTTTTGAACCTCATTGACCTTTTTCTGTAGTTCTGCCAGTTTAGGGTAGTCGTTGGCATTAGCGGCCATTTCCTGTTCTAACTTATCATGCTGCTGGCTGAGCTTATCAAGGTCCTGGTTAATTTGGTCCCACTCAATTTTTTCTGCATACGTCAGCTTGGTCTTCTTTTGAGAAGACTCCTTTGTGGGAGCTGACTTACTTTCTTTTTTAACGGGCTTCTTCTCTGTTTGCTGACGTTCATGATCTGCCTGCTTTTCCTTCAGGTAGTCTGTGAACCGACCGGTATAGCGCTGGATATCGCCATTACCGTGGAAAATCAACAGGTCATCGGCAACCTTATCCAGGAAGTAACGGTCATGGGAAACCGTAATCACCGTCCCGGCGAAACTATCGAGGTAGTCCTCCAAAACCGTCAGTGTGCTAATATCAAGGTCGTTTGTCGGTTCGTCCAGGAGTAAAACATTTGGCTGCTGCATCAAGATCTTTAACAGGTACAAGCGACGCTTCTCCCCACCAGAGAGTTTCCGGATCAGTGTTCCGTGCATAAAGCGGGGAAATAGGAAGCGTTCCAATAGCTGGGTAACGCTGAGCTTGTTGCCATCCTTATCGGTTACGCTCTCCGCAACTTCTGATAGGAAGCTGATCATCCGCTTGCTGTCATCGATTCCCTCTGTTTGCTGTGTGTAGTAGCCGAGCTTGACCGTTTCCCCAATCTTCAAGACCCCACTGTCCAGGGGAACACGCTGGGCAATCACGTTTAACAGGCTGGTCTTCCCAGCGCCGTTTTCGCCGGTAATTCCAATACGGTCGCCAGCCTGAACAAGCCAGTCAAAGTCTTGTAAGATCTGGTGGTTACCCAACTTTAGGTTAGCACCTTTAAACTTAATCACGTCCTTGCCCAGCCGCTGGGAACCAAGGTTAATTGAGATGTCCTCATCTGTTTTGAGGTTCCCTACCTTATTTTCCAGCTGGTGGAAACGGTTGATCCGTCCCTTCTGCTTGGTCGACCGGGCCTTAGCACCCGTTCTCATCCAGGCTAACTCCTTCTTGTAGAGTTGCTGATTCTTCTGTTCAGTTTCCTTTGCAAGGGCCACCCGGGCCGCCTTCTTGGCCACGAAATCCTGATAGTTACCATCGTATTGGTATAACTTACCAAAGGACAATTCCCAGATATGGTTTGTTACCTGGTCCAAAAAGTAACGGTCATGGGTTACTACCAGGACAGCGCCCTTATAACTGGCCAGGAAGTCCTGGAGCCAGATAACTGAGTCAAGGTCCAGGTGGTTAGTCGGTTCATCCAAAAGTAAGAGGTCCGGTTGCTGGATCAGTACTTGGGCAAGGCCCACCCGTTTGCGTTGGCCACCAGACAAGTCGGCAATTTTCTGGCTGGTGTCCTTGATCTTTAGCTGGGTAAGGATGGTCTTGATACGACTATCCGCCTCCCAGGCGTCCTCTTGGTCCATCCGGTTTTGCATTTTATTGTAACGATCAACGGCTTGGGGGTCTTCAGGGTGGGCACTAAACTTGTTTAACGCTTCCTCATACTGGCGAATTGTCTTAAAAATCGTCTGATCACCGGCAAAGACCGCTTCCATGATTGTCTTGCTTTCGTCCAGTTGGGGTTGTTGCTTTAGGTACCCAATTGTGTAGTCATTTGGGGTCGTAATCTGGCCGCTTTCTGGGCTGACTTCCGCAGCAATCACGTTAAGTAAGCTGGTTTTCCCGCTGCCGTTAACCCCAATTAAACCGATTCGATCATTTTCGTTAATAATAAAGTCAATATGGTCAAACAGTACCTTTTCACCATAGGTACTGGTCAGGCCTTCTGCTTTCATTGTCTGCATCTAATTAACCCTTCTTATTCTTTTTCAATCTCTTGTGCCCGGTTGATGAGCGTTTCTTTATCGTTCGGTAGTTTCCCTTCAACGACTACCCGTGTGACCTGGTTCAGAACCTTACCAAGTTGGGGGCCTGGTTTTATTCCAGCCTCCTTAATCAGGGTCTGACCATTAATGGCCAGGTCACGCGCATTCTTAATTGGAAGGCGCTGATACTTTTCCTTAGCGTCAGGCCATGGCAACTGCCAGTTAAAGACGCCCGCAACTCGGTTAGCATCGGCAAAGGCCTCCCACCCTGCCTTGTACAGCATCCAGGCGCTCACCTGCCGCCAACGAAGAGCTTCAATTAAGGGCAAAATCTTCTTTACCTGCCGAATGGTGCCATTAGCAGTCTTCCAGGATTTAAGGAAGGCAGTCAGAGCCGTAAAATTGGTTAGATCAAGGGTGTAGGTAACCAGGGCCCAAACCTGGTTGATGTTCTTCATCCCCGCAAACGTCCGGTTTAGTCCCCCTAACTTATTTGCTGAATCGGCAAGGCCTGGACAGTACCTGTAGAGGCCAGACTTTAAGAAATAGTTCAGGCCGGCCGCCGGCTTTTGGCCAAGGAACATCTTTTCAAATTCAACTTGAATTCGCTCTACAGCAATTTTTTGCAGTAGGGAAGCATTTTCCTTAATTCCCCGCAAAGTTGGCCCATCAATTTTGAAATCCAATTGGCTAGCAAAGCGAACCGCCCGCATCATCCGGAGAGCATCTTCGTGGAAACGTTCTTCTGGGTCCCCTACGGCCCGGATAACATGCCGTTTCAGGTCCTTAATACCGTCAAAGAGGTCAACTACTTCCCCGTTTTCTTTCAGCGCCAGGGCGTTAATCGTAAAGTCACGCCGCTTCAGGTCCTCTTCAAGTGAACGAACAAAGGTAACGTGATCAGGACGCCGGTAGTCCTGGTAGCCTGATTCCGTCCGGAAGGTGGTCGTCTCGTAACCTGTTCCGTGGTCCAGGATCATGACCGTCCCGTGCTCAATTCCCGTATCAACGGTCCGGTCAAAGATCTGTTTAATTTCACTTGGGTAGGCGCTAGTCGCGATATCAATATCGTGAATGGGGTCGCCTAAAATCGTATCACGAACACAGCCACCCACAAAGTAGGCTTCGTATCCCGCCGCTTCAATTTTTTGTAAAACAGGGCGCGCCGGTTCAAAGATCGGTGGTAGTTGTTCAATCTTCATTCAATCAAATCCTTACATCCATTTTATGAAATAATCAGTATAAATTATAGCAAAAGACCCTTAGCCATGTGAACGTTTCTGTTTCTTTTTTGGTGATTGTTTTTTATAATGTAGTTAAAGTAAATTATTGCTTACAAGGAGGAATTCGATGGACTATCCCTATCAAACCAGGTTCCACCAGTTTTTACGCCAGCAGAAACTGGCCCCCTTAACCATTAAAACTTACGATACAACGATTACCAACCTCTTCAGTTACCTCCTGGCTAACCGACCCGAGTTTGCTAAGCACCCGGTCCTGGCGAACCTTACCGAGGCGGACGTCCGCGCCTACCTGTCCTTCTTACGTACGGACCGCCGAATTACCATGACCACCTTTAACAAGATCCTCTCCCAGCTGAACCGGTACTTCCTCTACCTCTTCACCCACCAGCTGATTAACAGCTACCCGACACTGACCTTGCACGGTCACGCGGTTACCCCCAACCAGCAGGTTTCTACCAAGTGGCTTGCCAAGCTGCCCGATATCTTGGTCGACGAGCACGTGCACTATTACACCCGTCTGACCCTCTTACTGAGCAAGTGTGGCTTTACCGTCGGAGAATTTTTAGCACCGGGCTTTTACCAGGTCTGGGATAAGCTCACCCTGTCCGGGCCAGGTGAAGAAGAGTTTCGTCAGGCATTCAATACCTTCATTCGTCCCCAACAGGACCTACAAAACAGTCACGACCTCTTCTTGAAGCAGCGCTTTGCCCCAGCAAACCCCCGGCTAAGCAACGCGGCCCTGCATAAGTTTCTCAAGAAGGATGAGCAGTACTTAGGCTTTAGTCTGGCCCCTAAGTACCTCCACCAGAGTTATATCCTGCTTTTCCTTGCCCACCACCGGCAGCTAAGTGATCGTGATTTGGAGGACGCCCTCAAGCTTGACCCGGCCTCCTTGCTCTATTACCAACGTCTCTTACTCCATGCCAACCAATAAAGTTATAAAAAACCACCGAACTCCCAATTGAGGCCGGTGGCTTTTACTATTCATCAAAATTCTTCATATTCATCCAGCAGGTCCTGCATCTCCGTATCGGTCGGTTCAAGTTCTAAGTAATGGTGCAGGGCAGCTAGCAGCTTATCCTGTTGACCGGTTTCCCGGTAAAAGTCAATGCTTTCCCGCAAGAAGGCTGAATTGTCGCTATAGGTTTCACTGGCGGCCTGGTAGTACTTACCAGCAAGGTCAAAATTCTCCAAACGTTGGTAGGAGCGCGCCAGGTTCCAATAAATTTGCGGGTCAACCTCATCTTCTTTTACCAGGGGCAAGAGAAGGTCGACGTTTTCCTGGTCATCATGCTGGTGCAGGAGAAAGTTACTGAGCTGGAGGGTAATCGTTAGGTTGTCGGGGGCCAGGGCATGGGCCTTATCTAGGTACTTTCGCATCAACTTATTATTACCAAGGTGACTGACAATTTCGGCTGCTTGGGCAAACAGCCGCTCATTATACTGGTCAACACTCAGTCCCTCTTGGACGGCCTTGAGAGCCTGGGAATACTTGTTTTGGACGGCAAATGCCTGTGCCAGCGCCGGGTAGGCAGATGCATACTGGTTATCTTCCTTAATTACCGCTTCCAAGCTCTTAATTGCATCGTCATATTGCTTGAGGTGCAACTGGGTAAGCCCAGTTTGGAAACGCAGGTCATTGGTCTGGTATTCTGGTTTGACCTGTTTCAAGTAACCCAGGGCCTGCTTAAACTGGCCACTTTGGGCATAGCACATCCCCAGCCGACCGGCAATGTCAACCTTAGCGAACTCCGTATAACCGTGTTTAATCAGGTCGAAGTAGTAAGCAATCGCCTCATCAAACCGACGGACTAAAAAGTAAAACTCCGCCAGTGCAAACTCCACTGCCGGCTCGTCCGGAGCGATTGAATACGCTTCTTTCAGCTTTTGCTCCGTAACCTCAAACTCTTCTTCGGTCTGGTAAAGGTCGGCTGCCACCAGCAAAGACTCCAGATATGCCGGGGAGTCGGGCTTAACCTGGGCCAGGTAGGAAAGGGCCTCATCATTATGGCCCTCATCAATGGCGATGGTTGCCAGATTGGTGCGTAACTGGTCCTCATCAGGGTAACGCTGTAGAAGCGTCAGGTAGACCCGCCGTGCCTGTCGCAGGAAGCCCAGGCCGTATAGTTCTTCTCCCAGGCTAAAGAGCATGTCATCATCGTCATTTGCTAGTGCCTGCCGAAATGACGCCTTGGCGGCGGTTAACTGTCCTGCTTGAATCTCTTCTAACATTTTTTCTGAATAAGTCATCTATTATCGAGTCTCCTCATCGAATTATCCTGGCTTCTACTATAGCATAGATCAAGTTTGGCGGTGGTAATTTAAACCGGGAAAATAAAGAGACCCCCAGCATTCGCTAATTGAATACTAAGAGTCTCTTTGGATTTAGGAACATGATAGTACATGCTCCCCCACTTGATCTGTTAATTACTTAACAGCATCCTTTAAAGCTTTACCAGGCTTGAATGCTGGTACCTTGCTTGCAGGAATTTGGATTTCTTGTCCAGTTTGTGGGTTACGGCCCTTCCGTGCGGCACGTTGACGAACTTCGAAGTTACCGAAGCCGATCAGTTGAACCTTTTCCCCCTTGGCCAGTGATGCTTGAATTGAACTGAAGACAGCGTCAACAGCAGCAGTAGCATCCTTCTTGGTCAAGCCAGTAGCAGCAGCAACGTTGCTTACTAATTCTGCTTTGTTTGCCATGTGTTTTCACCTCCCACAATTAGTGCAAGTTAATTACACTAACTCACAATGTTAATTTTGAGTGGTCCAAAATTAACGAAATAATTACGAGGAGTTCGTATCATTTCAGTGTTAAGATTAGCATAGTGAAACCCTACTGGCAAGCGGTTTTGCAAACTTTCCAGGGCAATTTTAATATTTTTTAGGGTTTTATTATTGCCGCTGTCGCTTGATGAGGTGAAGCGGTGTCCCCGTAAAGTCAAAAGCCTGTCGAATCTGGTTTTCAAGGTAGCGCTCGTAAGAGAAATGCATCAATTCCGGATCGTTGACAAAGACAACAAAGGTTGGTGGTGCAGTCGCTACCTGAGTGGCGTAGAAGATCCGCAGCCGCTTACCATTTTGCGTTGGTGTCGGGTTAGCCGCAATTGCGTCCATAATCACGTTGTTAAGGACCGAGGACTTAATCCGCCGCTCGTGGTGGGCGTGAACCTCCTTGATTAGGGCAGGGAGTTTATTTAAACGCTGCTTAGTTTTAGCAGAAACAAAGATAATCGGCGCATAGCTCAGGTACTGGAATTCGCTACGAATCAGGTTTGTGAAGTCAGTCATCGTCCGGTGGTCCCGATTTTCAATCGTATCCCACTTATTTACAACGATGATAACCCCACAGCCAGCCTCGTGAGCGTATCCCGCGATATGCTTATCAATTTCCCGGATTCCTTCCTCCGCGTTTAAAACCACCAGGACCACATCACTATCATCAATCGCCCGCATTGCCCGCATCAAGGCATAGCGCTCAGTATTTTCGTAGATTTTGCCCTTTTTACGGATCCCCGCCGTGTCAATCATGGTGAATTCTTGACCATCAGCAGATTGGAAGCGAGTGTTGATGGCGTCCCGGGTCGTCCCCGCAACATTTGACACAATCACCCGGTTTTCACCCAGGATGGCGTTAACCATTGAGGACTTACCCACGTTAGGCCGGCCAATCAAGCTGAAGCGGATACTGTTGTCCGTATCGTTGGCTGCATTTTCGGGAAAACTACTAATCACCGCGTCCAGGAGGTCCCCAAGGCCAACACCGTGGACACTAGATACCGGATAGGGTTCGCCCAGGCCAAGCGAGTAAAAGTCATAAATGTCACTCCGCCGCTCTGGATTATCAACCTTATTTACGGCCAAAACGACCGGCTTATCAGAACGGTAAAGAATCCGAGCTACCTGCTCGTCGGCATCCGTAACCCCACTCTCAATATCCACAACAAAGATAATAACATCTGCCTCGTCAATCGCAATTTCGGCCTGTTGACGAATTTGGGTTAGTAGCGGCTGGTCGGATAGTTCGATTCCCCCGGTATCAATCATGTTAAAATGCTTACCAAGCCATTCACCATGAGCGTAGATCCGGTCACGGGTAACCCCCGGAGTATCCTCAACAATGGAGATTCGCTGGCCGGCAATCCGGTTGAAGAGGGTTGATTTACCAACGTTGGGCCGACCAACCACCGCAACTACAGGATTAGACATTATTTCACCTTCCTTCAAAGAATAAAAAGGAAGTAACCACAAAAGTGCCACTTCCTCCTTAAAATATTTAGTATTTTCAGAAATTACTTACGTAAGTTCTTTAATTGGTCACCAATCAAGTCACCCATGGAGAAGCCACTTTCTTCTTCAGGAGCGTTGTTCATTGCGGACCGGTTATTGTTCCGACGGGAACGACGACGACCACGGTAGTTTTCACCATTGTCGTTTTCTTCACCCTTTGGACGTTCTTCCAAAGCCTTCATGGATAAGCCTAAACGTTGACGTTCTGGGTCAACATTTAATACCTTAACCTTAACTTCTTGGCCAGGCTTCAGAACATCAGCTGGGGTAGCAATGTGCTTGTGGGAGATTTGGGAAATGTGAACCAAACCTTCAACACCAGGGAAGACTTCAACAAAGGCACCGAAGCTCGTCAGGCGCTTAACAGTTCCTGTTAATACAGAGCCAGCTGGGGCCTTTTCTTCGATGTCATCCCATGGTCCAGGAAGAGTTTGCTTGATGGACAGGGAAATCCGTTCACGGTCAGGGTCAACGTTTAATACCTTAACCTTGACATCTTGACCAGCGGACAATACATCAGAAGGCTTGTCGACGTGTTCGTAAGAAATTTCGGAAACGTGAACCAGCCCATCAACGCCACCAAGGTCAACAAAGGCACCGAAGTTAGTCATCCGGGCAACCTTACCTTCAACAACGTCACCTGGTTGCAGTTCAGCAAAAATCTTTTGAGCAGCCTTTTCGTGTTCTGCCTTAACGATTTCACGGTGAGACAAGATCAGGCGGTTTTCGCTTGGTTCGATTTCAATAATCTTGAATTCAAGTTCTTGACCCTTGAATTGGTTAAGATCTTCAACGTAGTGATCAGTGATCATTGAAGCAGGAACGAAACCACGTACTCCAGCATCAACGACTAAACCACCCTTAACTGCTTGGGTAACCTTTGCAGTGATGGTTTCACCATCGTCGAACTTCTTTTGGATGTCATCCCATACCTTACGGGCTTCAAGACGACGGTGAGAAAGTAAGTAACTACCATTTTCCTTATCGTTACCAATCTTGGAGATGACAACTAAGTCTAATTCGTCACCTACTTTAACTGCATCATTGATGTCTTCAACTGGCTTGGTTGATAATTCCTTAGCAGGGACGACACCTTCAACCCCTGCATCTTTAATACCAACGATAGCTTGGCGATCGTCATCGATTGCCAATACTTCACCCTTGACAACATCGCCCACCTTTACAGTTTCAATGCTATCAAGCGCTTCTAACATATCGTTCTTGTTTTCGTTGTTTTCAGCCATTAAAAAAAATCCTCCTTGCAACAATCAACTCTGAACACTATTCTACTAGAAAAGCTCCCGCTTTTCCAGTGTTTACGATAATTCGTTGAGAGTTTTTTTGATAATATCACTAATTTTGTCAACGACTTCGTCAATCGTTAACTTTGTTGTGTCCAAGCGGATTGCGTCCGGGGCTTGCACAAGGGGGGACACCTTCCGGGAAGAGTCCTTTTGGTCACGAAGTTCAATTTCGTGCTGCAACTCCGCCAGGGAAGCCGTTGCAATCCCCTTCTCCTTGTTCTCAACGTAACGCCGCCGTGCCCGTTCGTGAGCCGTTGCAACCATAAAGATCTTCACGGGAGCATCGGGTAAAACGGTGGAACCAATATCGCGACCATCCATCACGATTCCCCCTGTCTGGGCAATCTGCCGCTGTTGGTTCGTCATTTCTTGGCGAACTGCCGGAATCGCTGCAACCGCGGAAACGTTATTATCAATTTCACCCTGACGGATTGCTGTGGTAACCTCTTCACCATTGAGGAAAACCCGTTGCTCCGGGTCGCCCGGCTTAAACGAAATCGTGATTTGGCGGGCTAAATCAGCGATCTGTTTGGTCGCATCCATTGCGATTCCCTGCTGCAAGGCGGCAAGGGTTACAACCCGGTACATGGCACCGGTATCACAATAAACGTAATTAAAGCGTTTAGCAACCAACTTAGCAACCGTACTCTTCCCCGCAGAAGCCGGTCCATCGATTGCAACTTGAATTCCATTCTGCATATTCATTATTCACTCCTCAATTATCGTACCCTAATCTGCTGTCCCGGTCGCAACGGCGTATTAACGGACACGTTGTTCATCCGGGCTAGTTCCTGCGCCGACATTCCATTTCGTGCAGCGATCCGGTAAACACTATCACCGCGCTGAACAGTTGCGTAACGGTTGTATGAATACTGGGTCCGTTGGCTGCTGCTAGAAGACTGTTGAACGCTTGAACTTGTCTGTGACTCTTGACTGGTGCTAGACAGGCTATTAACCGTTGTCTGCCGATCATCCGTCGTCTTTTTACTTACCCTAGAGGTTGATGAAGAATGATGAGTTGGTTTTTTTTTACTACTCACGGCCGATTTAGCGGTTTGTTCTGTTCGTACTGGGTGGTTAAACGACTGCTTGTTGTTGAGCCAGTATATCAATGGTGTAGCGGCCAACAGGATAATCAATACAATCAAAACGGTGGTAATCGTTGAACTGTGCGATTCCTGCTTCCGCCGTTCCGTCCGGGATAGGTGACCACTACTGTCACGGTCTTCATTATCATTGAACTTCTTATCCCAAAGTTCATCGTTCTGCTGCCGGCTCTCCTGCCGATGATCACTCATTCTCACTCCTCCTTCCTACGCAAAGTTAACATTCTGATTGTAGCGCACTGAATTGCTAATTGTCTAGATGGCAAAAAATGGCGGAGCTAATTTTTAACAAGATTTAACAATGAAGCCAGCCGACAATGCCAGTCAAACGACGGTGACTTAAGAGAAGGCGGAACTCTCTTTGGTAATATTCCCGTTTCCAGCCAGTCCGCTAACTCGTGATCACAGCACCTTTCCTGTGTAGTGGACGGTTCATCAAAATAACGGAGAATAAAGTTCCGGCGGCATTCAGCAGAATGAACATAGTTGGTCATCATCTGAAGTTGGGCAAGGCGGCGCTTCTTCCGCCGGGTAAACGCCAGCTCAACCTGGGCGGGCGTAAAATGGTGCTTAAGGTAAAAGGAAAAGAGTTGGTAGTCGGGCCCTAGTGCCTTTTCATCTACCTTTCCCCGCTGAACGGCCTGCATCAGGTCGGCTGGCGGAAGGTCAACCGTCAGCAGCTGCCGCGGCAATTGCTCATCCCCAGGGGTGTATAGGATAACAGCAACACTTTGCTTACCGTCACGACCCGCCCGGCCAATTTCCTGGACATAATTCTCTAGGCTATCGGGAAGGTGGTAGTGAATCACGAAACGGATATTATCCTTATCAATCCCCATTCCAAAAGCACTGGTTGCACAAATCAGTTTGACCCGGTCATTCATAAACTGCTGTTGGATACGAAAACGGTCCGTCGAAGCCATTCCGGCATGGTAGGCAGCCACCCCTATTTTGGTCTGCGTATTCAGCCAGCTAGCCATTTCATTGGCTAAGCGCCGACTACTGAAATATATTATCCCCGCACCACCGAGCTGGGTTATTATCTGCAGCAAACGGGCCCTCTTTTCCTCACCGTTTTGACACTGGCCGACGGCTAAAAAGATGTTCGGCCGGTTGACCGAACGCTTTACCGTCACCACTTGATCACCTACCAGGCCAACCTTCTGAATGATATCACGGCGAACAGCCGGTGTTGCCGTGGCCGTTAACATCAAAGTAACCGGGTCCCCTAAAGCCTGACGGAGTTGCTTGAGCATTAGGTACTCGGGCCGAAAATCGGGGCCCCACTGTGAGATGCAGTGGGCCTCGTCGATGGTCAATAGTGAAACCGGCACTCGCTGCAATGCCTTAACGACCGCCTGATTAGTCAAAAGCTCCGGCGAAGCAAAGATGAACCGATAATTAGCTAAATTCTGGAGTAGCCGTTGACGATCAGCGCCGTAGACTTGACCCGTCAGCATGATTGCCCCCTTCTCACCCCGGCGGTGCAAACGGTCGACCTGGTCTTGCATCAAGGAGATCAATGGCGAAACAATCAATACCGTTCCGGTCATCAGGTAGCCTGGTAACTGGTATAAAAGGGACTTCCCACCACCAGTCGGCAGGACGGCCAACGTGTTGTGACCGGCCATGATAGCTTTAACAGTTACTAGTTGACCGTCGCGAAATTCGGTAAAGCCAAAGCGGTGCCGCAATTCCTGGTAGATTTTTTTCTCATCCATCTTCTTCCCTCCCCTGGAGGATCTGGTAGAGGCGAAAGCAGAAGAAGTCGCGATTCTCATCGTGGCCCCAACTAGTAAATTGCCAGCTGGCAACGGGCCCCTCGTACTTGTGCTTTAAATAATCTTTGTCTGGCGACGGGAGTAGTCTTTCCCATTGGTAGACTTGGGGGGCCAAAATCGCCGCAGTCAGAACGTGTTCGCGGATTGTTCCCAGCTTGAGGTGACGGCGTTGGGCAATCGCTGCCAACCCCTGCCCCTGTCTTAGCATATTGATTGTCTGCCAACAGCTGGTTGAAAGGGGTGAGGAAGCGAGGAGGGGTTGGAGCAGCCGGGCGACTGGCCCCGTGGTGTTTTTAGCAAAGGCACTGATCCCGAGGAGGGCGTCATGGTTGATAACCATCGTTTCACCGATGTTCAGGCCTAACTCCTGGCTAACCTGGGCAATTGTCTGCCCACTGCCGTCGTGCCCTACCAAACCAGCAAAGAAAGCCGTCACTAACTGTTCATCTTCCCCTTCAAAGGCCGTTCCCAGCAATTCAAGCTCGCGGGCAACCTGGTGGACAAGCCGCGCGGAACCATAGCGGTGAAACCAGGCCTTCACCGCCCCCTGCTCTGAATAGGGAACGTGCACGGGGACGTAGCGACGGTTGTGGTAGGCAAGTTCAGAAACGACCTGGATTCCCAAAAGGAAGCGCTGCTCAACCCGCCTGGTGTTGGCTAGCCAGAACCAGTCAAAGAAATGGGGCTCATAGGCGGGATTTTCTTCCTGGTAGCTCACGCCAGCGGCCGTTAGCTGGACCTGATTATCATGTAAACTGATCAAGCCCGCCTTTTCCAATGCGGTGAGTTCATCGTTAAACTCGGCACGGTCCAGATCGCGCCGGCAGCCCAGCCAGTTGATAAGGGAGTACTGCTGAGCCCAGAACAAATTGGCAACTGTGGGGTGGTTTTGGCAGACGTTTTCAATCACCCGAACCCGCCGTGGCTGGTGATAGCTACACAAGTGAAGTAAAAAGTCATTCACCGCCTACTCCTCCTTTCCTATCTACTAATAATATAATACGGTAGCAATTTCTAAGCGCATCAAAAAAGCCCGTTAGCCATAAATCATCACTAGCGGGGCATGCGAACTTATTTTAATTGATGACGAAAGAGCCACTGGCGCAAGTGACTAGCAATCAGGGCAAAGACCCCGGATACCAGTAGGCCCTTAATAATGTTAAATGGCAAAACGCCCATTGCGACCAGCTGCGCCACCGGAAGTGAAGAGCGCCAGTTCCAAACGGCCATGTATAACGGGGTCAGTACCCAGAGGTTAAGCAACGACATTACAACGGTTAAGGTAATGGTCGAAAACAAAATTCCCATCCCCATTTGCCGCTTGAAGGACCAGCCGCGTTGCAGCCAGACAAAGCAGAACGGTAACAGGATGGCCAAGGAAGAAACGAAGTCACCAAAGATTCCAATTAGTTCACCAACCGAAAAGCCATGAACCATTGCGTGAATCAAGCACTTAATAAAGGCGATTACCACCCCTGCAAAGGGTCCGTAGATGTATCCACCGAGGAGAACCGGAATATCCGAAAAGTCAATTTTCAAATAAGACGCCACCGGAATGATTGGAAACTCAAATAACATCAAAATAAAGCCGAGGGCCCCTAAGCAGGCAACACCAACCATCCGTTGAATTCGTTGATGTGAAACTGTCATAAATAAACAACCTCCAATGAGATTGCCTTCAGTTGGCTTCCCTATGAAAAAAGCGCTGTCAACAAGTTGTCAACAACGCTTTCATTATAGAAATCTTCTCTATACCAGACTTTACTGTCGGCATTGGAATTTCACCAAATTCAACCGTTCACACGGGTTGCGGGCTGTCACCGCCGGTCGGGAATTACACCCTGCCTTGAAGACAATTCGTAATATTTTCTAATTAAATTATACCGGCGATTGGTCATCATGTCAACGCATTCACCCTTGACCCTAATCAGATGTTAGCGCCAATTGCCTCCTTGTGAAAGAGTAAACGTCTCTACCTAAAGTTGTTTTAACTTTTTCACTTCTTCCGGCCGGAGCTCCCGGAATTCACCGGGTTGAACTCCTTGCAAGTTCAAGAAGCCATAACTTTCCCGGTGGAGTTTAATTACCGGGTGCCCCACTGCTTCCAGCATGCGCTTAACCTGGTGGTAATGCCCCTCGTGAATTGTTAATTGAACAATACTCGTCTTCTTGACCCGGTCACTCTCTTTCAAGCGCGACTTAGCCGGCTTGGTCTTGCGCCCATCAAGCTTGACTCCCAAGCGAAGCTGCTTCAAGTCATTGTTAGAAACCAGGCCCTCAACCTTGGCAATGTAGGTCTTAGCAACCTCAAACTTGGGGTGCATGAGTTTGTTAGCGAGTGCACCGTCATTTGTAAGGAGCAAAATACCTGTGGTGTCGTAATCCAACCGCCCCACTGGATAGATCCGTTCGTCAACGCCTTCTTCACGCAAAATGTCAACAACCGTCCGCCGCCCTTTTTCATCGTGGGCAGACGAGATTACCTCCCGGGGCTTATTCAGCAGGAAGTAAACGTGTTTTTCACGGTGGATGGGGACCCCATCGACTTCCACCTTGTCCCTACTGCTGACCTTGGTACCTAGTGTCCGCACAGTCTGGCCATTAACCTGAACATGGCCACTGGCAATTAGCTTTTCCGATGCACGGCGGGAGGCCACACCAGCCTCTGCCATTACCTTTTGTAAACGTTCCATTACTTATCCTCCTGACGTTTCTCACGTGATTGCAAAGCCGTCAAAAACAGGTCCCCACTTACCTGGTCGGGGGCGAGTTCACTTTCTGCTGGCAACGGTGGCAGGTCATCCAGCGAAGTTAGCCCAAAGTAGTCCAGAAAGTTCGTGGTGGTAACGTACAGAAACGGTCGACCGGGAGCATCCAACCGGCCTTTGGTATCAATCAGGCCGCGGACCATTAACTTTTGTAAGGATCCCGAACTCTGCACGCCACGGATATCGTCAATTTCTAACCGGGTAATCGGCTGCCGGTAGGCGACAATCGCCAACGTTTCCAACAGGGCCGTCGTTAGGGGGACGGTCAATGGGACCTCAAAATAGTGCTTGATTACCGGTGCCAACGCCTGCTTTGTGGCGAGCCGGTAAGTTTCGTCACTTTTCAAAAGCACGAGGGCACAGTGTGGATCCGCCTGGTAGCGCTGGGCAAGGTCACTAAGTAGTTTCCGGATTGCGGGTTTCATAAAGCCAGTAATCTTGGCCAAGTCACCCAGGGTAATTCCTTCATCCCCACTAATAAACAATAGTCCTTCAATCTGTGCCTGATTTGTCAACTGATTGTTCGTCAATCTTGGGTCCCTCCGTTAGTATGATTGGTCCAAAAAGTTCCGCTTGCTGCAAGTTGATCCGCCGGTGCCGACTCAGTTCCAGGATGGCAAGGAAGGTGGTGACCAGGCTGTCACGTGTCCGGTCGTTCTCAAACAGGGTGGTAAACCGGACCGGTCCCTTCTTCACCTGCTTTACCACGTCCCCCATCCGTTGGGCAACGCTCACCTTCTCTGCCGCGACCGTTTCTACCAGGGGCTGGTTGAGGCGGCGGTTCTTAAGAACCTGGGCATAGGCGGCCTGAAGCTGGTCAATTGTTACTCCCGGTTCAACGTGCGCCGCAATTAATTCGCGCGGGACGTGCATTGCCGGACGGGTAAATTCTTGCTGGCGGAAGCTTTCCTTATTCTTTAACTCCCCCGCCGCCTTCTTATAGCGTTGGTATTCGAGAAGCTGGTCAACTAATTCCTGGCGGGGATCAATTTCGTCCTCCTCAGCTTCTTCCTCGTCCACGGGTGGTTTAGGCAGTAACATCTGACTCTTAATGTTCATCAAGGTCGCCGTCATCACGAAATAATCACCAGCCACCTCCAAGCGGTGTGACTGACGCTGGTGAAGATAGTCCATGTACTGGGAAGTAATGGTGACGATTTTAATGTCATAAATATCCATCTTGTTTTCCTTGATCAAGTGTAAAAGAAGGTCCAGGGGGCCCTCAAAGTCAGGAATCTTGATTACCGGTTGGTAAGGATGTTCTGTCAGTGGTTTACTCATGGTTCTTCTCCCAAACTGTTATCAGCGGTTGCGTTACTAGTGTCCCCATCAGTCTTTTTTGCGGGTACTGCTCCTTAATGGCATCCAGCAGCGCGTAAACGTTTCTGCCTGACCGTTCACTCGGGGTGAAGGAGATCTGCCGGAGTAGGACATAGCTCTCCCCCTCCTCGAGAATCACAACGGCAATGAAGTGGTTATCCTCTTCGTCCTTCCACAGGTAAATGGGGAAATGCCGGGTCACCGCGTTGTGCAGTTCCTCGGTAAAGCGATCATAGTTATGCAGTTCAGGCAACAGCGAAAGCAGGCCCATGGCAATTTTTTCGTAATCCTTCCGGTAGCGAACTAGCAAGTAATCACTCCTTTATAAATGTGGCTGGTGCTGGCGGTAACTGTTCACCAGTTCCTGGGGACTCATCTTCAAATGGGGCTTCAGCATCCGCATTTCACTGTTACCAAGCATTGCCTGAATGAGGCGACTGTCGGCCCCGTTGTTCAGTAAACGCACCGCAAAGGAATAGCGGAGCGTCTGGGGAGTAACCGTCTTGTCAATCTGGGCAACCCTGACCAACTGCTTGAGGTTCTTCCAAACCCCCTGGCGAGTGAGGCGGTGGCCATGTGCATTCACAAAGACAGCGTCCTCATCTGGTCCCGCCAGTTTTTCGCGAACCCTGGTCAAATACTCCTGTAAACTACCACTGGCCGCTGTACTCAAGGGGATCAGCCGTTCCTGCTTACTACCGGCCCCAGACCGAACCATCTGAATGTCTAAGTGCAAGTCTTTTAGCGACAGCTGGACGAGCTCGCTAACCCGCATTCCGGTAGCGGCCATCACTAGTAACATTGCATGATCACGACAACCCAGGAGGGTCGTCTTATCCGGGGCCTGCAGAAGGCGTTGCGTTTCACCCTCCGTCAGGATTTCCGGTGGTTGGGGAGTTGCTGGTTGAACATTATCCACCAGTTCCAGGGGATTAAACCGCAGTCCCCGGTGACGAATCAGGTAGCGGTAAAAGCGGCGCAGTGCCGAGAGAAGGCGATTGATAGTGGCTGCCGACCGGCCCCGGTCCTTCAGATTGGTGATGAGGTCCATGATGGCATATTGGTCAACTTTTTCCCACTCTGTGATCTGGTGGTCCCCTTTAAAAAAAGCCGCCGCCTGCTTCAAATCCCGTTGGTAGCTTTCCAGGGTATTTGCTGCTAACCCCGCGTTTTTTAAATACTGAATGTAAGTAGCTACAACATCGTCCATTACTGGTCATTCTTTTCCAAAAGAATCAGCTGACCATTTTCTTCCTTAACTAGCCGTTCCTTTAACAGGTGTCCCACCGCCCGCTTAAACTGGCCCTTGGAAATGCCAAAGACCTGACGAATAATCTGGGGATCTGTCTTGTCAGTGTAGGGAAGCCGGTGGTTTAGGTTGTGGTCAAGCATTGTCAAAAGCATCTGGGCATCTTCACCAATGGCCTGGTATGCACGGGGCTTGAGTGAGAGATTCAAACTACCATGAGCGGACAGACCGATTACCCGGGCCTTAACCCGTTGACCAAGCCGGGGTTCCTGGTCCCGCTCACTAGGATGAATGAAGCCCAGGTGGTAATCATCGGTGATCACATGGGTCCCATTCAGCTTGAGACGGTAAACGGTAGCCATCATATCCCGGTTTAGGAGTCTTTTGCTAGGCGCCACGGAAATCGTGTTATAGATTGCGTCGTCTGCTAATTTCCCCCAAATTCGGTCCTTACTATCGACCTGCAGGGCCATTAATAGCCGGTCACCAGGCTGGGGCCAGAGGTGCTTTAGTTCTGGTAGATCATCCAGGGAAACAACAATATCCTTATTGGGGAGACCAATGTCGACAAATACTCCCAGGTCACGACGGACACTGACAACCGTGCCATAGTCATAGTGGTCAACTTGGACCGTTGGTATATGCGCACAGGTCATCTGTAACTGGTGATCTTCATTTTCATAAACGAAGCCGCGGACCTGGCCCCCAATGTGAAGGACTTGCGGGCTCTCCACTTTAGGTAGCCGGCAAGTCTGACCGTTGCGGTCCGGTTGGACAAAGTAGTCCTGCTCATTTTCATCAATCATCACCGCGGAAACAACTTTTCCTAATGCTGAATTCATATTTTACCCCGTTCTTTATTTTTATAGTACTGCCTATTATTTTACACGGCCACACTTGGTTTGACCAGAACTGCTTTTTACACAAAAAAGAGCTAAGCAATGCCTAGCTCTTTTTATCTCAAATTAACTATTGATTAGTCAATCGTCTTAACACGCATCATGTTAGTTGCGCCTGGTACACCCAGCGGAACACCGGCAACGATGATGATCTTGTCACCCTTCTTAGCAAAGCCAAGTTCAACGGCCTTTTGAGCAGCGAGGTCAAACATCTTATCAGTGTCCTTCATTTCGTCAACAACGTAAGGTTGAACACCCCAGTTGATCATCAGGCCCCGTTCAACCCGTTCGTTAGGAGTAAGGGCAACGATGTCGGCGTTTGGACGGTACTTAGAAATCATCTTAGCGGTGTAACCAGAAGCAGTGTAAGCAACGATGGTGTGGATGTCTAAGTCCTTAGCAGCGTTGGATACAGCGGAACCAATGGTTTCAGTTACGTCAGACTTATCCCAGTCAAAGGTTTCAGTACCGAATTCCCAAAGGTGGTTTTCAGCCTTAATGTCAATGGCGTTCATCATGGCAACAGATTCTACAGGGTAGTCACCGTTGGCACTTTCACCAGAAAGCATGGTTGCGTCAGTACCATCAAAGACGGCGTTAGCAACGTCAGAAACTTCGGCACGAGTTGGCCGTGGGTTTTCTTGCATGGAGTCCAGCATTTGGGTAGCAGTGATAACTGGCTTACCTAATTCGTTGCACCGCTTGATCATGTGCTTTTGAACGATTGGCACGTTTTCAGCAGGAATTTCAACCCCCATGTCACCACGAGGAACCATCAGACCATCAGCAACTTCAATGATTGCTTCAAAGTTGTCGATACCTTCTTGTGATTCAATCTTTGGGAAGATTTGAACGTCTTCCATGTTCTTTTCCTTGAGAAGTTCACGAATGTCAAGGACATCTTGTGGCTTCCGAACGAAGGATGCGGAAATGAAGTTGATCTTGTTGTCAAGACCAAAGCGAATGTCGCTGGAGTCCTTCTTGGTGATTCCTGGCAGGTTGATAGAAACACCAGGAGCGTTAACACCCTTCCGGGAACCAAGGACACCGTGGTTCAATACCTTGCAGACCAGTTCCTTGTTAGCGTCATCCTTTTCTTCGATTTGCATGTCAATCAGACCATCATCGAAGAGAACGTGACCACCAACGTGGGTGTCATCGTACAGGCCTGGGTAGGTAACAGCAATCTTGTCATGCGTACCTTCAATAGAATCATCCATTGAAATCCGTACTTCATCACCAATGTTGTATTCGATCTTACCTTCCTTTTGAACGGTAGTCCGAATTTCAGCACCCTTAGTATCAAGCATGATACCAACGTGCTTGCCGGTGATTTCTTCGGCCTTCTTAACGTTTTGCATCCGGCCCAGGTGTTCTGGGTGGTCACCGTGTGAGAAGTTGAAGCGGAAAACATTTGCGCCCGCTTGGATCAACTTAACGATTGTATCAACATCAGTACTTGCAGGACCAAGCGTACTTACAATCTTGGTTTTCTTCATAAATGAATCTCTCCTTTGCATTTATGCATCAACTGCGGTCTGCCATTTGCATCCCTCATTTGCACACTTGTATAATAGCACTTTTCAAAATTGGTGTCTGTAATTTTTGTGCAAATTTTCCCAAGAAAGCGCTGCCATCGCCAAATTATTATTATTTCTAATCAATATTTAATGTTTTAATTGCTGAAGAACAACGTTTGCCGGCCCTAAAATTTGTTTTAAGCCCTGCTGAGTTGCGGCACTGGTATTAAGCCATCGGCTGGCGGGCTCCAACATTTTAACATCCGTCTCCGGGTAATAGAGGAGGACCGGAACTCGCCCGCGGTGTTGGGCCATGAACTGGTGGAGTGCTTTTAATATTGCCGGCTGGTTCTTCACCGGGTTGATTCGCAGCACCCACCGGGCATGGGGGATGAATTGCTGACGGACTTGCTTTGCGTCCCGAATCGTCTTAGCAATTACTTGTAAGCCGTGACCGGGACGTTCCTCACCGTGACCAGTGATCACCAGCACCTGGTTCTTGGTAAGCAGTTGCTGGTATTCCTGGTACTGGCGGGGAAAGACTGTGATATCGACCAGTCCACTCTCGTCTGAAGCCGTGATAAAGGCCATCTGCCGGTGGTCCTTCTTGGTGTAAATTGTCTTGACCCGGTTGACAAAAACAATCAGGGTCACCGGTTGACCAGGTTGAACCGCCTTAACCGGCGTGACGTTTAACCGCTGCGCCAGGTCGCGGTACTGACTGACCGGGTGACCTGACAGGTAAACCCCCAGGTATTCATTTTCCTTGGCTAACCGGGTCGTCAACGGAAACTCGGCTTGGCGACTAATCGAGGACTGGAGGCTTGGGTCTGCGGCAAAATCACCGAGCATCCCCAACAGTTCGATTCCTGACAACAGCTTGGGCAAGCTGGCAATCATTTCCGCCCGGTTATAGCCCAGGCCATCAAAGGCCCCGACATAAATTAAGGGGGCAATTAATTCCTCCTTTTGCCACTTACTCGGCAGGCGGTTAATAAAATTGCGGATGTCCGTAAAGGGGCCGTTTTGGGTGCGCTCCTCAAGGAAGTCGCCAACGAAGTCACGGCGGACCCCCTTAATGGCACTAAAGCCAAAGTATATCTCCTGGTCCTTGATGGTAAAGTCCTGCTGACTCACGTTGATCTTGGGCCCGTTAACCTTCACGCCCATCTTTTGGGCATTGGTAATGTGCTGGCGAAGTTTGGCCACGTTCCCCTCCGCATTCATCAGGGCGGTGTAAAATTCTGCGGGATAGTGACATTTAAGGTAGGCCATCTCAAAGGCAAGTTTGGAATAGGCAACCGCGTGGGACCGGTTAAAACCATAGTTGGCAAAGCGGTCGATGTAGTCAAACACCTGGCTTGCTAGTTCCTGACGGTAACCCTTCTTTTCAGCGCCAGCCATGAACTTAGTCCGCATGCCCGCCATCGTTTGCTTTTTCTTCTTGCTCATTGCCCGCCGCAGCAGGTCGGCCTCACCAAGGGTAAAGCCCGCCATTGCGGAAGCCAGCTGCATTACCTGTTCCTGATAGACCAGGATTCCATAGGTGGGTCCCAAGATGGGTTGCAGGGCATTATCAGGGAGCTTAACCGCCTCTTGACCGTGTTTTCTGGCAATAAAGTGGGCGATATTTTCCATCGGTCCCGGGCGGTAGAGGGCGTTTACCGCTACGATGTCTTCAAAGCAATCCGGATGGAGGCTAACTAAGACGTTGCGAATCCCGGCCGATTCGAACTGGAAGACCCCGTCCGTCATTCCCCGTTGGAACAGATGAATCGTCGCCTGGTCATCCAATCGTACCTCTGCCAGGCTAAAGTTCGGCTGGCGCTTTTTAATTAACTTAATTGTGTCATCCATGATTGACAGGTTGCGCAGGCCCAAGAAGTCCATCTTCAATAGCCCGAGGGCCTCCACCGTATCCTTAGGGAACTGGGTCATCAAAAGGCCGTCGCTCCCCGCTTGCAGGGGGACAATTTCATGCAACGGTTCTTCGGAAAGAACAATCCCGGCCGCGTGTGTTGAATAGTGGCGGGGAAGGCCCTCCAGTTTCTGGGCCACGTCAAAGAGCAACTTTATCTTCGGCTGGTCAGTTAACAGGTTACGCAACCGCTGCGACTCCGCAACTGCCTGTTGCAGGCTAAAGTGTAAGCTCTTTGGTAAAGTTGCCATGACCGTCGTCAATTCGTACTGGGTCAAGCCAAAGACCCGGCTGACGTCACGAATAACCTGCTTGGCCGCAAGCGTCCCAAAAGTAATAATCTGGGCGACCCGCTGGTGACCATACTTATGGTGGACATACTGGAGAACCTCTCCCCGGCGGTTGTCGGGAATGTCCAGGTCAATATCGGGCATCTGGGCCCGTTCCGGGTTCAGGAACCGTTCAAAGAGCAAGTGGTACTCTAACGGGTCAACCTCGGTAATGGCCAAGGCATAGGCCACTAGGGACCCCGCCGCTGACCCCCGCCCGGGATCGGTCGTTATTTTGGCCTGGTGGGCAAAGTTCATTACATCCCAGATAATCAGGAAGTAATCATCAAAGCCCATCTGGTGAATTACCTTCAGTTCCCGGTCCAGCCGCCGCTGGTAGTCGGCGGCTGTGAAGCCGTTAGCGACGGGGCGCTTTTTTAACCCGGCAAGGCACAGGTCCCGCAAATATTTCCCCGCCCTTTCACCATCTGGAGTTAGGAAATGCGGTAAGACCGGCGACTTAAACTGCATGGTAACGTCACACTGAGCAGCAATCCGACTCGTTTCCGCAACTGCGTCCTGCAGGCCAGCACGCTGGTAGTCAGCAATCACCTGTTTTTGGGGCGGCAGGAAGTTTTCCCCCACCTCCTTGGATTGGTCGGCAAGGTCCTTCAGCTGGGCCCCCTGGCCAATTGCCTGGAGGACTTTGGTAGCAAAAAGGTCTGTTGGGTTCAGATAGTCAACCGGGGCAGTGGCCACCAGTGATATGCTGTTTTCGCGGGCAAAATCGCTTAACGCGGCCCGCTCAACACTGTCTAAGCTAAGGTTAACCCCCAGATAGAAATTAATTTGGGCAATTGGTTCTTGAAATTCATCCAGCCAACTGTTTCCCTGACGGAGGAGGCCGAATACCCCCACCTGGACTGGGACCAGGACGATGAGGTCCCCTAAGTACTTGCTAATGGTAGCCAGGGAGAGTGGTAACTGCTCGCGGTCCCTCGTTTGGTGGATTGTCGAAATATCCATCAGGTTTTGATACCCAAGCTGGCTCTTGGCCAGTAGGGTGAGCTGCAGGCGGGTCTGGTTAATATCCGCCAGGTGCACTGTCAGCTCGAGGCCGATCAGGGGCTTAATTCCGGCCTGTTTGGCGGCGTTATAAAACTCAACGGCCCCATACAAAATATTTTCATCGGTCAAAGCCAATGCCGAATAGCCGCGCTCTTTAGCGGCCTGAACCAGATCATTAATCTGGATGGGACTGTTTAAAAGACTGTAACTACTGTGCACCTGTAATGGTACGTAATCCACGATGGCCACTCCTTTCCTGAGAAAATTATAACAAAAGTTCGCCTTCCTGGTGACTTTTTACCCCTGTGTTTCTCTCCTAATTGTGCTAAAATAAGGTTTATACAGAGGGGATGAAATTCATGAAGACCTTATCAAAGAACATTATTGCTGCACTGTGGGGACTGATCCTCGCTGAAGTGTTAGCATACATCACTTCCCAACTTGAAGGGATGACACCTGACTACAAGTTAATGGCAATCATCGGTGCCGTCATGGCCATCATCGCCGTTAACTGTGTAAATGCCATTACCGGCAAGGCTGACCCTGCTAAACAAGAAAAGTAAAAATCAGCTTTTATTAAAAATAAGGGACCACGAACATTGTGGTCCCTTATTTTTTCGTAAAAAACGATTACTGGTGGTCAGCTAGGTTCAATTCGTTGATCTTGAGCAAGACATCTAGTGCCCGTTCCATCGTTTGTAGGGATACATACTCATAGCGACTATGCATGTTTTCGCCCCCCGCAAAGAGGTTCGGCGTCGGCAGGCCCATGTAAGAAATTGTCGACCCGTCAGTTCCACCCCGCACTGGGTAGATATCAGGCTTAATGTCGAGCTTTTCCATTGCCCGCTTAGCAAGGTCGACCACGTCCATGTGGTCCTTTAAGGCATCCTTGAGGTTGTAATACTGGTCATAAAGTTTCATCGTGATCCGCTTCTCGCCAAGCTCAGTATTCAGGCCATCGACGATTCTTTGCAAAAGGTGCTTGCGCTCTTCAAAGGTCTGCCGGTCATGGTCACGAATCAAGTAGGTCATTGAGGCATGGTCAACGGTGCCATTGAACTTGTAAAGGTGGAAGAAGCCCTCCCGCCCCGCTGTTCTTTCAGCCCGTTCGTGTCTTGGCAAGCTGTCATGGAGGTCAATTGCTACCTGGATAGCGTTGACCATCGTTCCCTTGGCCACCGCCGTATGAACGTCCTTTCCGGCGATTTCAATTTCCGCCTGGGCGGCATTAAAAGTTTCGTATTCAAGCTCGCCAAGTGGTCCCGCGTCAACGGTGTAGGCAAAGTCCGCCCCGAAGTCGGCCACATCAAAGTGGTCGGCGCCAGTGCCGATTTCCTCATCTGGACCCAGACCAATCTTGATCTCACCATGCTTAACTTCCGGATGCGCCTGGAAGTAAGCGGCCATCGTGACGATCTCGGCCACTCCGGACTTATCATCAGCACCAAGGAGGGTTGAGCCATCAGTGGTAATCAGGGTATCACCCTGGTACTTCTTCAGCGAAGGGAAGTCGGCCACCGTTAACTGGTACTTGCCATCCTGGTCTAACTGGATATCTGAATGGCCATCATAGTCTTTTACAATCTGCGGATTCACATTGTGGGCATTAAAGTCGGCCGTGTCAACGTGGGAAATAAAGCCAACTACCGGAACATCCTGATCAACGTTGCTTGGAATAGTTCCCATCAAATAAGAACTCTGCTGGTTGATGTGGACATTTTCAACCCCCAAGTCCCGCAGCTCACCCGCCAATTCATTCAAAAAAGCCGTTTCTTTAGGGTCTGACGGAATAGTTGACGACGCCGGATTGGAACGGGTCTCGGTTTTGACATACTTTAAGAAGCGGTCTAGTAGGCCATCATATTTTTCAACAGGCATAGAAAAAGTCCTCCTTACTGGTTAACGATAAAGGTAAACGGGTCGGTATTGATGGTATTTTCACAGATATCAAATTCCCAACCGTTTTCCTCTTGCCACTGCTTAAACAGGCGGGCAAGTTGGTGTTCACAAATTGCTTCAATGTGGTGACCAGGGTCAACCACAGTTAGGTGATTAGCAATCATATCATGCGCAAAGTGGTAGCTAACATCCCCGGTTACGTAAGCATCCGCCCCCGCTTGAACCGCCTGCTCATAGAAGTCCTGACCGGCACCACCCAAAACGGCGACCCGGTGGATTGGCTTTTCGGCATCAGCAGGGTTGGTAATCAAGCGGAGACCAGGGACCTTGAAAAGCCGCTGACAAAATTCGGCAAACTCACGCGCATTCATTGCCCCGTTGATGGTGCCCACCCGGCCCATTCCAACGGGTTCCTTGCTTACCGGGTCACTACCGGCCGGCACCAATGGTTGGCAATTAGTCAGGCCCAGCTTAGTTGCCAGCCAATCATTCATCCCACCGTTGGCAGTATCCAGGTTAGTGTGCGCCGCGTAAACCGTGATATGGTTAGCAAGGATTTTGGCGTACATTGCATTTTGGGGGTTACGCGTGTCCAAGTCCTTAGCAGGATGAAACATCACTGGGTGGTGGGCAAAAATAAAGTCAACCCCTTTTCTGACGGCCTCATCAACCGTTTCGGGGCGTACATCTAAAGTCGTCATTAGCCGATGAATGGCCTGGTCCGGATCCCCAATCTGCAAGCCGACATGGTCCCAGTTCTCCGCCAGTGCCGGGCTGGCAAATCTTTCAAAGCGTTTGATTAAGTCTGTTCCCTTAGTCATCCTGAATAGCCTCCTTTACCATTGTTAATTGCTTCTTCAGCTGGTTAATCTTCGCTTGTGGTGGCTGCTTTGCCCCCGCCATCTGCTGAAGGACCCCGTTCTGGCGTTGCTGGTATTCTTGCCACTTTTGCTTGAAGATGGGTCCCTTCTTTTCCAAAAGGAAGGGGCCAAACATTAGCTCATACTCACTGTAAGTGAAGGGAACCACCGACGGCTCCGCCACAATGATTTCGTAGATGTGGTCATCTTCTTCAATTAACCGTTCGTCCATAATCTGGTAGCTATTTTTTAAGAGCCACTGCCGCAACCGGTATTCACCAACGTTCGGCTGTAAGATTAGGCGCTTAACACCTGCTAATTGGGCCCGTCCCTTTTCCAGGATGTCCGCAATCAAAGCGCCGCCCATCCCCGCAATTACAACCGTATCGACCTTATCTGTTGGCCGAATTGCAGCTAAACCATTGGCAAGACGGGGAATAATTGTCTTTGTCAGACCATTTTCGGTAATTTCCTTAACCATGTTGTCATAGGGGCCGTTAGCAACCTCACCGGCAACCGCAAATTGAATTCGCCCTGATAGGGCCAAAGCCGCTGGGAGGTAGGCATGGTCCGACCCAATGTCGGCTATTCGGGCACCCTGGGGAACAAATGCCGCCACCTGGGTGAGCCGTTTTGAAAGGTGTTTCTCGTCCACGTTATCATTTCCTTTTTTCTTATTCACTTACCAGTATACCAAAAGGATCAGCGGACTTGAACAAGGTAGTCAGTCACCAATATAAAAGCACTTAGGGTCCTGGGCCAAAACGGCCAGGTCCTAAGTGCTTTTCTTCTTGTTAATTTTTAGCTAAGTTGCTTAACGTATTCACTGATTCGCCGTAATGCTTCCTTGATATCTTCATCGGATGAAGCATATGAGAGACGGATATAGCCTTGTCCACCAGCACCAAAAGCACTACCAGGTGTAACCCCCACCTTGGCTTCCTTAGCCAGGTTCCGAGCAAACTTTTCATCATCCATTCCGAAGAACTGCGGAATCTTAGCAAAGATGTAGAAGGCCCCCTGGGGAGTTGCCATTTCAAAGCCCGCCTTGGTTAGCCCGGCAATGATCATGTCCCGGCGCCGCTGGTATGCCTTCCGGAAGGCAATTGGGTCATCCAGACCGTTCGTGAGGGCTTCGGCAGCCGCTACCTGGGTGTTATCCGTAACCGTGGTAACCAGGTATTCGTGCATCTGCAAAATCTTCTTCGCAATCTTTGCTGGAGCGGCAACATAACCAATCCGATAACCGGTCATCGCGTGTGACTTTGAGAGTCCGGAGATCAGAATCGTCCGTTCTGGAATAATTGATGCGATTGAATAGTGCTGGACATCGTAAACTAGCTCGCTATATATTTCGTCCGCAATTACGTAGAGGTGGTGCTTGGCAATTACCTTTGCTAACCCCTCCAAGACTTCCTTTGGATATTCGCGGCCAGTTGGGTTAGTTGGGTAATTCAGCAAGACTGCCTTGACACCGTCACCCTCCTTTTCGAGCGTCTTTTCTAACCGTTCGGGGGTCAGGACAAAATTATCAGCAGAGGTGTCAACTTGGACCCCGGTGGCGCCCGTCATTGAAATCAACGGGAAGTAAAGGGCAAAGGTTGGGGTAGGAACGATTACCTTATCACCAGTATTGAAGAGCGCAAAGAAGGTCGAGTCGAGGGCCTCAGTTGCCCCCACCGTAACCACGACTTCATCATCCGGATTGTAGTTTACCTGGCGTGTCTTTTGGATATAGTTACTAATCGCCTGGAGCAGTTCCGGCTTACCGGCCTGCGGTGCATAGTGGGAATCGTTATTTTCAATACTCTTAATGGCCGCCTGCTTAACGTGTTCCGGGACGTTGAAATCGGGTTCCCCGATGGTCAACTTAATAATTCCCGGAATCTTAGAGACTTCCTTATTGAATGCCCGAATCCCCGAGGGCTTCAAAGCATTCAACTTATGACTAACGGTACCATAAAGATCTGATGATAATTCAGGCATATTCGTTCTCCTTTTGTACAAACAAACTATAAACAACTTGCTTTAATTCTATTATTATGTGAAAAATGCGTCAAGGATTTTCTAACAATATTTTAATCTTATTTTAAAAATAAAACAAGCCTTCAGTTTAGAGAAAAGATCTGTAAACTGAAGGCTTATCTGTGCCCACCCAATAGTGTTTTTAGCTATTTAGGCACCTGTTCAATTGTTTTACGTATATATTAACTAGGACGGCTTATTCCAAGAAGTCCTTGAGTTGCTTAGAACGTGATGGGTGGCGAAGCTTCCGCAGGGCCTTGGCTTCAATCTGCCGAATCCGTTCACGAGTGACACCAAAGACCTTCCCTACTTCTTCGAGGGTCCGGGTCCGGCCATCATCAAGGCCAAACCGCAGCCGTAAGACGTTTTCTTCACGGTCAGTTAACGTATCCAAGACGTTTTCCAACTGTTTTTTCATCATTTCGTAAGCGGCATGGTCAGCCGGGCTTGTGGCATCTTGGTCTTCAATAAAGTCACCCAGGTGGGAATCGTCCTCTTCACCAATTGGTGTTTCCAATGAAACCGGTTCTTGGGCAATCTTAAGGATGTTCCGGACCTTTTCGGTTGGCATGTCCATCTCAGCACCAATTTCCTCCGGTAGTGGTTCCCGGCCAAGGTCCTGGAGCAGTTGCCGTTGGATCCGAATCAGCTTATTAATGGTTTCAACCATGTGGACAGGAATCCGAATTGTCCGGGCTTGGTCAGCAATTGCCCGGGTAATCGCCTGCCGAATCCACCAAGTTGCGTAGGTTGAGAACTTGAATCCCCGCCGGTAGTCAAACTTTTCAACGGCCTTCATCAGCCCCATGTTACCTTCTTGAATCAGGTCAAGGAACTGCATCCCCCGGCCAACGTAACGCTTGGCAATGGAAACCACCAGCCGGAGGTTTGCCTCAGCCAGTTCCTGCTTGGCAACCTCATCTCCCTGCTCAATCCGCAGGGCCAGTTGAACTTCCTCGTCCGCCGTTAAGAGGTTGACCCGGCCAATTTCCTTGAGGTACATCCGGACAGGATCATTGATCTTAACCCCGGTTGGCGCAGAAGTATCCTTCATTGCCTTCTGTGACAGCTTTTCCGTTGCCTTAAGTGCCCGGGGATCAGGGTCACCGTTTTCGTCAACCACACTGATACCGGCATCCTCGACATTTTGCAACAGGTTATCGATACCATCGGCGTTCAGCTCGTATGGTTTTGCCAGCTTTTCTGTTAATTCGTCATAGCGGATTTCCTTTTTCTTCTTGTACTGACGAATCAGCTTCCCAACAGCAGTATCGTATTCTTGTTGGTCAAAATCATCACTGTTTGAAATAACAAGATTCTTTTTCTTACTCTTTGCCATATTAATTAGTCTCCTCTGCTTTATACTGTTGCTGCTTTTTCAATAGGCCAACTAACTTAACCGTTAGCTGCATCACCAACTCATTATTGTTCAAAGTATTAGCTTCCTTCAGCTTTCTTTGTACCTGGTCAATTTGTGTGGCGAGCGGCGTCTGGTGCATGATGATCCGCACACAATCGTCAATTACCGGCATCTTAATTACCGGGTTGACATTCAACTGCTCGATCAAACTGAGGGTGTTGCGCAGGTCATCCTCGTTCAGGTAGTTCAAGAAGTCCGCCACCGAATAGTCCCCATGCTCCGTAAAATAGCTTGCTGCTAACAGGTACAGTGTCTGATAACGTTCATGAACAAAATGAAAGTCATCTTCCGCCGTAACGTGCGCCCACACCTCTTGGCTATGAAGCATGTAATACAGGAGCATTCGTTCGGCCAGTTCCGTCCGACTGACTGCCTTTTCCGACTCCTGGCTTGCGGGCTGGGCGTACTCTTGGCGTGATACCACCCGCTGTTGGTAACTCTGTCCCGGTGTTTGCGGATGAATCCCCAGTTCTTCCGACAGCTGGGTCAGCTGACTCTTGAGCGCCGCCTTATCAAGGGAAAATTCATCAGCAAGCCGTCCCAAGTACATATCTTTTTCAACCGGCGATGTTACCTTCGCAATCACCTTTAACGACTGGTCAAGGTAATTGATCAACTCACTCTGTTGGCCTAAGTTACGGTCATTACGGAAGAAGCGCAGGTAAAAGTCAACCACCGTTTCTTCGTGCTGGCTGAGGTACTGCTTAAACTTCTCACCACCATATTTTTGGACGTACTCGTCGGGATCAATTCCCGCCGGCAGTTGGACAATCCTGGTGACCATATTGCCGGTAGCTTCCTGGTCAACCAACTTAATTGCCCGGTCAATCGCATTTTGCCCCGCGCTATCACCATCATAACAAATATCAAGCTGGGGCGTTGACCGCTGGATAATGGCCACCTGTTCCTCAGTAAAACTGGTCCCCATTGAGGCAATCCCGTTTAAGACACCGGCACCGTATGCTGAGATGACGTCCATAAAACCTTCAAACAGGTACATCTTGCCCGTTTGCTTTGCATCCTTACGGGCAACGTCAAGGTTAAAAAGCGTCCGCCGTTTATTAAAGATTGGGGTTTCCGGACTGTTCAAGTACTTTGGCAGGTCATTGTTTGCAGTACTGAGTAGGCGCCCAGAAAAGGCAATTACTTGCCCCCGCTGGTTTTTTATCGGGTAAATCACCCGGTCAACAAAGCGGTCGTGTAGTTCCCCCACCTGGTCCTCCGTAAACAATCCCGACTTACGGAGAATCTGGTAGTCAATCTTTTGCTGGTCACAAAATGCCTTCAATACCCGTTGCTCCGGAGCATAACCAAGCTGGAACTGTTCCACCAGGTCATCGGTCATTCCCCGTCGTTTGAGGTAGGCCCGGGCAACAGCGCCAGCAGGGGTATTAACCAGAATGTGGTGGTAGAGCTGGGCGGCCTTTTGGTGCAGGGCGATCAATTGGCCAGCCTCACTATTAGCAAATTGGGAAGTGGCCTGACCGGTTGACTCTTGGTACTGCTGTGGCAGGTCAATTCCGCTGTCCTTGGCAATTTTTTGCACCGCCTCAACAAAGCCAATATGCAGGTAATCCATTAGAAATTGGAAAACATTTCCGCTTCGTCCACAGCCAAAACAGTGGTAGTACTGCTTCTCTTCGTTCACTGAGAACGACGGGGTCTGCTCCTCATGAAAGGGGCATAGGCCGGTAAAGCTCTTCCCCGCTTTTTTTAACTGAACGTACCGCCCAATTACGTCAACAATATCAACCGAATTACGTACCCGATCGATTGTATCACGTGGTATGCGCGCCATTGAACCACCCCACTTGATTAATCTGCGTACAGTAACGAAAGGTCGCAACCATACGGAATGCGACCCTCCTCTACTTATCAACACATAATTCACTTAATATATATGATACCACAAGTCAGCGGTAAAACAATCAAAAAGCTCACTTAACAATTAAATCGTTTAGGTTCCCCATAACGCCAGCAAGCCGGGCGAGAATCCCCAGCTGAGTGAGCCGGTTGTTACGGATATCTTCGTTCTTGTCCATAATCATGTTCTCGTCAAAGTAACTGGTAATCACTGGTTCTAAGGAACGTAATGCAGCAAAGTTCTCCGCAACCGTCCGGTCTTTAGCCTGCTTTTCCAGGTCATTAACCGCATCATAAAGCTTTTGTTCGGACGGGTTTTCAAATAGTTCAGGGTTAACCTGGGCAGCTGAACCTTGGTTACCCTTCTTGGCGATGCGCAGGACCCGGGTCAGAGCCTCAATGGCGGCCTTAAAGTCACCATCATCCTTATGCTCATCAATTGCCTGGGCCGCCGCAAAGATGTTCGCCAGGTCATTAACCTTCGTATCACTAACGGTATCAATGATATCGTGACGAAGTTTCCGTTCGCTCAGCGCCTGCTTGACCCGATCTAAGAAGAATTGACGAACAGCATCGGCATTCTTTGAAAGGTCAAAACTAGTCTTAATGTTAGCCGCAGCAAGGGCTTTGATAATGGCTGCTTGGATGCCGAACAATGGCAAGTGCCAATTCCGGTCATTAATGATCCGCACAATTCCAAATGCCTGACGACGCAGAGCATACGGGTCGTTTGAACCAGAAGGAATCATCCCCACTGCAAAGAAGCTCAAGATGCTATCAAGCTTATCGGCAATTGCAAGGACAGCTCCTAACTTGGTCTGTGGTAGCTCACCCTCAGCAGAAATTGGCATATAGTGTTCCCGAATAGCAGTTGCAACGTCGTCCTTTTCGCCGAAAAGTTTAGCATAGATTTCACCCATTACCCCTTGAAGTTCGGCAAACTCGCCGACCATTTGGGTGGTCAGATCAAACTTGTAGATATGGGCAGCACGGTCAAGGTCCGCCAGCTCATCATCCGTTAAGTTAAGCCGCTTGCCAATTAACTGTGCAATCACGGCTGTCCGCTGCATCTTGTCGTACATCGAACTAATCCTGTCATGGAAGCTAACCCGCTTCAGGCGGTCAACGTACTGGTCAATCGTCAGCTTTTGGTCTTCCTCGTAGAAGAACTTAGCATCTTCAAGTCGCGGAACCAGGACCCGTTCATTCCCCTTGATGATGTTTTCTAGGTATTCCTTGTTCCCGTTCCGGACGGCAATGAAGTTTGGCAAGAGGTTACCGTCATGGTCGCGAAGGTAGAAGAACCGCTGGTTATCCTTCATGGAAGTAATCAGGACCTCATCTGGCAGCACCAGGTACTTCTTATCAAAGGATCCCGCAAAAGCAGTTGGCCATTCCACCAGGTTGTTAACCTCTTCCAAGAGGTCTGGATCCTTATCAATTACCCAGTCGTGTTCTTCAACAATGGCATCAATTTGGTCATTAATTACCTGCTTACGCTTAACTGGGTCAACGATTACGTAATCCTTGTACAGGGCATCGACATAATCAGTGGCCTTTTGTAATTCGATGTCATGCCCTAAGAAACGGTGTCCCCGGGTGGTCCGACCAGCCTCAACATCAAGAATCTTAAACGGGACCACCTGGTCATTAAGCAGGGAAACCAACCACCGAATTGGGCGAATAAATTGTAGGTTGTGGTAACCCCACTTCATCAGTGTTGGGAAGGTCATTGCGGTAATCACGTCTGGTAAGCCCTTCAGCACTTCGGCAACTGGCTTTCCGGCAATGTGCTTTTCAACAAAGACGTATTCAACACCCTTGACGTCCTTAAATTCGATGTCATCAACGCTGGCCCCTTGGCCCCGGGTAAAACCGATTGCCGCCTTCGTCCAGTTACCATCAGCATCCTGAGCAATCTTCTTAGCAGGGCCCTTGACGGATTCATCAACATCTGGTTGCTTGTCGCTAAGGCCACTGATTAAAAGGGCCAGCCGCCGTGGGGTTGCATATTCTTGAATGTCATCAAATGAAATCCGTTGTTCCTTCAGGTAATCAGCTACCCGCTGGTGAAGTTGCTTAATACTTGGCGTAACAACATGCGCAGGCATTTCTTCAACGCCCACTTCTAGTAAATATGAATTAGCCATCTTACTTGTCCCCCTTCTGCGCTTTTTTAGCCTTCTTGGCTGCTTGTTTAGCCGCGCGTTGCTTGGCCTTCTCAGCCTTCTTGGTGTACTCATCGAGTGTCTTTTGCCGTAGTTTATCGTCGTGAATCAATGGGAAGCCCCGTTTCCGCCGCTCTTCGACAAAGGCCTTCGCAATTGACTTTGCCATGATCCGAATCCGGTGGAGGTAACCCGCCCGTTCAGTAACGGAAACTGCTCCCCGGGCATCCAAGAGATTAAAGGTATGACTGCACTTCAGAACATAGTCATATGCCGGGTGAACTAAGCCCAGTTTAATGAGCCGCTTAACCTCGGTTTCGTAATCGTTAAAGGCTGCCAGCAACATATCCTGGTTGCTTTCCTCGAATGCGTACTTGGAGTGCTCGTATTCTGGCTCCTTAAAGATATCACCATACAGGACCCCGTCCGCCCATTCCAGGTCGTAAACAGAGTCAACATTTTGAATATATTCAGCGAGCCGTTCCAAACCATAGGTAACTTCTGAAGCCACTGGGTTCATCGGCAGTTCACCAACGACTTGGAAGTAGGTAAACTGGGTAACTTCCATGCCGTCAAGCCAGATTTCCCAACCAACACCGGCACAACCCATGGATGGGTTCTCCCAGTTATCTTCCACGAACCGAATATCGTGTTCAAGCGGGTCAATTCCGAGTTCCTTCAAGCTCCCCAAGTACAGGTCTTGAATATTATCCGGTGATGGTTTCATGATTACTTGGAACTGGTGGTGCTGGTAAAGCCGGTTCGGGTTTTCACCATAACGACCGTCAGCCGGCCGCCGGGATGGCTCGACATATGCAGCGTTCCATGGTTCTGGGCCGATTGCCCGTAAAAAGGTGTATGGGCTCATTGTCCCGGCACCCTTTTCCGTATCGTAGGCCTGCATCAGCATGCAGCCCTGCTTTGCCCAGTACTGTTCAAGCGTGAAGATGATATCCTGAACACTCAGCTTCTTTGTTGTCATCTGAATACTTCCCTTCATATCAAAAAGTCCCTACAGTTACGGAATAGTAACTGCAGGGACGAGATTACATCGCGGTTCCACCCTGCTTTTTTGCATTTCTGCAAAACAGCTTAGTTAAAGATGACTGGTAGAGGGCCTACAACGGAACCTTTAGTAGGGCTTTCACTCTCCCCTACTCGCTTGATAAAGGCGTAACCGTTGCTTTTCTCCGTCAACGTCAACCAATATTCAAATTAAGTGTTACCAATAAACATTGTTTATGATAGATAAACTTTCTCAAATTGTCAATCGTCAGTCGACAATTTACCCATTTTTTGTTCCAGACGGTTCATCTGTTTGATGAATCGTTTACTCTTCAAGCGGAGGCCCACCTGGTCATTGTAAAGGGTATCCAAGACGTACTGAAGGCGCTCCTTGGTAAAGGAGTTAATTTTAATGGTGTTCACCTGCTGGAGGTTTAGGACTGCAAACTGCTGCAAATAATAGGCAGTCCGGCGGTCAAGGTGAAAGCGCCGCTGGTCAAGGTACCAATGACGGTCACACAGCATTCCACCATACTGTTCCGAAAAATCAAGAGGACGGTGGCGTTCGCCACAAATAACGCACCGGTCCCAGGTCGGGGCAACCCCAAAGACCGTCAGCAGCTGGGTCTCGATTACATTGGTAACAACCTGCTCGTCTTGTCCCCGGTTAATTAGGTCAAGGGCCGCCGCCACCTGGTTAAACCAACCGCCAATCCCCTGGCCATCTGTGAAGGCATGGTCAACCAGGGAAAGAATGTAGGTGGCGTAGGCATTACGCCGCAGGTCGGTAGCAATCCCCTGGTACTGGTGCGTTTCACTCGCCGTGTTCACAAAACTAAGCCCCTGATTGTCGAGCGCTCCAATATAGGTTCCGTGCGTAAACGGCAAAAAGTCGCTCGCCATGCGAAAGCCCCGTTTCTTGCCATCACGGATGTAAAACATTGCCGGGCCAATTTTATCCGTCAACATCTTGACGAGCAGGTCCCGCTCCCGGTAGTCCCGCCGGTAGATAATTATCCCTGTAAAATCAGTGGTCTCCCGGGCCATCATTAAGCCCCCTTGAAGTGATTAGTAGTCCTTATTGCGGTAGCCATAGTCCTTAAGCATTGCCGACTTATCGCGCCACTTCGGCACAACCTTGACCCACAGCTGGAGGAAGACATGGTCACCAAGCAGGCGCTCAATATCCTTACGAGCCATTGTCCCAATCTTCTTGAGCATCTGACCCTTTTTGCCAATGATAATCCCCTTTTGCCCCGGCCGTTCGACAACAATGTTAGCGGAAATATGGACGTGCTCTTCGTCCTCACGCTTAACAGAAGTGACGTCGACGGCAACGGAATGGGGAACCTCATCCCTGGTCAGCATAAATACTTTTTCCCGGATCATTTCGGCGATGACAAAGCGTTCGGGGTGGTCGGAAATCTGATCATCTGGGTAGTACTGAGGGCCGTGGGGGAGGCCCTTAACTAACTGGTTGATTAACTCATTCACGTTGTTCCCCTGGAGGGCAGAGACCGGAATGATCTGCTTGAAGGGAAGATCATCCTTGTACTGGTCAACGATGTCGGGTAGTTCGTTGGGGTGGACCTGGTCGATCTTATTAACAACCAAGTAAATCGGTTTTTTAACCTGCTGTAACTTTTCAATAATAAAGTTGTCACCGGGGCCCCGTTTCTCACTAGCACTGACGACATAAACCACGGCATCGACCTCGTCTAAAGCGGAGAGGGTCGACCGCTCCATGAAATCGCCGAGCTTGGTAACCGGCTTGTGGACACCGGGCGTATCAATAAAGACGATCTGAGCTTCGGGACTCGTGTAGATCCCCTGGATCTTATTCCGGGTCGTCTGCGCAACGTTACTCATGATTGCGACCTTTTGACCAACAATGTAGTTCAATAAGGTTGACTTACCAACGTTGGGCCGGCCAATTAGCGCAACAAAACCTGATTTATAGTTTGGATTATCCATTTTCTTCTCCCTACTTCAATAACTGCATAACGTATGGGCCAAATATTATCAGACCCACTAAGACGGCAAAGCACGCCGCAATCAAGACACCCCCGGCGGCCACGTCCTTTGCCTTCTTTACTTCAACATCATAGTGGTGGCTCACCAAGAGGTCGGTGACAGCCTCAGTGACGGTGTTTAGGAATTCAGCGGCAAAGACTAAAAAAATCACCAGGAGGAGCCATAGCCAGTCTGTCGCCCGAATATGAAAGAATATTCCGACGAGGACGACCAAAAATGCGGCCAGGACGTGGTAACGCATGTTACGTTCCTCACGCAGCATCGTGATGATTCCATCAAAGGCGTGGCTCATCGCCTGCAGGAGGTGATTATTTTTGGTTACTTGGTGCTTATCTCTTGAGCCCATACTCATCTAGTATCTCCCGTTGTAATGCAAACATTTTTTTCTCATCGGCCGTTTTTTCATGATCATAGCCGTTTAAATGAAGGAATCCATGGACAACCAGGAAGCCCAGTTCTCGGTCGCTTGAATGGCCCAAAAACTTAGCCTGTTCTGCAACCTTATCAATTGAGACAAAGAGGTCGCCGAGGTTCTCCGGTAGTTCGGCTGCCAACGCTGGGTCCATGATGATGGGGGTTTCGTCCCCACTCTCCTCCGCAGCAAAGCTTAAAACGTCGGTTGCCCGGTCAACTCCCCGGTACTGTTTGTTAAGTTTGCGGATTGCGGGATTAGTCATCAGGGTTACTGACATTTCGGTGTTGTCCTTAAGGGCTAACTTACGGGCAGCAAATTGCAAAACGTCCTTAACCAGGGCCAATTGATCCTCACTTACCCGGCCACCAGTCTCATCATACACTGTCAGGTCCACCACTATTCCTCCTTTGACGTCTTTTTATCCTTGCTTACTTTTTTGGTTGCGTGCTCTTCATATGCCGTGATGATTCGGGCGACAACTGGATGCCGAACAACGTCTTCGGCACTGAAGCGAACAAACTTGATTGACTGGATATCCTTCAAGATGCGCTGCGCACTCACCAGCCCGCTCCGCACACCATGGGCCAGGTCAATCTGTGAGATATCACCGTTAACGACCATCTTAGAGCCAAATCCCAGCCGGGTTAAAAACATCTTCATCTGAGCGTTGGTGGTGTTTTGCGCCTCATCGAGAATAACGAAGGCACCGTCCAATGTCCGTCCCCGCATGTATGCCAATGGGGCGATTTCAATGATTTCTCGTTCCATCAGGCGCTGGGTATGGTCAGAACCCAAGATATCGTTTAGGGCATCGTAAATTGGCCGCAAGTATGGATCAACCTTTTCCTGCAAGTCACCAGGAAGAAAGCCGAGGCTCTCCCCAGCTTCAACGGCCGGGCGGGTAACGATAATCCGTTCAACTTCACCGCGCTTTAAGGCCGCTACCGCCATCGCAACTGCCAGGTAGGTTTTCCCCGTTCCGGCCGGGCCAATCCCAAACGTGATGTCATTATGCTTCATTGCGTTGACGTACTGGCGCTGGCCAAAGTTCTTAACCCGGACCGCACGCCCCTTGCGATCCTTGATAATGGTCTCACTGTAAAGGTCCGCAAAGTATTCTAGTGTTCCCCGGTGGGCCATCTTCATTGCGCTGACAATATCGGTGCTGTGCAGGTGGATTCCCTGTTGAAGAAGGTTTACCAGGGCATGGAAGACGTCAATCGTCAGTTTAACGTCCTCCCGACGTCCACTAACCTTCAAATTGCCGCCAAAGGGGTTTAGGGTAACCTCCATCCCCTGCTCAATCAGGCTGACAAACTTATCCTGGGGCCCTAAAATACCAACCTCGATTGCTGGCTGGTCAATTTGAAATACTTGTTCATATTCTTGCGTACTTTCTGCCAAATTATTCAATTCTCCTTTAACGATTAAATTACGCTTTTTCAGATTGATTATATCATAGCTTCCCCCGGGTTAATAACTAAAGCGCACCCAACCGCCTTCAAGAAGACACCAAAAGGCCCTGACGGCAAGTAAGTCATCAGGGCCTTTAATCTTATATATCACTTATTTAATATTTGTTTGGCGGCAGAAATCTGGGCCTTAACCTGGTCAAAGCCGGTCCCACCGAGCGAGTTCCGCCGCTGAACTGCAACGGCTGGCTTCAAGACCTGGTAGACATCGTCTTCGACCCGCGGGTCAATCTGCTTAAACTCGCTTAGCGGAATGTCTGCTAGATCGGTTCCGGTCTTAATCCCCTTGAGGACCAACTCACCAACGATCTCATGGGCCCGCCGGAACGGAATCCCCTTGGTTGCTAGGTAATCAGCCAACTCAGTGGCGTTGGAGAAATCGTGGTGGGTGGCATGGGCCATCTTATCCTTATTGACATGCAGGGTTTCAATCATCCCGGTCATAACCTTCAAACACGGTAGAATGGTCTTGACAGTATCAAAGACCCCTTCCTTGTCCTCTTGCATATCCTTATTGTACGCCAGTGGCAGACCCTTCATGGTGGTCAAAAGTCCCATCAAGCTGCCGAACACCCGGCCGCTCTTCCCCCGAATCAGCTCTGCCATGTCCGGATTCTTCTTCTGGGGCATGATGGAACTACCGGTTGAATAGGCATCCGATAATTCAATGTAGTTAAACTCATAACTGCACCAGTAAATAATCTCCTCACATAAGCGGGAAAGGTGCACCATCAAGATACTGGCGTTACTCAAAAACTCCAGTGCAAAGTCCCGATCACTGACGGCATCTAACGAGTTAGCGTACGGTTTCTTGAAGCCGAGGAGTGCCGTCGTCATTTCCCGGTCAATCGGAAAGGTCGTCCCGGCAAGGGCCGCGGCCCCTAGCGGCGAGAGGTCGGTATGCTGCTTGTTAAAGGTAAAGCGCTCCACATCCCGCTGAAACATTTGAAAGTAAGCCATTAAGTATTGACCGTAAGAGATTGGCTGGGCGTGTTGCATGTGGGTATAACCCGGCATGATGGTTTCCACGTTCTTTTCGGCAAGGTTGACTAGGGCCTGTTGAAGATCCTTGAGGGCGAAGATGATCTTAGGCAGCCGCTCTTTAACGTAAAGGTGGAAATCGGTTGCCACCTGGTCATTACGACTCCGTCCGGTATGGAGTTTACCGGCAACTGAACCAATTTTCTTGGTCAAGAGGGCCTCAATATTCATATGAATATCTTCATTCTCCACGTCAAACGGTAGGCCATGTTCCTCAAGTTCGGTCATTAAATCATTTAACCCGCCAATAATTTTGTCAGCGTCCGCCCCAGGTAAAATCTGGGTCTTCTTTAGCATCTTCACATGGGCCAGTGAGCCCATAATATCTTCTTTTGCCATCTCCTGGTCAAAGGAAATGGAGGCACCGAATTGGTCGACGAGCTGGTCGCCGCCCTTTTCAAACCGGCCACCCCACATCTTCTTAATAGGCATCCGTTACTTCCCCTTTCTGTGAATGGTGGTTAGCTTTTTCTTGGACCTGGGCATAGACCTTGTCGGGTAATTCCCAGAGCTTAATGAAGCCAGTTGCGGCCTCTTGATCAAACTCGTCCGCAGAGGTGTAAGTTGCCAGGTTCTTGTCGTACAAGGAGTTTGGTGACTTCCGTCCTTCACAAATGACGTTCCCCTTGAACATCTTTACCCGGACAACACCGTTAACCACCTTTTGTGTTTCGTCAATGAACGATACTAACGCCTTCATCAAAGGTGAGTACCACAGTCCATTATAAATGATTTCAGCCATCTTGCCTTCAATTACCGGCTTGAAGTGGGCAACTTCCCGCTCTTGAGTCAGGTCTTCAAGGTCCTTGTGGGCAGCAAGTAAGACGGTTGCGGCGGGGCATTCGTAAATTTCCCGTGACTTGATACCAACTAACCGGTTCTCAACGTGGTCAATCCGGCCAATCCCGTTATCACCAGCAATCTTGTCAAGCTTCATAATCAACTGGTCCAGGGGTAATTTTTCACCATCAAGGGCGGTTGGGACCCCTTCTTTAAAGGTAATTTCCATTACGGTTGGCTGGTCAGGAGTTTCTTCGATTGGGGTTGTCCGTTCGTAGGCATCCTCAGGAGCCGCTGCCCAAGGATCTTCAAGAATCCCACATTCATTGGCCCGTCCCCACAGGTTCTGATCGATTGAGTATGGGCTTGCCTTGGTAATCGGCACGGGAATATTATTGTCCTTTGCGTATTGGATTTCCTCTTCCCGTGACCAGTGCCAGTCCCGGATAGGATCTTCAATCTTCATTTCAGGAGCCAGGGCATGAATACCAGCTTCGAACCGGACCTGGTCATTCCCCTTCCCGGTACAACCGTGGGCAATTGCAGTAGCCCCGTACTGCTTGGCAGTGGCAACCAACTTCTGGACAATCAGTGGCCGTGAAAGTGCCGAAACCAGTGGGTACTTTTGTTCGTACATTGCATGGGCTTGCAATGCGGGAAGAACAAACTGTTCCGCAAAGTCCAGCTTGGCATCAATCACAACTGACTTCCAGGCACCAATTGCCGCCGCCTTATTTTTGATGGCTTCCAGGTCAAGGCCTTCGCCCACATCAATACAGCAGGCAATTACGTCATAGCCCTTGTTCTTTAACCAGGCAATTGCAACAGAGGTGTCAAGGCCACCGGAATAAGCTAAAACAATTTTTTCTTTACTCATTATTATCGTCTCCATTCATTTATTTGCATATTTATTAATTGCAATTAATATACACCGCTATTGAATATATATCAAGTATTTTTGTAAATTTTCTGTATTTTATTCAAAATAATGTATAGTCAAGTTGGAATGACGACATTTAAATAATCAAAGAGCGGTTTAACTACCCGTGCTTACGAATAATCAAACCGCTTTTTAAATATTCTTATTTAATTTTGGGTATTGATGGCTTGTTCCTTAACCAGTGGGAACTGGGCAAGTTCCTTGGCGTCCAAATCAACATTGTGCATCTGAACAGCATTGATCTGGTTATTTTCATAGGTCGTGTAGTAGAAGGTCCCCGTAGCCAGGTTGATCCCATCGGAGTAGATTGTGTATTCAAAAGTATCCGGTGCAACCTCGTCGAGCCCATTCTGCTGTTCTACCGCATGCAGGCAGTGGAAGTAGTTGGTAACATTTTCCAACTCACTGCCACCCGCCGGTGCATTATGTAGGGTAAAGCATTCCTTAACAAAACGGCTTTCGGAATCCATCCCCCCTGGCAGCATGTGGGAGCCGAGACCCCGGCTGTATGTCTTGAGTTCCTTCTTTGGCATCAAGGTGTTAACCGGGTCAGCTGGCGAAACACTCTGGTAATTTGCTAGGTTCGTCATCTGGGATGGGAACTCGGGGTTATTGGTTAAAACACCCACTGGATTATCGTAAACGTGAAGACCGCTCTGAGTGGATTCAACAACAATCGATGCTCCTTGTCGGTCGGCGATCAACCAGTGGAGCGGGGAAAGCTGGAGTTGGTCAGAGAAGTTGATATTTACCAAGTTAAGGTTGGCAAGTAGTTTCTTTGCCTCGGCAACATCTTTACATTGACCCAAAACATAGGGAATAAATTCGAATGGTGAGACGTTATCCTTGCCGTCTTCAACCGGGAAGAAGTGGGCCAGCCCGGCAAAGTTTAGACCAGCCATCCCCAGGCCCTCTTCATTGGCCCCGTCAAAGTACAAGGGGTAGTTATCCTTGACCAGGGCCATCCCGATAATGGCGTAGTGGTGGTTTAAAGTTGGCATCTTGCGAAAATCAAATGGATAGTCGCGCGGGGTAACAACCACCTCTTGACCAAATGAGACTTCCAAATCTAGGTTACGACCAAAGTAATGGTCGCCCGCAGTATAGAGAATCGATGTACACATGTTAAATACCCTCTTTTTCTTTAGTAACTTCTATTTTACTCTTTTATCATAAAAATGGTGATTTAAAAAGCAAAAAGTCAACCATCCATCAGGGTGATTGGCTTAATTAAGCATAAAATTATTTGTTGCTCAGTGCTTTCTTAACAGCCTGGTTAACAACCTTCCCATCGGCTTGGCCCTTAACCTTCGGCATCACTGCTCCCATGACCTTGCCGAAGTCTTTCATGCTCGTGGCACCCACCTGGGCAATTGTGTCGTTGACAATCTTTAATACATCGTCTTCGGAAAGTTGCTTTGGCATGTACTTGGCCACAATCTTAAGTTCAGCATTCGTCTTGTCCACCAGGTCTTGGCGACCAGCCTTTTCAAATTCGGCCAGTGACTCCTTGCGTTGCTTGTATTCCCGTGACATGACCGCTACCTCTTCGTCAGGTGTCAGGTCATGGCCAGCCTCAATCTGGGCGTTTTGAACCGCTGCTTTCAACATCCGGACAACCGCCAAGGTTTCCTTATCACGATTCTTCATTGCCGTAATCATATCTGCTGATAATTGCTTTAATAATGCCATCTTCAGGTCCCCCTCATATTAAGAAAAAAGCTCCCACCGCATCGAAGGTAGGAGCAAACATTTTAGTAGCGACGACCACGCTTGTTCTTGCGCTTCCGTGCTGCTTCAGATTTTAACTTACGCCGAACACTAGGCTTTTCGTAGAATTCACGCTTCCGGTATTCTTGCAAAGTCCCATTGCGCGAAACTGAACGTTTAAAGCGTCGAAGAGCGTCGTCTAAAGATTCATTCTTACGAACGACTGTTTTTGACATTTTGATTCCCTCCCTCCGAGCTTAAAGTTACGTTTCAAGGCTACTTACACCTTTCACTACAAAAGGTATTGTACCTAATTCCACCCCCAGTGTCAACATTTACTCTGTATTTATCAATAACTATTTTTAAATTAATTATCTTTCCCTATATTTAATGAAGAAAAAATATTTAGTCCTTAACGACCACCCTTAGTTAGTGAATATTTATGCCGTATTTTCGAAAAATTATTGCATAAATGCTGAATAGGGTGTATATTCATTTACAATAATTATTTGAATTCTATTGGCAAAGGAGATTAAGAATTATGAAGCACTTCAAGCAATTATTAATGCTGTGTATTCTTTGTGTTTCAGTGTTCCTCGCGCCGCTCAATGCGTTTGCTGCCGCAACTAGTTCAAGCAGCACAAGCTCGAGTTCTAGTTCTACTATAAGCTCGACCAATGCAGCGACCGATGATTCACTACAAAGGATTAAACAAAAGGGTACACTGGTCGTGGGGACCAGTGCCGATTACCCACCGTTTGAGTTTACTACCAAGCAAAATGGGAAAACTAAGTATGTCGGCTTTGAAATGCAGTTAGCTAGACAATTCGCTAAGGATTTAGGAGTCAAGTTGGTTATTAAGAACATGGACTTCGATTCCTTGCTGGTTGCCCTTGAAACCCACAAAGTCGATACAGTTATTGCCGGAATGAATGTCACTCCCGAACGGGCAAAGAATGTTGACTTCTCTAAGCCTTACTACAAGGGAAATAACTTCTTCCTGATTAACAAGGCCGATAAGAGTAAGTACAAGTCCGCAAAGAGCTTTACGGGAAAAACAGTTGGAGTTCAAAACGGGACAACACAATACAATCTCGCCAAGCAAAAAATGAAATACGCCCACATGCGGGGGTTGGCAAAGGTATCATCCTTAGTAATTGCCCTCCAATCACATAAGGTTGACGGGGTCTTATTAGATGAACCAACTGCCCGGGCTTACGCAAATAATAATTCTAACTTAGCAACTTTTAACTCTCACCTTGCAAGCAGCAACTCTGGTGCGAAGGCAATGGCCTTTGCCAAGGGTGACAAGTCCTTAGAGACCGCTGCTAACCAGACGATTGACAAGGTGCAGAAGAAGGATCTCATTAATAAGAAATGGTTACCACAAGCTTCTAAGTACATGAAGTCTTATAAGAAGCACAACACCGTCGCTTCATACTGGACCTTCTTCGCTAAAGGGGTTGAATACACCCTGATTATCACCGTTATCGCTGTCTTCTTTGGTTTCCTTCTCGGGACCCTGTTTGCATTGATGCGGTTGTCACAAAACAAGATCCTCCACGGAATTGCCGTTTGCTACATTGAATTTATTCGGGGAACACCAATGCTGGTTCAAATTATGTTCGTCTACTTCGGCATTGGTGCAATCATTCAATCTCTTCCTGCCCTAGTTGCCGGGATTATCGCCGTATCGGTCAACTCTGGTGCCTACGTTGCCGAAGTTATTCGTTCTGGTATTCAGTCCCTGCCAATCGGCCAAACTGAAGCCGCACGAAGCCTTGGGATGACGAAGAAGCAGACATTCCGATTCATCATCATGCCACAGGCACTACAAAACATTTGGCCCGCACTGGGGAACGAATTTATTACCCTGTTAAAGGATAGTTCATTGGTTTCCACAATTGGTGTTGGTGAATTGATGTACCAGACCCAGTTAGTTCAAGCTGATACTTACAAGGGTGTCTTACCACTATTCATCACTATGATGATCTACTTCATTCTGACGTTTACGCTGACAAGAATCCTGAACTACTTCGAAGGGAGAATGAAACATGCCCACTAAAATGATTGAAATTCAACACTTGAAAAAAGAATTTAATGGTAACGAAGTCCTCAAAGACATTTCTGAAGAAGTCGACAAGGGACAGGTAATTTGTGTGATTGGTCCTTCCGGTGCCGGGAAGAGTACTTTTCTCCGGTGCCTGAACGTCCTTGAAAAGCCGACCGCTGGTAAGGTCCTTTTTGAGGGCCAGGACCTGACTAACATTTCCGATCCTGAATTAGATAAGTTGCGGGAGAAGATGGGGATGGTCTTCCAAGGCTTCAACCTCTTCCCTAATATGACCGTTGTTGACAACATCAAGATTGCCCCCATCAAGGTTAAGGGGGTAAGCGAAGAAGAAGCTACTAAGACCGCAATGGAACTCCTCAAAAAGGTTGGCCTTGAAAACAAGGCGAACGTCTATCCGGACAGCCTTTCTGGTGGTCAAAAGCAGCGGGTTGCCATTGCCCGGTCCTTGGCAATGGATCCCGAAGTGATGCTGTTTGACGAACCGACGAGTGCCCTGGACCCCGAAATGGTTGACGAAGTACTGAACGTTATGCAAGAATTGGCTGATTCTGGAATGACGATGGTCGTTGTTACCCACGAAATGGGCTTTGCCAAGGAAGTGGCCGACCAAATCTGGTTTATGGCCGATGGCTACATCCAGGAAAGCGGCAAGCCGGAGGACTTCTTCAGTCACCCAACTAGTGACCGGGCAAAGGAATTCCTGAAGAAAGTTCTTAAATAAATCATTAAAGAGGCTGGACATAAGATGCCCAACCTCTTTTTATGTTAAAGGAGAAGTTAATGAAAGTAATTAAGGCCAATAAGATCACCGCTGCCCACTGGCAACTATTCTTGCGGGCAGACCCCAGTCGGAAGCTAGTGACTGCTTATCTGAAGCACGGGGCCGTATTTGAGCTTCGGCAGGGTCCACGATTGCTTGCGACCCTTGTCCTCCTACCAGCCAGTACGTCCCAATTAGAGATTAAAAACCTGGCCGTTTCACCCCAATTTGAAAACCGTGGACTAGCCACATTCTTACTTACTTTTGCCAAGGAGTACGCTCACCAACACCACTACCATGAGCTAATCATTGGTACCGGATCAACAAGCTTTAAGCAGCTCTACCTTTACCAAAAGGTGGGCTTCCGGCCGGTGGCGATTAAAAGCGACTTCTTCACTGATAATTACGTTAAGCCAATTTTTGAAAACCGCCTTCGCTTACGGGACATGATCGTTCTCAAAACGAATATTGCTTGACTTTAAACATGTTAAAGGGACTACCGTGAAGCCCAGCACGGTAGTCCCTTTAGTATTCTTATTTATCGAGGTGGTAATCAACGTCATCGTCAAACTTGATCTTCAAGTCATCCAGTTGTTGTTGGCTAACCTTCCCTGGTGCGGCCGTCAGTGGTTCGACGGCTTTGGAGTTCTTTGGGAATGGAATGACGTCCCGGATATTGTCAGCTTCGGCCAGCAGCATTACCCACCGGTCCAGGCCAAATGCCAGTCCACCCTCTGGTGGCATCCCCATCGTCAGGGCCTTCAGTAAGAAGCCGAAGCGCGCTTCAGCACGTTCCTTGGTGTAACCCAGGGCCTTCAGAACCTTTTCTTGGACCTTTGGATCGTGGATACGGATTGACCCACCACCAATTTCTTGGCCGTTCAGGATAATGTCATAACTTTGGGCGTGTGCCTTGTGCGGATCTTCGCCGTCTTCAAGGTAGTGGAGGTCTTCTTCGTTCAACATGGTGAACGGGTGGTGCGCAGCGATCCACTTCCCAAAGCCTTCGTCATATTCAAACATTGGCCAGTTAACAACCCAGAGGTAGTTCCATTGCCCCGGCTTAATCATGTCCATTTCCTTGGCAATTGCCCGCCGCAGGTAACCCAAAGAGTCACAAACAACGTGGAAACTAGCCGCTACAAAGAGAATCAGGTCCCCCTCGTTTGCGCCCATTTCAGCATTAATTTGATCAGCCTTGTCATTTAAGAACTTGGCAACGGGACCGCTGTAGCCATCAGCAGTTACCTTAACCCAGGCTAATCCCTTGGCACCATAACGCTTGATATATTCTTCCTTCTTGGAAATGTCCTTCCGGGAGTACTTATCAGCACCACCAGGCACACAGATGGCCCGGACAAAGCCACCGTTGGCTACCGTTCCGGAGAAGACCTTGAAGGCACTGTCCTTAACGATGTCCGACAGGTCATGAATCAGCATACCAAAGCGGGTGTCGGGCTTGTCGGAGCCGTACTTATCCATTGACTCCTGCCACTCCATCCGGGGGAACGGTGTCTTAACATCAATTCCCTTAACTTCCTTCATAACCCGCTTGATCAGGCCTTCTGTTTCGGTCTGAATGTCTTCAGGAGTAGCAAAACTCATTTCCGTATCGATCTGGGTAAATTCCGGTTGACGATCGCCCCGCAAGTCTTCGTCACGGAAGCACCGGGCCAGCTGGTAGTACTTGTCTACCCCTGCAGCCATCAGCAATTGCTTGAACAGTTGTGGTGACTGTGGCAGGGCGTAGAAGTGACCAGGGTAAACCCGGGAAGGAACGATGTAGTCCCGGGCCCCTTCTGGCGTTGACCGGGTCAAGTCTGGCGTTTCCACGTCCAGGAAGCCCTCGCCATCGTAATAGTTGTGAACGATGGAGGCAACCTTGCTCCGTAACTTCAGGTTCTTCATCATTTCGGGACGCCGCAAGTCGAGGTAACGGTACTTCATTCGAAGCTCTTCCGTCGCATCAACGTTATCCGTAATATCGAACGGTGTCGTTTCTGACTTAGCAAGAACCTTGATGTAGTCCACGGCAACTTCAACCTTCCCGGTCTTCATGTCTGGATTAATTTCCTTTTCTGCCCGCAGTTGAACCTTACCATGAACCTCCAGAACGTATTGGCCCCGCACGGCGTTGGCAACCTTGAATACCTCTGGATTATCCTTTTCGTTAAAGACCAACTGGACAATGCCTTCCCGGTCCCAGAGGTCAATGAAGATCAAGCCCCCGAGGTTCCGGCGCTTGGCGACCCAACCCTTAAGGACGACTTCTTGGCCAACTTGCTTTTCACTGGTATCACCAGCGTAATTAGTACGTTTCATTCTCTAACTTCCTTTTTTATCCACTTCCAAAAATAAAAAAAGCACCCTTGTCGTTTAACAAGGGTGCTAATGCACGGTACCACCTTGGTATCTACTCAACGATAACGCTAGCTTCCTAGCGGGGACATTGCCCAACCTGAAAAGTGTCAATCGGCGCTTCGCACGACGGGCTTTCACCATCCCCGCTCGCTATAACTTTGAAGGCACCGAGCATTCTTTTATCTTCGGTCACGAATATTTAATTTCAGTGTTAACCTTACTCGTCCCCGGCCGGAAAGTCAATACCCGACAAACTTGCTTTTTGAGATATCAATTTTAAAATGAGGTTAACACTTTTGAAGGGAGTCATACAATGAGCAAGCTAAATCACAGCTGGTTTACCCAGTTGCCACTTAAAAACATCACCAGTTTTCAGCCGGTCAGCGGTGGTGACATTAATGAAGCTTACCGAATCGAAGCCGGTGGCAAGAGTTACTTCATTAAGGTCCAACCGAACCACCCCGCAAGCTACTTTAAACACGAGATTAACGGGCTCAATGCCTTGGGCAAAGTTGTCAACACACCCACTTCCCTGTATAACGGTGCTATTGATGGCCACGGCTACCTCGTTCTCAACTGGCTTACGGAAAGTGCCGGTAGTCAAGCTGACCTGGGGCGGGCGGTTGCTGACCTCCACCAACACTTCAATTCTCAGTTTGGCTTCGTTGATAACCACCAAACAAAGGTCCTGGTGAAGAACAATACCTGGAATGATAGCTGGAAAGACTTTTACGTTAACCAGCGCCTGGTTCCTGAGGTTGCGGCGGCCCAGCGGGAAAGTCGCTGGAACCGCTGGCGAGAAGAACACTTCCAGCAAATGGTTAAGAAGTTCCAGCAGTATTACAGCGACCATGAAGTTAGAGCGAGCCTCCTCCACGGTGACCTGTGGGCTGGTAACTTCATGTTTGCCAATGATAAGCCCTACCTCATCGATCCCGATGCCGTCTACGGTGACCGTGAGTTTGACATCGCCATGACGACCATCTTTGGAGGCTTTGATAACGAATTTTACCGCGCCTATACGGACAAGTACCCCTTCACACCGGGGATTAATGACCGCCTGCCCTGGTACCAGTTCTACTACCTGTGCATGCACCTGATCCTATTTGGTGAAAGCTATGGGGGTGCGGTCGACCGGATTTTAGACCGTTACTAAAGGCAATAATGAGGCTAATAAAATGAGCGCCAGTATTTGGATTTCCCGAACACTGGCGCTCATTTTTGATATCATTCTTATTTTTCAAAAATAATGGTGGTCGGACCATCGTTTTCCAGGTCGACCTTCATATCGGCACCGAACTGGCCGGTCTCAACGTGGACACCGGTCGCCGCTAACTTAGCATTGAAGCGGTCGTATAACGGCGCCGCAATGGCTGGCTTAGCCGCCGCCGTGAAGCTCGGCCGGTTCCCCTTCTGGGTATTTGCGTAGAGGGTGAACTGTGAGATCGACAGGATTTCGCCGTTGACGTCATTCAGTCCCCGGTTCATCTTGCCATTTTCGTCTTCGAATACCCGTAAGTTAACAATCTTATGGACCAGGTAGTCAAGCTGCTCATCCCCGTCATCAGGGCCAAAGCCAACCAAGAGCATGAAGCCCCGGCCAATCTTACCAACAACCATGCCATCGATTGTCACCTGGGCATGGTTCACCTTTTGTAATACAACGCGCATTAGACGACTCCTTTCGTTAACGAATTACCCGCTTAACCACGTAGACATCCCGAATATTCTTCAGAGCGTCCATAATCAACTGGAGCTGGGTCAGGTTCCGCACCCCAATTGTGAGACTGATTGTGACCATCTTGTTATGGTCAACCTTACCGTTAACGGAGTTCAGGTAACGGGTGCTATTGTTAATGGAACGCAGGACGTCGTTCAACATGCCGTTCCGGTTATAGCCCTGGACTTCAATGTCGGCACTATAGTTGGTCTTGTCCCCCTCGGGATTTGCCCAGTACACGCTGACGATCCGCTGACCACTCTTTTGGGCTGCCCGGATGTTGGGACAGTCTGCCCGGTGAACGGAAACCCCGCGCCCCTTGGTAATGTAACCGGTAATCTCATCACCGGGAACCGGGTTACAACAATGGCTTAACCGGACAAGGAGGTTATCAACGCCCTCAACAACGACGCCCTCACTTGATGCCTTCGCCTGTTTCTGCCGTTCCCGTTCGTCAGGTTCCTGAAGGGTCTGGTGATCTTCTAAGACAGCTTTTTCTGCTGCCTCCTTACGGTCATCCTCGGCCTTCTTCCGGATATCGGCAGTGAACCGGTTACGAACACCAACCGGCGCCAGGTCACCAAAGCCAATCGCCGCAAACATGTCATCACTGCTCTTGTAGTGCAGGTGGCTAGCAACTTCCTGACACTTTTCTTCCGTCATCAATTCTGAAGGAACGTAGCCAGCTTCTTGGAGCTGGCTCTCCAGCATCCGCTTCCCCTGTTCAATGTTTTCTTCCCGGTTGTGGGCCCGGAAGAAGGAGCGAATCTTGTTGCGGGCCCGCCGCGTCGATACCAGTTCTAACCAGTCCCGGCTTGGTCCTGCCGATGACGAGGACGTCAGGATATCAACAATGTCACCGTTCTTGATTTCGTAATCCAGGGGAACAATACGGCCGTTAACCTTGGCCCCAGTCGTATGGTTACCAACCTCCGTATGGATTTGATAGGCCATATCGAGGGGCCCGGCCCCCTTCGGCATCTCAATTACATCCCCTTTAGGAGTGAAGGCATAAACCTTATCCGTGAAAATATCACTTTGGATTCCCTGCATAAATTCATCGGTTCCGTGACTCTCACTGCGCATCTCCAGGATTTCCTTAACGACGTTCAGCTTCTGACTATCCTTCGTCTGCTTAACGCCGTTGGTCTTCCCTTCCTTATAAGCCCAGTGGGCAGCAACCCCATACTCAGCAACTTGGTGCATGTGATGGGTCCGGATTTGCACTTCTAGTGGCCGTCCCTCTGGACCAATGATTGTGGTGTGCAGCGACTGGTAGCCATTGGCTTTCGGCATCGCAATATAGTCCTTAAACCGTCCCGGCATTGGCTTCCAATTCGTGTGGATTGCCCCCAAAGCGGCATAGCAATCCTTAATTGTATCGACAACAATCCGGATCGCCAGGAGGTCGTAAATCTGGCTAAATTGCTTGTGCTGGGTGACCATCTTCCGGTAGATCGAGTAGATATGCTTCGGCCGACCGTAAATTTCGACATTTGGTCCCAGGTCGAGGTCACTAATGGCCTTCTTAATCAACTTGATGGAGTGGTTGATGGAATCTACCCGTTGGTCCCGCCGCGAATTCATTAGGTGGACAATTCGGTAGTACTGCTGAGGGTTCAAGTAGCGCAAAGAAAGGTCTTCCAATTCCCACTTGATAGTACTGATTCCTAGCCGGTCAGCAATTGGGGCGTAGATTTCCAGGGTTTCGTTGGAAATCCGCCGTTGCTTGTCCGGACGCAGGTGCTTAAGGGTCCGCATATTGTGCAGACGGTCAGCCAGCTTAACGATCATCACCCGAATATCCTTTGACATAGCCAGCAGCAGCTTCCGGTGCGTAGCAGCCATCTGCTCCTTATTCGACTTATATTGGATCTTACCGAGTTTGGTATCCCCATCGACAATCATGGCAATCGTGGGACCAAACAATTCCTTAATGTCGTCCAGGGTTGCCCCGGTATCTTCGACAATATCATGCAGGTAACCAGCGCAAACCGTTTCCGGATCCATCTGAAGGTTAGCTAGGATCCCTGCCACCTGAATTGGGTGAATAATGTAAGGTTCTCCAGACTTTCGCCGCTGGTCATGGTGACAGATTTCGGCAAACCGGTAGGCCTTTTCAACCAGGGCCACGTGTTCCTCGTTCATGTATGATGCCACCATCTTGTGGACATCTTCATGGGTCAACTCTTTCGTTTCTGACATGAAAACAACCTCCCTTCGTCTTAATCTTGCTTACGCGTCGAACAGGACAGGTAAGTGATTGCTAAGTAGGCGGCGGCAAAGTAATACGTGTACTTTGGCATCCAGACGTAAGCGGCCGCTAAAAATAAGATTGGAAAGACGAACAGCGTCCACCAGCGAGCGGCGTGACGGTAAAGATAACTGCCTAACCAAACGCAGTAACAGCAATTAATTACGACCAGGACCCAGCCGACCCACATTGCCTTGGTAAACGGCAAAAACTTGAGTGCCAAAACTGGTACTAGGACCCCAAAGAGGATTCCCCCGCCCCACAAAAACATGTCAACATTTTTCTTGATCCAATTCATTCTCTCAACACCTTATACTTTGGCAATTTAATGCCCAAATTTATCTGCTTAATTGTAGCACAAAACTTAGTTAACCGGGGTTGCCAACTCACAAGCGTAGGAAACAGCAGCCAAAAAGTACAGGGGGGCCGTTTCCGTCCGCAAAATCCGGGGACCGAGGCCAACCGGCTGGACACCTGCCGCAGCCATTTGGTCAACCTCCGTTGTTGTAAGGCCACCTTCTGGACCAAAGACCGCGAGGAGCGACTGATGAGCCTTGATCTTTTGTAGGCACCGGGCCAGGCCGCTCTTTTCTCCCTGCTTGGCAGACTCCTCCCAGGCAACAAGGCGAAAATCAGCCGGGTTAGCCGCCAGCGCCTGCTTGAGGTTCGAATAGTAGGCTACTACAGGCTGGTAATTGCGGTGAGACTGTTCGGCAGCAGCATCCGCAATTTTTTGCAGGCGAGCAACCTTTTTTTGCTGCTTCTTTGACGTCCAGTGGCTAACCGACCGCTGGGCTTCAAAGAAGACGATTCGTTTAGCCCCTAGTTCAGTAGCCTTTTGTACGATCAGCTCTGGCTTTTCCTTAGTCTTGGGAAGGCCACAAAGGATCGTCACGTCAACCGGGAGTTCACTGTTTTTACCTAAAGCGTGGTCAATCTTGACAATTGTCTCTGGCTCTGTCACCGCAACCTTCGCTAGGTAGACCTGGTGGTCAGCGAGGACAAGCTCAACCGGTGTGCCAACTTCTGCCCTTAAAACGGTCGTCAGGTGGTGGGCAATCTTTGCTGGCAGAACTACTCGACCATTTTGGGCATGTTCATCAATGAAATAACGCTGCATCTTACTCGTCCTCCGCCGGTTTGTGGGCAATAATACCGTGCCAGTCCTTCATCTTAGTTTCACTATCAATAATGAAGCCCTGGGCCGTTAGCTTCTGACGAATCAATTCCGCCTTATCATCAATAATTCCGGAAGTTAGGAACAGGCCACCAGGCTTGAGGTTCTCGTAGGCCTGTGGAATTAGTGGGACGATAATCTCCGCCAGGATATTTGCGACTACAATATCGACCTGCGTATGAATGCCATCCAGCAAGCTATTGACACCAAGCTTGATATCACTAGCAACTGGGTTCAGGGCGATATTTTTCTTTGCCGAACGGACCGCAACTTCGTCAACGTCGTATGCGGCCACCGCACCCACACCAAGCTGCTTAGCAGCAATACTGAGCACCCCGGAACCTGTTCCGACGTCAATCATTGACTCGCCCCCGCGGACAACTTTTTCGAGTGCTTCCATCATTAAACGGGTTGTGGGGTGGGTCCCTGTTCCAAAGGCCATTCCCGGGTCAAGATAAATCAGTTTCTCACTCTGCTGGGCCGGCTGGTAGTCCTCCCACTGGGGAACGATGGTCAGTTCATTAGTTACCCGTAACGGGTGGTAATACTTTTGCCAGACAGTTGCCCAATCCTTATTATTGACCGTCGCTGCTGTTACCTGATCATTTCCCGGGTTCAGTCCATAATCCTTTAGTTTGGCAACCCGCATTTTGATTGTCGGGACAATTTCTGGCATAAAGGCCTTCTCCGGAAAGTAGCCGGTTACCGCGGCCCCTTGTTTCCGGTGGGGAATCTCATCCGGGTCAACAATTTCGCCGTGTTCTCCATACTTTCCCGGACGGAGATTGGCGAAATCGGCAGCATCGTCAATCTGAATTCCCTCTGCCCCCTCATTCGTTAATATATAGCTAACTGCTTCAACTGCCTCACTAGATGTCACGACCGTTACTGATGTCCAGTTCATTTTTTCCTCCTTGAAATTAAGAAAATCGTGACCACCCTTCGATGGTCACGATTCCTGCTCATAATAATTATTCGTCATCATCAACATGGTGATTCTCTTCCTCACGCGCCCGCTTTTTCTTTTCTTTTTCCATGTGGTGCTTTAAATAGTCAATCAAATCCGACTCGGTTAAGAAAATCCGCGGATGGTGTTGGTGGTGTAAACGAACGTCGATTTCATTGATCTTTAGGCGTCCCGTCCAGGTATGGGAGTATCGAATGATTACCCGGTTGTTAAGCCGATGCTTACCAAAACGAAAAACGTAGACATGTTGGGGAGTCATCATCGGCCGAATGTATTCACGCTTGTACATTAAATCATTGTCACGCATGAACTGTTTAGTGCGATTTAAAATGGTAATCACCTCCTCCGAAATTATTTGATTAACTTTCTCGCGCGAAAGTTAATTGTAGGTATTTTTATTTTAGCACATGTTCTGACTCTACCAAAGTTAAAACACTATTAAGTTTGCCCCTTAATAAATATTATTTACGTTTGTTTTGCAAGCCTAATTAGCAAGTTTTATAGAGTTTGTGAAATAGTTATTTTGTGATAAGGCCAATATTATCATGTTAAAATTGTCTTATATTATAGATTTTTCACAAAGGAATGCTATAATATTTTTTGGAGATTTAATCTCGATAATTGCAAAAGACGAAAGGGAGATTGCTAATTATGTCTAAGAATCATCAAAAAGTTGTCCTCGTCGGTGACGGGGCCGTTGGTTCAAGTTATGCCTTTGCAATGGCTCAACAAGGGATTGCTGAAGAATTCGCCATTGTTGATATTGTTAAGAAGCGTACTGAAGGTGACGCTTTGGACCTGGAAGATGCTACTGCATTCACTGCTCCAAAGAACATCTACTCCGCCGACTACGACACCTGCAAAGATGCTGACCTGGTCGTTATCACTGCCGGTGCTCCACAAAAGCCTGGTGAAACTCGTCTTCAATTAGTTGACAAGAACCTGAAGATTATCAAGTCCGTTGTTGAACCAATTATGAAGTCCGGCTTTGATGGTATCTTCCTGGTTGCTGCTAACCCAGTTGATATCTTAACCTACGCTGTTCAAAAGTTCTCTGGTTTCCCAAAGAACAAGGTTGTTGGTTCCGGTACTTCTCTGGACTCCGCTCGTCTGCGGGTTGCCCTTGCTAAGAAGTTCGACGTTGACCCACGTGACGTTTCTGCCAACATCATGGCTGAACACGGTGACTCCGAATTTGCTGCTTACTCCAGTGCTACTATTGGTGGTAAGCCATTACTGGACATCGCTAAGGAACAAGGCGTTTCAACTGACGAACTCCTTAAGATTGAAGACGACGTTCGTAACAAGGCTTACGAAATCATTAACCGCAAGGGTGCAACCTTCTACGGTGTTGCTACTGCCCTGATGCGGATTTCTCGTGCCATCCTGCGTGATGAAAACGCTGTTCTCCCAATCGGTGCTCCAATGAACGGTGAATACGGTTTGAAGGACCTCTACATCGGTACCCCAGCCGTTGTCAACGCTTCTGGTGTTGCCCGTGTTATTGAAGTTCCTCTTAACGACCGTGAAAAGAAGGCTATGGCTGCTTCTGCTGCTGAACTGGAAAAGGTTGCTAAGAACGGTTTGGCTAAGCTGGAAGGTAATAACTAACATTTAAATTATTACTTCTAAGGGTCTGGGTTACTATTCAGGCCTTTTTTGTTTGCCATTTTTTTGCTGGTTAGGATATGATAAGGGTACTAATCTTTAAGGAGGGACTTTCCTTGTCAAAAATTACCGACCTACAAGAACAAATTATCAAAGCTAACATTGACGTCGCTTACATCAGCGACCCGATGACCATTGGCTACCTCACTGGTTTCTATGAGGAACCATTAGAACGGGTAATGGCCCTGCTCATCTTTCCTGATGCCCAGCCGTTCTTCTTCACCCCGGCCCTCGAAGTGGAGGCCGCTAAGGGAGCCGGTTGGTCAGGTGACATTTATGGCTACCTTGATCATGAAGATCCCTTCGCCATTATTGCCGAACATGTCAAGGAACGCGTCGCCCACCCCGCCAAGTGGGGAATTGAAGAAAGTCACCTGACCGTTGACCGCTTGCTCCACCTCAAAGGGCAATTCCCTGATGCTAAATTCACCACTAACCTGACGCCCACGATTGAACGGATGCGACTAATCAAGAGCCCTGATGAGATTGAAAAGCTTAATCAGGCCGGCAAGTGGGCTGACTTTATGCTCGAAGAGGGCTTTAAAAACCTCGCTATTGGCCGAAGTGAGCAGGAAATTGCAACTAACCTCGAGTATGCCCTAAAGAAGCACGGTATCATGCACACCAGCTTTGACACCCTTGTTCAAGCGGGTGCTCACGCCGCTGAACCGCACGGTGCCACCTCAAGCAATCAGGTCCAGAACAATGAACTCGTCCTCTTTGACCTCGGCTGTATGGTTAAGGGCTACGCCAGTGATGTTTCCCGCACCGTGGCAGTTGGTCAGTTAAACACCAAGCAAAAGGATATCTACCAGGTCTGCCTTGAGGCCCAACTGAGCGCCCAGGATGCTGCCCATCCGGGAATCACTGCGGAGGAACTGGATGCTGTGGCCCGGGACGTAATTACCAAGGCTGGCTATGGTGAGTACTTTATCCACCGCCTGGGACACGGTCTGGGAATGAGTGATCACGAGTTTCCTTCAATCATGGCCGGAAACAAGCTGGTTCTCCAGCCTGGCATGTGCTTCTCAATTGAACCCGGGATTTATATTCCAGGTGTCGCCGGTGTCCGGATTGAGGACTGCGTTCATATTACTGCTAATGGCTGTGAACCCTTCACCCACACCAGCCAGGAACTCAAAACATTTAACCTTTAATGGGTCAATAAATAACCATGATAAGACTTTATCATTGGTTATTTTTTTAAACCACCACAATTGCGGTATCATAAAAGAGTGAACTACTATTTGGAGGGATAGAAATGCAAAAGAAAAATCGTGATGCCTGCACCTCGATTATGGTTGGGAAGAAGGCGGCCCTCGAGGGAACCCCGATCATTTCCCGCAACGAGGACCGGGTGAAGGCAATCGAACCCAAGCGGTTCATTGTCCAACCCGCTGTTCAAGGACGAGACGAGACATATATTTCGCCTTACAATAAGCTAACGGTGGAAATGCCGACCGCCGGGATGCGCTACACTTCGCTACCGAGTCTTGATCAAAGCGCCGGGCCAAACGAGGAAGCCGGGATTAATGAGGCTAACGTCGCCGCTTCGTTTACCGAAAGTGTTTACGCTAATAACCGGGTACTAGCCTATGACCCCTTCATCAAAAGTGGGCTGGCCGAGGATTCACTCTGTACCCTGGTCCTCCCCTTCATCCATTCCGCACGGGAGGGTGTTTCCTACACCGGTAAACTGATTGAAAAGTATGGGTCAGCAGAAGGCAACGGGATGCAGTTTGCTGACCAGGATGAGGTCTGGTACATGGAAGTTGTCACTGGTCACCAGTGGGTAGCCGTTCGCATCCCCGATGATTGTTATGCGGTAACCCCCAACCAGGTTGCGATTGAAGACATCGACTTTAATAACCCGGCCAACTACATGTGGGCCCCGCATATTCGCGAATTCGTCGAACAGCACCAGCTGAACCCGGATGTAGATAAGTGGAATTTCCGTCACATCTTTGGGACTAGTACCCAAAAGGACCGCCACTACAACACTCCCCGAACATGGTTTGCCCAACGGTACCTCAGCCCGGTAGCCGCAAAGGGTCAGGAACCGGAAGATAACGACATGCCGTTTATCCGTAAGGCTGAATTCAAGATTGCGGTTGAAGACGTCCAGTACGTCCTTAAATCGCACTTCAATGAGACCAAGTTCGACCCAATGGGGACCGCACCGGAGCGCAAAACTTACCGGGCAATCTCACTTTCCCGGACTGCTGAATCGCATATTCTTCAGCTGCGCGACCCTCAGCAGTTCCAAACCAGTATTCACTGGCAGGAACTCGGGGTCCCCGCGTTCAACCCCTACGTGCCATTCTTTGCTAATGCCACGAATACTGATGAATCTTACCGGGTCGTTCCCAACAAGATGGACCTTAAGAGTGCATACTGGTTAAACGAAGCCCTCGCCGAGGTCGTTGAAAGCCACTACAATGAGTTCATTGAACAGGATGAGGACTATCAAAAAGAGCTAAATGAATGGGGCCGGCGTAAGATTGCGGAAGTGGATCAAAAGGCCCAGGCACTGACTGGTGAAGAGCTTACTGCCTACTTAACAGCCCAAAACCATGCGATTGCTAGTCACTACAACCAGCGAACGAAGGAACTGCTTTTTGACCTGTTAACCCAGGGATGTGAGCTTTCCCGAATGTCATTTAAGATGGACCCTAACCTTTAAATACGGTAAAAATCCCAAATTATTTTAAAAATGAGCAGGTACAAAGGCTTAATAGTCTTGTACCTACTCATTTTTATGTTCGCAGTAATTGCCTTAATGGGCCGCTTCCATTTCACAGAGTCTTAAGAATAGACCACATGCACTTCCAAAAAAGCGTCACCATGATATCAACGTTTAAGTTTGTCGGTCTTCAAAACAGCATGAATGCAGCTAATAATTTTGCCATACCCTAAAGAAAACGGAAAACCAATTACGCCGAATTCAATTAATTATCTGTGTAGTATAGTCCATCAACAATTGTGACATTCGAAAATCGAAACTACGATGAACACCTACGTCCACCTAACTGACAGAAAGAAGCGTGAAACTGCAAGTCTCTTCGACAAGATAGCTAAGCTTTAATCCTTCCCTGAATCAGCCTAGAATTTCGTTTTCTTTCCCTTAGTGCCTTCCCTGAATAATAAAATTAAGGGAAAATTCAGGGAAAAGCGGCCTCAAATTGGTCTAGCTTGGGGTAATGACTTTTTGTTAAATGCTGCTATATCAACGTTTAACGCTCGTCGGTTTCCTCATCGGTCTTCAAAACGGCCATGAAGGCTTCCTGAGGGATATCAACTTTACCAACGGCCTTCATCCGCTTCTTACCACGCTTCTGCTTTTCCAGCAGCTTGGCCCGCCGGTCGGGATCACCAGTGTGGATCCGGGCAGTAACATCCTTCCGGTAGGCTTTAATGTTTGTCCGGGCGATAATCTTAGAGCCAATTGCCGCCTGAATTGGGATTTCAAAGTTTTGCCGAGGGATGATCTTCTTCAGCTTGGAAGTAATTTCCCGCCCCCGCTCAGCAGCAAAGTCCTTGTGGGCAATGAAGCTCAGTGCATCTACCTTGTCACCATTCAATAGGATATCAATCTTAACCAGGTTACTTGGCTTATATTCGTCAATTTCGTAATCCATCGACGCATAGCCCCGGGTCGAGCTCTTCAGCTTGTCAAAGAAGTCAAAGATAATTTCTGACAACGGCACATGGTAAATTACGTTCACCCGGGTGTCGCTGAGGTATTCCATGGTCTCAAAGATCCCCCGTTTCCGTTGACAAAGTTCCATCACGGGGCCCACATAGTCATTTGGCACCATGATTGATGCCTTGACGTAAGGTTCCTTAATCGCCTTGATTGAGGAAGCATCAGGCATCTCAGCTGGGTTCTCCACCTCAACCGTGGAGCCATCGGCCAGGTCAACGTGGTAGGTAACCGATGGCGCCGTGGTGATCAGATCAAGGTTAAATTCACGCTCTAGGCGTTCCTGGACAACATCCATGTGCAGCAATCCCAAGAAACCACAACGGAAACCGAAACCTAAGGCCTGGGAACTTTCTGGTTCAAAAACAAGCGCGGCATCGTTTAGCTGCAACTTCTCAAGGGCCTCCCGAAGATCATTAAACTTCGCATTGTCAGTTGGGTACAGGCCGGCATAAACCATTGGCGTCATTTGCCGATAACCTTCTAATGGCTTGTCCGTAGGGTGGTCAGCACTAGTCACGGTATCCCCGACCCGGGTATCCTTAATGTCCTTGATTGCGGCGGTAATGTAACCAACGTCCCCCGCCATCAGAACATCCCGGGCCAGTGGCTTGGGCGAGTTAATACCGACTTCGGCAACCTCGTACTCGGTTCCACTATTCATCAGCCGAATCCGGTCACCCTTCTTCACGGTCCCCTCAAATACCCGGACACTCAGGACAACCCCACGGTAATCATCGTACTTCGAATCAAAGATCAGGGCCTTAAGGGGCGCGGTCAGGTCACCAGTAGGGGCGGGAACATCCTTGACAATCTTCTCTAGAACTTGATCGACATTGAGACCCGTCTTCGCACTGACGTCAACCGCCTCGTCAGTTTCCAGACCGATTTCGTCTTCAATCTGGGCCTTGGTCCCCTCCGGATCAGCGGACGGTAGGTCAATCTTGTTAATGACCGGGAGAATTTCCAGGTCGTTATCCAGGGCCAAGTAGACATTTGCCAATGTCTGGGCCTCCACTCCCTGAGTGGCATCCACGACTAGGATTGCGCCTTCACAGGCCGCCAGTGAACGCGAGACCTCATAAGAGAAGTCCACGTGCCCCGGGGTGTCAATCAGGTGAAAAATGTAGTCCTGCCCATCCTTAGCATGGTAGGTAAGGGCCACCGCATTTAGTTTAATAGTAATCCCCCGTTCACGCTCCAACGGCATATCATCAAGGACCTGGTCCTTCATCTCACGCTTACTAATCGAATCCGTCATTTCCAAGATCCGGTCGGCCAGCGTTGACTTACCGTGGTCAATGTGGGCAACAATTGAAAAATTACGGATGTGCTTTTGGCGCTCCTTCATTTCTTCCAGACTCATTGTCATGCTTATTCACTACTTTCTACGAAAATACTCTTATCTAGTATAACAAAGACAAACCGAAATTTAAAAAACGAGGTCGTGGCGTTACCACCATGATCTCGTTTTGATTAATCAACCCTAGTTTTCAATTACCACCCGGGTACCAGCGGGAACGTTGTGCTGAATCCAGTTGGCATCCGGAATTGGGAGCCGGATACAACCGTGTGACCCGGCAGAAACACCAAGCAACCGCAACTGGGCCTGATCAAAGTGACCATCATGCCATGGTGCATCAAAGACAACGCTGTGGAAGAGGTATACCCCGTGGTCCTTCCATGAGGTCCAGTGTTCCCCATAGTCAAAGAGGTCCCCACGTTCATTCTGCACGTAGTAGGTCCCGGTTGGCGTCAGGCTGACCCCATTGACGTACCGACCGGCTGTACAGTACATCGTGTAGACAACGTTGTTACCGTCCATCATGTAAACCCGGTTCTGACCAATCCGGACGTGAATCCAGAAGTTCTTTAACTGGCTAACATTCGGGTACGGGCCGTACTCAGAGGGCATCCGGTAGTCAATTGGCGTCCGCATCAGACTCGTCGAAACAGGGCCAGAAGTGTAATCAACGTAGTTACCGTTCCCGAGCTTATCATCCGTGAAGCGGTGAATGATCCGCACGTTTTGGTTACGAAGCTGGTTTGGCATTCCAAAGGCCAGTTGGTAACCAGATTGACCGCTGTTATAAATTGCGGGGAAGGCATTGGCCACGTCAGTCCGTGCCCGGTTCTTGTCCAGAACTTCCTGCCGGTACAATTCATGACCATTCTGGTCAACAAAGATCAGAAACTGGTATGGCTTGTTAACCGCCTGGTTGCTAGCGTGCCAGCCACTAACGTAAATCGAGTTGGCGGTAATATTAATCTGGTCAAAGGCACCAGCATTGGTGGCATAATCAGGACTGTACTGGTCATCGAAGTTACCATTACCCGCAGCATCGTTACTGAAGCGCAGAATCAGCTTTAATGTTCCATTAGCCGTGCCCAGGTCTAAGGGAACGGTCGTCGCAAAGCCGCTTTGAGCACTGTTATAAACCTGACTATAGCGCGCTGCCACATCAGGCCGGTTAGTCAAGGTCAGCTTGGCCCGCTTAATCTCCTTACCATTGTTCAGGACAATCACGTACGGGTACTTCTTAGCAAGGGCGGCATCACTAACCATCCACCCTGCAATCTGCAATCCCTGCTTAGACATTTTAACGCTGTCGAGCCAGGAGGCACGCTGGTTTAAGACAACCGGTGCGGACCAGAAATCATTGTATTGCCCCTGGTCCCCGTTACCCTGGTCACTTGTGGAGTACCGACTAACCACCGCATAACTATGACCCGAAATTAGTGAGGCCTTAGTCAGGTCAAACTGTCCGTTAAAGCCACTCTGGGCTGCGCCCGTCACGTTTGGCAAGGCCCGGACAACGTCGGGACGGTTTACCGTGGTTGTGTTTACCACCGCCACTTGCCGGCGGGCCGTCAAGTCATAGAGAATTGCGTAATGGTTGTTCTCAAACCCACTCAGGTTATCAACGTGCCAACCACTGAAGGTTAAATGATGGCCATCACTAAGGTTAAAGCTGTCTAAATAGCCCTGGCTAAACTGGTTGCCGCTGGTGATTGGACTGAACCAGTAATCAACGTAATCACTATTCCCGTCACTTGCGCCGGCGTACCGACTGATAACCTGGAGCTGGTGGTTAAGGTTCAACTTAGTCAGTGGAATCTTGACGGTAAAGCCAGATTCGTCAGCACCCGCAATTCCCGGAAATGCCTTAGCAACATCGGGACGTTTAACTGGTGTAACGAGCTGTCTAGCCACCTCTTGATTACTAGTCCGGTCGAGGACAATGATGAAGTGGTGGCCCTTGCCGGCGGCCAAGTTCGTTGCGTGCCAACCGTTAATAACCATTTGGCCCTTAGCTACCGTTGCCCCATCAAGGTTAGCGCGGTTATTACGATCAATTGTCACTGGTGCAAACCAGTAGTCAACCGCGTTGCCATTCCCCTGTGCATCATTCGTATAGCGGCTTACGATCTGTACCTGGTTTAACTTCGCCAGTCCCTTGCCAAGCTTAAAGCTTGTGTTAAAGCCTGATTGATCCGCGCCATAGACATTGTGAACCCGCTGGACATCTGTACGCGTCACGGCCTGGTCAGTAACGTTTTGCCGGCCAATTTCCTGGTTAGTTGCCTTATTGACGGCAATAATGTAGTGGTAAGGGCGGTCCTTAGCGGCGTTAGTAGCGTGCCAGCCACTAACAGTCAACTGTCCCTGGTCATTAATCTGGGCACTATCAAGGTTAGCATAGTTTCCCTGGTCAGCATGGTCATAGTTTGTGCTCTGTGCTGGCGTTGTCTGGCTCTTAGCAGGCGCCGTTTGACTTGGCCGCGCTTGTTGGTCAGCGACCACTACTGGTGCTGGCGTGTTGTCTGCAGCAAAACTATTAGTTTGACTTAGCCAAAGGGCAAAGCCACAACTGGTCATTGCCAGACAACCAGCAGCAATCTTTTTCGCACGATTAAAATCGATTAACATTGTCTAATCCCCCAATAATAACGTATTCTTTATCATTATACCCCTTTATGAAAGCGATAACGAAAAAAGCCAGGAAAGAGGACAACTTGTCCCTTTTCCTGGCTTAATCATTATTGTATTAACGGTCCTCAAAGGCGTCCTTAAGCTTATCCAAGACAGATTTCTTGACGCCCTTGACATCCTCACCACTAGCGGCAGCGAAGGCCATCATTGCCTCCCGCTGGCGTTTGTTGAGGTTCTTCGGTGTTTTGACGTGGACGGTAACGTGTTCGTCGCCAGTTCCTTTGCCATTCAAGTAAGGAACACCCTTCCCCCGTAAGCGGAAGTTAGTTTCTGACTGCGTCCCGGCAGGAACCTTTAGGTCAACGTCACCATGAACGGTCTTAACCTTGATTTCGTCCCCTAAGGCAGCTTGAGCGAACGAAATGTCACGATCAACGTAAATAGTCGTACCATCCCGCCGGAAGTCCCGACTTGGGGTAACCCTGAAGACAATGTACAGGTCACCAGCGGGGCCACCATTCTCACCAGCGTCACCTTGCCCTTCAAGGCGCATCTGCTGGCCATCGTCAACCCCGGCTGGAACCTTGACTTCCAACTCGTGCTTGGCGTGAACGTGGCCGCTACCGTGGCATGTCTGACACTGGTCGGCAGCCTTAATTACCTTACCAGTCCCGTTACACTCTGGACAGGTGGTTTGGGTTTGCATGTTTCCCAATGGGGTCCGGCGGACGGTAACAATTACGCCGCTACCGCCACACCGCTTACAAGTCGTCGCGGACTTACCTGGTTTGGCACCGGTCCCGTGACAGGTCTTACACTGTTCATCACGGTCGTACTTGATGGTCGTCGTCTTCCCGAAAATGGCATCCATGAATTTCAGTGTCATGGCGTACTGGAGGTCCCGACCCTGCCGTGGCGCAGTTGGGTTAGGACGACGACTTCCGCCACCACCAAAGAATTGGCTGAAGATATCATCAAAGCCGCTGGCGCCACCGAAGCCCTGGCTACTAAAGCCGCCATTGCCAAAGCCACCAAAGCCTTGACCTGCTCCGGCCTGTGGACCAGCAGAACCAAACTGGTCATACTGGGCCCGCTTTTGCGAATCACTTAAGACATCGTAAGCTTCATTGATCTTCTTAAATTTTTCTTCCGCGCCAGGTGCATGGTTAACATCCGGGTGGTACTTAGCAGCGAGTCGCCGGTAAGCGTGTTTAATATCTGCTTCAGAGGCATCCTTTGAGACACCTAAAACATCGTAATAGTTTTCTTCTGCCATTTATATCCCTCACAACTTAATTGCTTGTATAGTTATACCACAGATCGGAAACGAAAGTAAAAGCCAAAGTCCTAAACCGCGGCCTTTGGCTTTTACAATGCATCTAGCAATTAGAAATTACTTCTTGTCGTCTGGGGTAACATCCTTGAAGTCACCATCAACGGTGTTGCCATCGTCATTACCCTTTTGGTTACCGTTATTGCCGGCGTTGCCAGTCGGGTTTGCACCACCCTGGGCATTACCCTGGGCTCCTTGTGCCTGCTTGTAAAGCTTGACACTCAAGTCTTGGATAACCTTGTTGAGGGCGTCCTTCTTGGCCTTCATGTCATCAAGGTTGCCGCTTTCCTTGGCCTTCTTCAGGTCGTCACGAGCACTTTCGGCCTTCTTGATGTCTTCATCAGGAACCTTGCCCTTAACTTCCTTTAAGGTCTTGTCAACTTGGAAGAGTTCTTGGTCGACCTCGTTCTTCAGGTCAACTTCTTCCTTCTTCTTCTTGTCGGCTTCAGCGTGTTCTTCGGCATCCTTCTTCATCCGTTCAATTTCTTCGTCGGACAGACCAGAGTTGGACTTGATAACGATCTTTTGTTCCTTACCAGTTCCCATGTCCTTGGCAGAAACGTTAACAATCCCGTTCTTATCAATGTCGAAGGTAACCTTGATTTGAGGAACACCACGAGGAGCAGCTGGAATGTCTGTCAGCTGGAAGTTCCCTAAGGTCTTGTTATCAGCTGCCATTGGCCGTTCACCCTGAAGAACATGAATGTCAACGGCAGATTGATTATCGGCGGCCGTTGAGAAGATTTGGCTCTTGGATGTTGGAATGGTCGTGTTCCGGTCAATCAACTTGGTGAAGACCCCACCCATGGTTTCAATACCAAGAGAAAGTGGAGTAACATCAAGCAGAACAACGTCCTTAACATCACCGGTCAGAACCCCACCCTGGATAGCGGCACCAAGGGCAACGGCTTCATCAGGGTTGATGGAGTGGTTTGGTTCCTTACCAGTCAATTCCTTAACCATTTCTTGAACGGCCGGGATCCGAGTCGAACCACCGTTCAGGATAACTTCATCAATGTCATCGAATGAAAGGTCCGCATCCTTCAAAGCATTCAATACTGGTTGCTTCGTCCGTTCAACCAGGTCATTAGTCAACTGGTTGAATTGGGCCCGGGTCAAACTCTTCTCCAAGTGGAGGGGACCGTTTTCACCGGATGAAATGAATGGCAGACTGATTTGTGCTTCCTGAACACCGGAAAGGTCCTTCTTGGCCTTTTCAGCGGCATCCTTCAACCGTTGCAGAGCCATCTTGTCTTGTGAAAGATCAATGCCGTGTTCCTGCTTGAAGCCGTCGATCAACCAATCCATAATCTTTTGGTCGAAGTCATCCCCACCCAGATGGGTATCACCATTAGTTGAAAGGACTTGGAAGACCCCGTCACCTAATTCCAGGATGGAGACATCAAAGGTCCCACCACCAAGGTCGTAAACCAAAATCTTCTCGTCCTTGTCCTTCTTGTCCAGGCCGTAAGCCAAAGAAGAAGCGGTTGGTTCGTTGATAATCCGCTTAACGTCCAAACCGGCGATCTTTCCGGCATCCTTAGTTGCTTGACGTTGAGCATCGTTGAAGTAGGCAGGTACCGTAATAACGGCCTTGTCAACGGTGTCGCCAATGTAATCTTCCGCATACTTCTTGATGTATTGAAGGATCATCGCGGAGATCTCTTGTGGAGTGTACTTCTTACCGTCGACTTCCACTGTGTAGCCGGCTTCACCCATGTGACTCTTGATAGAAGAAATCGTGTTCGGGTTAGTAATTGCTTGCCGCTTGGCAACTTCACCAACTTGGGTTTCGCCATTCTTAAATGAAACAACGGATGGCGTTGTCCGGCTCCCTTCTGGGTTAGTAATAATCTTGGGCTCGTTACCTTCCATAACGGCAACGGCGGAGTTAGTAGTACCTAAATCAATACCAATAATCTTGTTACTTGCCATTGTTTATTCCCTCTCTTATATTTTATTGTGCCACAACAACCATTGCGGGACGCAGAACCCGGTCTTTCAGCTGGTAACCAGCCTGTAAGACTTTAACAACTGTTTCCGGTTTCTGATCACCTTCTACCGGGACGGTCTGAACCGCCTGGTGCAAGGTCGGATCAAAAATCTTTCCTTCTGCGGGGATCTCAGTGACCCCATGGTCCTTTAAGGCCGCCGTTAAGTGGTCGTGGACCATTTGAATACCCTTTTTTAGCTGTTGGCCATTTTCATCTTTAACTTCAATTGTTAGTGCCCGCTTAAGGTTATCAAGAACGGGAAGAACGCTCTTTGCCAGGTCCTGACCATCATACTTCAAGATCTGGGCACGTTCCTTATTAAAGCGGGTCGTCATATTTTGAATTTCCGCTTCAGCACGCAGGTACTTATCATCCTTGTCCGCAAGTTGCTTCTTCAAGTCGTCAACTTGCTTCTGGAGCTGCTCGCAGCGGTGGTGGCACTGACCCTTATGGCCACCTTGGTGTTCAGCCTTATTATCATTGTGGGCAGCTTTGACCTTGTCTTTTGGCTGCGCCTGCTGATCCTTCTTTTCTTCTTTTGCCAAATGACTCGCCTCCTATGAATCGTAATAGTGTCGGTAAAAGTCAAGTAGTCGCTTGGCTAACTCCTGACGAAAGGCATTCACAATTCCAATCGTTCGTGAGTACGGCATCCTGGTGGGCCCCAGTACAGCAATAATTCCCTTGCCATACTGGTCGACATCATAGCTTGCCGTGATTAGACTGTAATCTTTTAATACCTGGTCTTGAGAAATTTCCGAACCAATCCTGACGTTGACATCCTTATCATCAGCCCCGGTGTCAAGTAGGTGCGACAACTCGTCGTTCCGATCAATCAGGCTGTATAACGCCTGCAGGGCTTGCGGATCTTGGTTGTTGGAAAATCCTAGGATGTTCAGCCGACCACCGACAAAGAAGCGTTCCCGGGCCGCCCGGGAAACGACGTTATCGAACAGGTCTAAGAAGCCGTCCGCACCATGCATGTAATGCATAATCCGCATTGGGATGTCATCATTCAGCCGCTTAACAACTTCAGTTAGTGGTCGTCCCACTAGCTGGTCATTAATCATCCTGATTACCGCTTGGAGTGCATCGGTATCAAAATTACGGGGTAAAGTAAACGACTGACTCTCAACGTCCCCACTATCGGTAACCAAAATGGCGATTACCTTTTGGTTACCCAACGGGACTACCCGAAACCCACTTAAGCGGACATCGGTTTGCTCTGGCTTAAGGGTAAAGGCCGTGTACGAAGTCAGGTCGGACAGGATATCCGCCGAATGTGAAACAATCTCATCAATCTTTTGAAAACTTGTCCCTAAAGAATTCTGGATAACAACCAGGTCATTATCCGTGAGCGCATTTGCATCCAGCAGGTGGTCGACGTAATAGCGATAGCCACGCTTTGAAGGTACCCGTCCCGAAGACGAATGCTCTTTTTTGATCAGCTGGTGTTCTTCTAATACCGCCATCTCATTCCGGATTGTTGCGGAACTGACCTTGAATGGCAACTTTTCAGCAAGGTGTTTTGACCCCACCGGTTGACCAGTTGAGGTGTATTGACGTACAATCGCTTGCAGGATTGTCTTTTGTCGTTGTGTTAGCATTTTGATCACATCCCTTTTTAGCACTCTTTAGGGCTAAGTGCTAAACACACTTAATAATATACCAATCACCTGTTTAAAAGTCAAGGAATGTCAAACTAATTCTAAGGAGATTTTATAAATGAGTACAGACGACCACCGTTACGTGCAACCTCATAACGCTCAGGAGGCAATGGAGCTCATCCAACGGCTCTTCAATAAGTACCGGAGCGCCCCGCTAACCAACGAGCTGCTGGCCTATCACAATAACCTCATCTACCGTCTCCAGTCCGACATCAAGGATGCTACTAAAAGAGAAGGCAACCAAGAGCGGGTTAAGGAGATTGACCAGATGACTGACATCATGCGTTCATGGACCAACCTCCGCTTAACTGGTCACCCCTTTCACGGCAAAATGCGCCACTTCCGGTTAGTTACCACGGACGGGCCAAAGTTTAAACGGCGGATCCACAAGATTCACCAGGGCACTAACCACCGGGCTAGTCGCCACTAGGAAAATCTTTTGTAAAAAAGTAGTTCTAGTCTTTCAGCGTTCAATGTAGGACACAAAGAGGCCTTTAGCGTTCAAACTTTCCGAACGCTAAAGGCCTCTTCTTTCTTGCGGCTAACTTCATCCTTACCGTTTTAATGAATTATCTGACCCGCAATTGCTGGTGGTGCCTGCACAACCTGACGCGCAGCGTGCTCATCATGCTTCATTTGCGCCACCAAACCAGCGGCATCCGCAAACTTTTTCTCACCACGAAGGTATTGGTACCAACGAACAGTTACCTCTTCGCCGTAAACCATTTGGTCAAAGTCAAATAGGTAAATCTCAACGGTCAGCTGGTTATGGTCACCAAAGGTAATGTTATGACCAACACTGGCCATCCCCCCGTACCACTGGTCACCAATTTTAACGTCGACCGCGTACACACCAATCCCCGGAATTCTTTCCCGTGATGGTGTTTCCACATTAATCGTGGGAAAGCCTAGGGTCCGTCCGCGGGCAAGTCCGTGGACAATCAACCCCGTAGTCTGGTAATAGTAGCCCAGTTCCTGGTTTGCAGTCTGAACGTCCCCGCGGTCAATCGCCTCACGAATTGCCCGGGAACCAACCTTCTTGGTCGTGCCCGGACTGGTAAATTTAGGAACCGTCACCACGGCAAACCTGTCTCGCGCATAAGTAGGTAGTTTGGCCATGGTAGCAACATTGGCTGGGCCATAGGTATGGTCAAAACCCGCCACGACGACCTGGCTATGGAAGGCAACAAGGTAGTGGTCGACAAAGTCCTGGGGGTCCTGGCTGGCAAAGCTGGAGGTAAAGCTAACCAGGTACACCAGGTCAACCCCCAGCTGCTTTAGGAGGGCTAACTTGCGGTCAGTAGTGGAAAGGTACTTAAAGCCGCCGGGAAATTGGCGATAGACGACTCCCGGTGCATGTCCGTAGGTTAAGACTGCCAGGGGTAGCTTCCGCTGGTCAGCAATTTGCCGGGCCCGGCGGATGACCGCTTGGTGGCCACGGTGGACCCCATCAAAGAACCCCATCGCGAGCACTACCGGTCCGTTAGGAATCAATTGCTTGTCAATTGGGTGGTGTATTCTTATAACCTGCAATGTCAATCCTCCTAGTTCGTCGAAAACATCTTAGTCGGCTGGTAGGCGTGGTGGTGATCATCAAAGTGGTAAAGCGCTTTGGTCTGGTGATCATACTTAAGAACCAGCTCGGCCGCCGATGAAGAAAGCTCGGCTGGCTTTAACCAGCCCCCATTCTGCACAGCTTTCCACTGGTCAGCACTAAGCTCAACCGCTGGATAATTACGGAGGGCGTAGTCAAGCAGATAAAGGTAATGGGTAATTGTTCCTGCCGTTACGGCATCCTGAACATCCCCTAGGCTTAGTGTCTGATCTAAGGTAAAGCCACCGCTCTTTAACCGGGTTAGCCAACTCATTGTGCCCGGATAACCGAGCCGCTTGGCCAGCTCAACCACTAGTGTTCGTACATAGGTCCCCTTGCTGCATGCAACTTTAAAGCGGACCCGTTCTTCTTGCTTATCCTGGTCATAGTCAGCACTTACTAGTTCAAACTTGTCAATCGTCACGTGGCGAACTGGACGGTCAACGCTTTCCCCCGCCCGTGCATATTCGTAAAGGCGTTTTCCCTTTACCTTCACCGCTGAATACATGGGCGGAATTTGGGTAATCGCCCCCGTCAGCGTTGCCATCTGATCACGGATGACATCTGGGGAAATCTTACTAGTCACGGGCTGGGCAGCGATTATCTCACCGTCAAGGTCCTCCGTTGTCGTCGCCTTGCCAATTAACAGCTCGCCCTGGTAAACCTTCCCTGACTGCATCAAGTACTCAACGACCTTCGTTGCCTTGCCAATACAAATTGGTAAGACCCCATCAACAGACGGGTCAAGGGTCCCCGAGTGACCAATCTTTTTGGTCTTCAGTATTCGTCGCAGGCGGTTAACACAGTCAAAGCTGGTCATTCCCCGTTCTTTATATAAAGGAATAATTCCGTCCATTCGTTTGCTCCTCCGTATACAAAAAGGGAGCTGGTCAAAGATCTGCCCCGCTCCCTTATTTCAGTCAGTTACTTTTCTTGTTGATGAAGCTTATTGATCAGTTGGTCAATCCGACTGCCATAAGCTACGGACGGGTCCCGTTCAAACTTAATCTCTGGTGTTTTAAAGATGTTTAGGCGGGCCCCCAATTCAGAGCGGATTAGCCCGGTGGCCTTATCCAAGCCTTCCTGGGTCTTTTCACCCGCTGAGGCCTTATCAGACAGGATACTGTAATAGATCGTTGCCTGCTGCAAATCGCCAGTAACATCAACGCCGGTGATCGTTACGCCTTGAACACGTGGATCACGAACCCGCTTCAAAAGGATATCGTCAACTTCGCGTTGGATCTGCTGTGCGAGCCGGTCCACGCGATATTGTCTGTTTGGCATTTTGCCTCCTCCTTTATTTAACTGGTACTTCTTTCATTTGGTATGCTTCAATAACATCCTTTTCCTTGATGTCATTGTAGTTAGCAATGGTCAAACCACATTCAAAGCCGGCCTTGACTTCCTTAACATCATCTTTGAACCGCTTCAATGAACCCAGTTCACCTTCGTAAACGACCACGCCGTCACGAACTAAGCGGACCTTGGAATCACGGGTAATCTTACCAGAGGTAACCATCCCCCCAGCAATCGTCCCGACCTTGGAAGCCTTGTAGATTTGCCGAACTTCAACTTCACCAATCGTTTCTTCCTTGTAGACCGGTTCAAGCATCCCCTTCATGGCATCCTCAACTTCTTCGATGGCGTTGTAGATGACCCGGTGGAGACGGATATCAATATTGCTGGAGTCAGCGAGCGACTTAGCAACTGGTGTTGGCCGGACGTTGAAACCAATAATAACCGCGTTGGAAGCTTCCGCCAGGGTAACATCACTCTGACTGATTGCCCCGACTGCTTGGTGGATGATGTCAACCCGGACACCATCAACCTTGATCTTTTGTAAGCTTTGACTCAGGGCCTCAACTGACCCCTGAACATCGGCCTTAATAATTAATGGCAAGGTCTTCATTTGCCCCTTCTTCATTGTGGCAAAGAGGTTGTCCAGAGTAACATGGGAAGTCTTTTGCCGTTCCTTGTCTTGGGCCCGCTTTGCCCGTGCCTCACCAGCTGCACGAGCAGTCTTTTCATCGTCAAAGACAACGAACCGGTCCCCGGCTTCAGGAACTTCGTTGAGCCCCGTAATTTCAACAGGGGTCGATGGGGTCGCCGCCTTAATTCGCCGGCCATTTTCGTTAGTCATCGTCCGAACCCGGCCAAAGGTGTTACCAACCACGATTGGGTCCCCAACGTGTAGGGTCCCTTGTTGAACCAGCACGGTTGCCACGGGTCCCTTACCTTGGTCGAGCCGTGCTTCGACAACGGATCCGGCCGCGTTTTGGTCAGGGTTAGCCTTTAATTCCATCATTTCAGCTTGGAGCAAGATCATGTCCAACAGCTCGTCAAGGTTCTTGCCAAACTTAGCGGAAATCTTGACGAAGATGGTGTCACCGCCCCAGTCTTCTGGAATCAGGTTGTACTTCGCCAGCTCTTCTGTAACCTTGTCCGGGTTAGCACCTGGCTTATCAATCTTGTTAACGGCAACGATGATTGGTGTCTTGGCAGCCTGGGCGTGGTGAATGGCTTCCACCGTCTGCGGCATTACCCCATCATCAGCGGCAACCACCAGGACGGTAATATCAGTGATGTTAGCACCACGAGCCCGCATTTCGGTAAATGCAGCGTGTCCTGGGGTATCCAAGAAGGTAATCAAATTATCGTTATAGTGAACTTGGTAGGCCCCAATTTCCTGGGTAATCCCACCGGCTTCATGTTCAGTGACGTGCGAGTGCCGCAGCTTATCCAGCAGGGTGGTCTTACCATGGTCAACGTGTCCCATGACAGTGACAACTGGTGGCCGCTTAACAAGGTGCTTGGTGTTGTTTTGTTCGTCTTCAAACATCTTATCAATGTCAGAAACGTCAACCTCAACCTTTTCCTTGGCATCAATCCCGTAGTCGGTTGCTAAGAGTTCGATGGTGTCCTTGTCGAGGGACTGGTTTTGGTTGATCATTACGCCGAGCATAAAGAGCTTCTTAATAATTTCAGCTGGGGAACGGTGTAAGATCTTACCCAGGTCCTGGGCGTTCATCCCTTCGGTGTACTCCAGTACGTCCGGAAGCGGCTTATCCTTCCGTTGGGTCGGCTGCTTGTGGTTCACTTCACGGAGACGGTTATTCCCCTTATTACGTTTATTGCGCTTCTTGTTCTTCTTGTTGAACCGCTTGCCATGCCGGTCATTGTTGTTCAAGCTGCCACCAAAACGACCACCATTGTTTTGGTTACGGCGGCTCTCGTTATGCCGCTTTTCGCTGTGCCGGTTTTGGTGTTCTTCACGGGGCCGTTCATTCTCATGCCGGGCAGGCTTATTGTCCTTCTTCGGATGGTTTTCGTGTTCCCGCTTATTTTGGTGCTTATTGGACGCCGCTTTTTGGTGGTCATCCTTTGCCTGGTGGTTCTTATGATGGTTGGCTGGCTTAGCACTGGCCTTCTTTGGACCACCATTCTCATTTTTAACGACTTCCCGTAATTTGGCCGCTTGAGCGGGAGTTACGGAAGACATGTGACTTTTAATTTCCATCCCTTGTTGGTTAGCAACCTTAACAAGGTTCTTACTTGGCATTTTGAGCTCTTTAGCTAGTTCATAGATTCGTTCCTTGGCCATATGCTCACTCTCCTATTCCATTGTCATTAGTTCCTCAAACTTTCTTGCAAAACCTGGTTGCATCACACCAATAACGGTCCGTGATTGGCCCGTTGCCTGACTGAGCTGGTCTTTAGTAAAGGCTTGTGAGTACGGGACATGGTAGTACCGACACTTGTCAGTAAACTTCTTAGCCGTTGCTGTACCAGCATCCCCTGCCAAAAACACAAACTTTGCCTTATTAGTTTGAATATTTTTTAATACTGTTTCTTCACCACTGGTTAACTGGCGGGCACGCCGCGCTAACCCGAGCAAACCGAGTGCCTGTTGGCGGTTATTTTTCATTTTTTCCGAATAATTCCTGGCGAGCTTGCAAGTGGTCGGTATACTTGATCAGTTCATCATAAAAAGCGTCGTCAAGCTTAACGTGAAACGCCTTTTCAAAGGTCTTTTCCTTTTTGGCCCGCTTAGCGATTTCAACATCAACCGCAATGTAGGCGCCCCGTCCGGCCTTCTTGCCGGTGGGGTCTAGAGAAACCTCGTTTTCCTTGTTCTTAACCACCCGGATAAGTTGCCGCTTGGGCATCATTTCTCCGGTGACGATATCCTTGCGCATTGGTACTTTTCTCTTTTTCATCATTTTCACCCCACTGCTCAATTATTCTTCGTCAGATGCTTGACCGTCACTTGCTGGCTGGTCATCATCACCTGCTGGTTCGCTATCATCTTCTGCCTCTTGGGCCTGAATCTCTTCCATTTCGGAAGCCGACTTGATATCAATCTTGTACTTAGTCAACCGGGCCGCCAAGCGTGCGTTTTGTCCCCGCTTACCGATTGCTAGGGAAAGCTGGTCGTCCGGAACAACAACGGTGCACGACCGTTCCTGCTCTTCTTCACCATCTTCACGTTCAATCGTAACCGGATCGTTGAAGATGACGTCAAGAACTTCTGCCGGGTTAAGGGCGTTAGCGATGAACTTAGCAGGATCCTTTACGTACTCCACAATGTCCATGTTTTCACCATCAAGTTCGTTGACGATTGCCTGAACCCGGGAGCCCCGTGGCCCAACACATGTTCCAACCGGGTCGACGTTATCGTCGTTGGAGTAAACAGCGACCTTTGCCCGGTCACCGGCCTCACGGGCGATGTTTTCAATCAACACGGTCCCGTCCTTGATCTCAGGGACTTCCCGTTCGAAGAGCCGCTTCAACAGTTCTGGAGCTGTCCGACTGACGTAGATTTGGGGACCACGCCGGTCATCGTTAACCTTTGATACATAAACCTGGATCCGGTCGTGAACATGGTAATGTTCGTTGGGCATCTTGTCACGGTAACCCATTGCCCCTTCGACCCCATCGCCGAGGTCGACATAGGTGAAGCGCTTGTCCTCACGGGAAACTTCCCCAGTGATGATTTCGTTTTCGTAAGTCTTGTACTTATCGTAAATGATCTTCCGTTCTTCTTCCCGAAGACGCTGCATAACCACCTGCTTAGCGGTTTGGGCAGCGATCCGGCCAAAGTTCCGGGGCGTTACCTCTTCACGAATTTGGTCACCAAGGTCATAACCTTGACCATGCGGAAGCTTCCGGGCAGCAGCGAGGCTCATGTACTCATTACCGTCTTCTGCAACCTTATCTTCATCATCGGTAATCGTCTTAACGGCGTACACCTTGATGTTACCAGTAGTGGCGTTAAATTCAACCTCGACGTTCTTCTCGCCGTAGTTTTGCTTGTAGGCCGATTCAAGAGCCTGTTCAAGTGCTTCGATTACAACTTCCTTTTTAATTCCCTTTTCCTTTTCCAAGTAGTCAAGGGCGCCAATCATTTCTGCATTGACTTTTGACTTGCTCACAGCGAACACTCCTTTAATTAAAACTTAATGGCCAAGCGGGCCTTCGCAACCTTACTCCGGTCAATCACAACTTGCCGGTGACGGGTTTTATCTAAATAATCTAAAGTTAATTCCTTATCCGATAGCTTGGTCAACGTTCCCTCATAAACTTTATGACCATCAATCTGCTGGTACAGAGAAACGTGGATGTATTGGTTTACCGCCCGTTCATAGTCGGCCTCGCTCTTTAACGGCCGTTCTGCACCAGGGGAGGAAACCTCCAAGAAGTAAGCCTGGGGGATTGGATCGGGCTCAACGTTGTCCAGGGCCTCGCTTAGTTGATCACTAACCGTTGCGCAGTCTTCAAGCGTGATTCCACCATCTTTATCAATGTATACCCGGAGATACCAACTCTTGCCTTCCTTGACAAATTCAATGTCGTACAGGTAAAAGTCGTGTTCATCAAGGATTGGGGTTACTAAGTCCTTTACGGTTTCAGTAACAGTACTCATCTTGTCACCTCCATTGTTTGCAATAAAAAGAGCGAGCATTGCTGCTCACTCCCACGAGTTATTTACCAATTGATATTGTAGCATGGCTAAGGGCCAAACACAAGCGACGCGCTTTTCTTAAGTCAGCTGATTACTTGCCGGGTTGCCAAAGCCAATTGTTCAACGTATGACCGGCACCGGTCAAATGAAGGGGCTACTGTATATACTGCAATTGTGTATTTGCCAGGGATTGCGCCAATGCTGCTGACGTTCCAACCATTGCTAGTATTCCAACCGTCCTTAATGTAGAAATGTGAACTGCCGGCCGAAATCCCCCAGGCCTGGCTAGGGGTAACCTGACCCATCAGGTTTTGAATATACTGTTGCGACTGCTGATTCAGGTAAGAAGAGCGCGGATTAAGGAAAATTTCATGAAGGAGACAGAGCTGGTCAGTAGCAGTCGTCGTCGTAAATGCCCAGTGACCATTACAGTGGGAGGAATTCATCCCCAATTCTTAGAATAGCTGGTTGAGGCCATTTTCGGCACCAATCTCGTTATATAACTCAGTCGCACAATCATTGTCACTGAAACGGATCATCCGGGATGCTACCCCTTGCTGGGCGGCTGATAAGTTGCCTCCTTGATTATGAAGTAACTTTGCGAGGATTCCCACTTTGACCGTACTTGCCGTTACAAAATTTTGTCCCGGTACGTTGGTGTATGTGATGACCTCACCAGTTTGGGCAACTTGAATTGCGATACTTACCGGGTTGGCAAAGCGGTTGGCTACTTGCTGCCACTGGCTAATTAGACGCTGCTGGTAGGCATTAATGTCAACGGGGCCCGACCACCAGTCAACATAGTTACCGTTACCCTGCGGATCATTAGTTAAGCGGTGGATAACCCGGACGACATGGTGCTGGAGCGCTTGGGGAATGGCAAAGGCCAACTTGAAGCCCGCACGACCAGCCCCGAAGATGAAGGAACGGTTTTGTGCCAGGTCTGGCCGCGGGTTATTAATATCCAATACTTGCTGACGGTATAGTTCATGCCCATCCTGATTAACAAAGATCAGCCACTGGTAGGGTTTATCTGCCGATTGGTTACTGGCGTGCCAACCTCTGATGTAAATACTATTGGGGCTAACGTTGATGTTGTCAAAGTAACCATCATTAGAGGCAAACGACTGACTTAACAGGTCAACATAGTCGCGGTTACCGTCTGGTTTGCCGCTAAAGCGAAGAATAATACCGAGTTGCCCGGTAACGCTTTGCGGATCAAGCTTTAGCAGGGTTGAGAAGCCACTGTTTTGGCTGTTATATACTTGGCCGTACTTCCTAGCAACATCGCCCCGTGCTTGTAGGTTAAGGCGGGTTCGGCTAATTTCTTGACCATTATTCAACACAATTAAGTAGGCATAGGGCCGGTCGAGCGACTGGTCACTAGCCATCCACCCGGCAACCTTGAGACCATCACTAGTCATTTGAACGGTGTCCAAGCAGGCACCACCTCGTTGGTCCAACTTAATTGGTGCGTACCAGTAGTCAACAAACTGTCCCTGGTCCCCGTTCCCGGTATTACTGGTGGAATAGCGACTAATGACCCGGTAGACGTGACCGGCTGTGAGCCGGGTCGAACTTAGGTCAAATACCGCGGTAAAACCCGCGTGGCGCGCCTGGGTGATTTGGGGAAATGCGCTCGCAACATCTAGTCGTTCAACCTGCTGGGCCGCTGTTTGGCTGACCTGCCGATTTGCCGTCTGGTCAAACAGAATAATGAAGTGGTGGGACTCAATTTGGGCCAGATCATTGGCGTGCCAGCCACTAACGGTCATTGTTTTCCCACTATTAAGATTATAAGAGTCTAGACATCCCTGGTTAGCTTCATTTTCCTTGGTAATTGGACTAAACCAGAAGTCAACGTAATCACTATTCCCATTCTTGGCACCAGAGTAACGACTGATGACCTGGAGCTGGTGGCTGAGATTAAGCCCTTGCAAGGAAATGTTGGCACTGAAGCCAGATTTACCGGCCCCTTCCACGTCTGGATAGGCCGCGGCAACGTCAGGGCGCTTAACCGGTTGGTCAACCAGTACACGACCGACTTCCCGATTATTGTTTGTCCGATCGATCATGATCAGGTAATGGTACGGTTTATCGGCTGCCAGGTTGGTAGCGTGCCAGCCCGCTAGCTGTAACTCGTTATTATTAACGGTAACCTGGTCAAGGTGGGCATAGTTACCCCTGTTCACCGTGACGGGGGCAAACCAGTAGTCGGCTGCATTGCCGTTACCATTCTGGTCATCGGTATAACGACTGATGATTTGAACCTCACCAGTGGTTGCCGCTGCCGGGCCGAGGTTAAAGCTGGTCCGAAAGCCAGATTCTTTTGCCCCATAAACATTGTGGACCGTGGCCACGTCAGCACGTTCTGTTGGCTGGCTAGTGACATTGACCCGGCTAAGTTCACGGCTGTTGGTCCGATCATAGGCAATGATGTAATGGTAAGGTCGCCCCTGTGCACGGTTGGTAGCGTGCCAACCACTGACACTCAGCTGACCATCATTAAATTTGACCTGGTCCAAACAACCATAGTTGCCCTGGTCGGTGGCATTGTAGCTGGGGTTCCCCTTGCTGTCGAATGCCAATTGCTGACCAGTTGCACTGGCGTTAACTGTCTGTGTTTGAGCAGTTGCCGTCGTGGCGGCGGTTGTATTGGCCTTGATTTGGGCCTGGTTCATTAACAAAAAGAAGGAACAACTCGCCATTATTAAACAGCCAACAACTCCTTGCTGTGCATGACTAAAACCATTTTTCAAAATAAGTCCTCCCTAATCTCACAACCATGCAATGACATGAATTCTTCTTCATTATAGGATATTTTTAATACGTGGTAGCGTTTTCTTTACAAAAATAAAAAATGCGGGTAGGCAATGGTCATCCTACCCGCATTTCATTTTTTAATTCTGAAAAAAAGCACTGCAATCAAAACAGACTAAGCTGGTTCTCGTCCGGTAAGTCGGAGATAACATTATTTTCATCTAAAAAGTCGATAAGGGTTTGCGAGACCTTGCCCCGCTCTGCCAAGTCTTGCTTAGAAAGGAACGGCCGCTCTTCTCTGGCCGCAACAATTTGCTTGGCAACGTTGAGCCCCAGCCCCGGGATTGCGCGGAACGGTGCAATCAACGAGTCGCCATCGATCAGCCAGTTAGAGGCGTCTGACCGTTTCAGGTCAACCATCTTAAACTTGAAGCCCCGTTCCAGCATCTCGTTTGCTAGTTCCAGAATAGTCAACAGACTCTTTTCCTTGGCACTGGCGTCATTACCCTTCTCGTTAATCTCCGCCATGCGCGCCTTGACGGCTTCCTTGCCGTGCGCCATGGCAACGACATCGAAGTCATCCGCCCGCACAGAGAAGAAGGCACAGTAGTAGACCAGTGGGAAGTAAACCTTAAAGTAGGCGATCCGCAAGGCCATTAGGACATAAGCGGCCGCGTGAGCCCGCGGGAACATGTACTTGATCTTCAGGCAAGAATCCATGTACCACTGGGGAACGTTAGCTTCTTTCATCTTCTTCTGCCAGTTATCCGGGATTCCGCGCCCGTGACGGACTGATTCCATAACCTGGAAGGAGGTTTCAGAATCCAAACCGTAGTGGATCAAGTCGGTCATGATGTTGTCCCGGCAACCAATCACGTTGGCAATCGTTGCCGTCCCTTCCTTGATCAGCTCCTGGGCGTTATCCAACCACACACCGGTTCCGTGGGACAGTCCGGAAATCTGGAGTAACTGAGAATAGTTCTTCGGGTGGGTATCATTCAGCATCCCGCGGACAAACCGGGTCCCGAACTCCGGCAAGCCCAGTGTCCCGGTCTTACTTTGAATCTGTTCTTCTGTAACTCCCAATACCTTCGGACTCGAGAATAAGGACATTACCCCTGGATCGTTCATTGGAATGGTCTTCGGGTTCACCCCAGAAAGATCCTGCAGGGCACGAATCATCGTCGGGTCATCGTGACCCAGGATATCCATCTTCAGGATATTGTCGTGGATTGAGTGGAAGTCGAAGTGGGTCGTCTCCCAGGCGGCATCCTGGTCATCTGCCGGGTACTGAACGGGCGTGAAATCGTAAATGTCCATATCGTCGGGGACAATGATAATCCCGGCCGGGTGCTGCCCGGTCGTTCGTTTGACGCCGGTTGCCCCTTTAGACAGGCGGTCTTCCTCGGCACCGCGGAACTGAACATCGTTATCCCGTTCAAAGGCCTTTACATAACCGTAGGCCGTCTTGTCCGCCACCGTGCCGATTGTTCCGGCCCGAAATACGTTCTTTTCTCCGAAGAGGACCTTCATGTAGTTATGGGCAATTGGCTGGTAGTCACCGGAGAAGTTCAGGTCAATATCTGGCACCTTGTTCCCCTTGAAACCGAGGAAGGTTTGGAACGGGATATCGTGTCCATCCTTCACCAGCAGGGTCCCACATTTAGGGCATTTCCGCTCCGGCAGGTCAAAGCCAGAACTGTACTCACCCTTGGTGTAGAAGTGGGTGTACTTGCACTTTGGGCACCGGTAATGTGGTGGCAAGGGGTTAACTTCCGTAATCCCCGACAGGGTGGCCACCACACTAGAACCAACGGAACCCCGGGACCCAACCAGATATCCGTCCTTGTTTGACTTGGCAACCAGTCGCTGGGCAATTAAGTAAATAACGGAGAATCCGTTCTTCACAATACTGTTGAGCTCAAGCTCCACCCGGTCCTTAACCAATTTAGGTAGTGGGTCACCATACCAGGCCTTGGCCGTGTGCCAGGTCCGGTCCTGAATTTCCTGCTCCGCACCCTTCATGTGGGGGGTGTACAGACGGTCCTTGACTGGTCGAATATCATCATCAACCATGTCGGCCACCTTATGGGTATTGTCCACCACAATCTTTTGGGCGACGTCCTCACCCAGGAAGCTGAACTCCTTCAGCATCTCATCGGTCGTCCGGAAGTGAACGTCCGGGCGCTTTGTCCGGTTCAATGGGTTAGCGCCCCCTTGGGAGTTAATCAGGATCCGCCGGTAAATTCCGTCATGCGGGTTAATGTAATGCACATCCCCCGTTGCCACCACTGGCTTGTTAAGGTCATCACCAAGTTTAACCATGTTTTTAATGATATCTTCCAGGTGGGCCTGATCGCTGATGACGTGTTGCTCCAGCAGCGGTGCGTAATTTGGGCGTGGCTGGACCTCGATGAAGTCGTAGTAGCGGGCCCTGCGCATTGCTTCCGAATACCCCTTTTCCATCATTGCAGTAAAGACTTCCCCAGAGGAACAGGCGGTTCCCAGCAAAATACCTTCTCGGTACTTGGTCAGCACTGTCCGCGGAATTCTGGGTACCCGGTGAAAGTACTTAACGTTTGAGAATGAAACCAACTTGAAGAGGTTCTTCAAGCCAGCCTGGGTCTGGGCAATCAGCGTCGCGTGGAACGGCCGGGCGTGTTTATAGGCATCGTTTTCTGCCATGTGTTTATTCAGGTCATCAACGTAGCGAACACCATAACGGTCCTCGGCGTCCTTTAAGAACTTATAAAGCAAGTGCCCCGTAGCCTCCGCATCGTAATTTGCTCGGTGGTGGTGTTCCAAAGCCACTTTGAACTTCTTACTCAGGGTATTCAACCGGTAACCCCGCATGTTCGGATACAGGAAACGGGCCAGTGGTAAAGTATCAATCACTGGTTCCGTAATTTCTTCCATTCCGTGGCGACGGTAACCGGTGTTCATAAAGCCCATATCAAAGGAAACGTTATGCCCAGCGATGATGCTACCCTTGCACAGGTTCTTGAACATCCGGAAGACTTCTTCCTCGCTCTTGGAGCCATGGACCATCTCATCAGTAATACTGGTTAAGTTAGTCGTTTGTTCTGACAAGGGAAAACCAGGGTCAATAAATTCATCAAACCGTTCGATGACGTTTCCGTCCTTCATCTTAACGGCCGACAGTTCAATGACCTTATCATAGATTGCTGATAACCCGGTTGTTTCAACATCGAAAACAACGTAGGAATGGTCCTTTAAGACCGCATGATTCTCGTTATAAACCAGGGGAACCCCGTCATCAACAACGTTGGCTTCCATTCCGTAGAGCATCTTAATCTTGTTTTTCTTGGCGGCCTTGAAAGCCTCTGGAAAGGCCTGAACGTTCCCGTGGTCCGTAATGGCAATTGCTGGTTGTCCCCACTTGCTGGCTTGGGCAGCAAGTTCACTGATCGAATTAGTGGCGTCCATCTGGCTCATTTCACTGTGGGCGTGTAACTCAATCCGCTTATTGTCCGCTGGTGCCGTATCTTGACGCTCCTGATGGCTAACCTGGTTGATATCATAAGCATTGATAACCAGGTCATGCATCCAGGTATCCTCTTGAACCGGCCCGCGAACCTTAAGCCAGATCCCCGGTTTGATGTTCGCAAACTGGGCTTCCTCATCACTGTTGCGGGAGAACTTCTTAACCGCAAAGGATGAGGTGTAGTCGGTGATTTCAAAGGTCAGAAGCTGGCGACCGGACCGTAATTCACGGACCTCAGCATTGAAGACGTAGCCCTCAACAACTACCGACCGCTCCTCACCCTGGATATCCTTCATCTGGACAACTTCTTGCTTGTCGTTAATCACCCGACCGAGTTGTGCCGGGCCCGCCGCTGGTGCGGCCGGATGACTGCCAGAATGCTTCTTGGTGGTATTCTTCTTTTTTATCTGGGCGATCGCCTTTGCAGCTAATGCGGCATCTGCAGCTTCATGTTTTTCCTTCAACTCCTTGATCTTCGCCTGCGAGGCAGACTGATCAACAAAGGGGTGGATTTTAAAATGGGGGAAACCAAACCGCTGGTACGATTCTTCAATTTGGGCCAGGGCCTTCTTTACCAGCATCTCCTTAACAATATCGTTTTCGACAACGATGGTCACCCGACCGTCGCGAACTTCTGGAACGGTCGATACGCAGGCCTGCTGGAGCATCGGTGATTCAACCTTACTCTGGTTGATGACCTCTTCCCAGTAGTCAGCAACGAGGCCAGGATCAATATCAGTTGCCGGCGTGTTAATTTGGAGGCTAACCCCCGCGATGTCCTTAAATCCCATTTGTAGGGACTGGTAAAACTCTTTGTAGAGCTTTAATGGCAATGGCTGACGCATTATCAGGTGAAATTCCCACCGCCGGCTGGCTCGGTGAACGACAACCGATTGAACCGCTGCTTCCTTGAAAGCGCCGTTATCCTTCTCAGGAAAATGGATCTGCTCCAACAGCTTCCTAAATAATTCTTGTCTGTTTAAAGCCACTTCTTTTGAGTCCTCCTACTTAAAAAATGTGGTACCATTCCGTACCACATTTTATTTACTTATCCTCAACAGATTGGTCTGCAAGTTGTTTCAGCAAGATGCCAACCGTATTAACAAGTTCTTCCTGCTTGACTTCAATTGTTTCGCCCGTCTTCCGAATCTTGACTTCAACAATTCCATCAGCAGCCTTCTTACCAATCGTAACCCGCAATGGAATCCCAATCAGGTCAGAATCAGCAAACTTAACACCGGCCCGTTCCTTCCGGTCGTCAACTAAGACTTCGTAGCCCGCCTTAGTAAGTTGGTCTTCGATGTTGTTTGCCATCGTCATCTGTTCTTCCTTCTTGGCGTTAACCGGAATGACGTGAACGTCAAACGGGGCGATACTGTCTGGCCATACCAGACCATTTTCATCAGCATTTTGTTCTGCAACCGCTGATAACATCCGCGTCACACCAATGCCGTAGCAACCCATGATCATGTCAACCAGGCGGCCGTTCTTATCAAGGACCTTTGCACCGAGCTTTTCGGAGTAGCCCGTTCCTAATTTGAAGATGTGACCAATTTCAATCCCGTTCGTAAACTTGATTGGGTGACCGTCAGGGGCGATTTCGCCTTCCTGAACATTCCGGAAGTCACCAAACTGGTCAACCCGGAAGTCGCGGTCAATATTGGCATTGACAAAGTGGTAACCATCATCGTTAGCACCACAAGCCATGTTTACCAGAACCTTCACGTAGTTATCGGCCAGGATCTTAACATCCTCACCAACGCCAACTGGGCCTAAGGAACCTGGGTGCGCGCCGAGGTACTTAGCGGCGTCCGCTTCAGTGGCTAGTTCAAGGTCTTCACACCCCAGTGCGTTAGTCACCTTGGTCTCGTTAACCTCGTCGTTCCCCCGCATCAGAACCAATACCGGTTGGTAATCGTCTTCGCCCATTTTAGCCATGAAAAGCATCGATTTCAAGATCTGACTGGCATCGATCCCCAAGCTTTCGGCTGCCTCGTCAACCGTATGAGCGCCCGGCGTCGCCTGCTTCTTCAGTTCAGCTGGTTCAGCGGTTTGTTGAACACCATTAAACTTGGAAGTTGCCTTCTCCAGGTTAGCGGCATAACCACCGTCTGTATAAACGATGACGTCTTCACCAACCTCAGCAGGGGCGGAGAATTCTTGAGAATTGTCCCCACCAATGGTTCCAGAGTCCGCCAGGATAATCTTGTACTTCAGCCCAACCCGGTCAAAGATGTTCCGATAAGCCTGGGCTTGTTGCTGGTAGGCTTCATCAAGGCCCGCCTCGTCAGCAGCAAATGAGTAGGCATCCAGCATCTCGAATTCCTTGCCCCGAAGGATGCCGTACCGCGGCCGGTCTTCGTCACGGAACTTATCCTGAAGCTGGTAAACAACCAGTGGCAACTTCTTGTACGACTTAATGCTGTCACGAAGGACCTCAGTAAATGATTCCTCGTGGGTCGGGCCGAGAACAAATTCCCGGTCATTACGGTCACTCAACTTATAGAGGTTATCGCCATAAGCTTCGTAACGACCAGACTGCTTCCACAGTTCGGCTGGTAAAAGAGCGGGCATCATCATTTCGTAAGCACCAGCATTGTCCATTTCTTCGCGGATAATTTGTTCAACCTTACGGATAACCCGGTAAGCAAGTGGCAGGTATGACCAGACCCCCGATGAGATTTGGTAAATGTAACCTGCCCGGACCATCATCTTATGGCTGAGGGCCTCGGCATCACTTGGGGCCTCTTTCTTGGTTGGTATTAAAATCTTTGACTGCTTCATCATCATTCTCCTTTAATTCCCCCGATTACCGAATGAAATAGCGTTGAATATCATTCCAGGTAACCAAAATCATTAGTATCAATAGTAGCATAAATCCAATCATCGTCACAATTCCTTCGGCTTTCTCCGGGATTGGTCTTCTGATAACTGCCTCGATAATGTTTAGTAGTAGTTTACCACCATCAAGTGCTGGAATCGGCAACAGGTTTACGATCCCCAGGTTAATCGATAACATGGCTAAGAAGTTCAATACACCGTTAACCCCGAGTGCGGTCGCCTGAGAAGTCCCCGCATAAATTGCTACTGGGCCTCCCAGGTCATTTAGGCTGAAGCCGTGCGTGAACATGTGGCCTAAGACACTAAAAATCAGCGTCCCCGCCTGGGCAAACTGTTGCCAGCCGAATAACAGGCGGGCCTTGATACCCGTCTTTTGCTGTTCGATAATCCCAATCTGGCCGACTTTCTGCTTACCCTGTTTAACCGTCTTTGGTTTCACGGTAACGGATTTTGTTTTTCCAGCCCGCTGGTAGGTAAGGTGAACTTTTTGTCCCGGTTTGCTGGAAAGATTAGTGGCCAGTTCTGACCAGTTGTTGACCCGGACCTTCCCCACGTGCGTGATTCGGTCACCGGCTTTTAAGCCAGCACGGGCTGCAACTGAGTTGGCGTTGACCTTTCCAATCTGGTTGCTATTGGTGGGAACCCCAGCAAGGGTAAAGCCCAGGATGATAAACACCAGTAGTGACAAGATGAAATTATTCATCGGCCCCGCAAAGTTGGTCATCATCCGCGCGGGCAAACTGGCCGACTGAAACTGGACGTCACGAGGAGTAATCTGAACCTGGGTGCCGTCACGTTCGATGACAACGGCGTCGTGGTCAACCTCATAAGTTTTGACCTTGCTTTCGTCGCCATTAACAAAACCCTTGATCCACAGGCCATCCGTCAGGTCACTGTCCACTAGCTGGAGGGGGATCCCCTGAAACAGGGTCGACTTCGAACTCGTGTTGATGGTAACGACCTTATTTTGGTCGTTTAACTGGAGTGTCAGTGGGGTCCCCGGGCGCATCTCCTCTTCATCCTCATCGTCATTTCCTGCCAGGCGTACATAACCCCCAACGGGAAGAATGCGGACGGTGTAGGTCGTGCCATTTTTCCTCTTCCACCATATTTTAGGGCCCATGCCGATGGAGAATTCACGAACCAAGATACCAGCCCGTTTGGCAAAGTAATAGTGGCCGAATTCGTGAACAAGCACGAGGACCCCAAAAACGATGATAAACGTAATAATTGTTATTATCACAGAATCCCTTCCTTAAATAATACCAACCATGTGTAGAAGTGGCATAACGATCAACATACTGTCAAAGCGGTCCAGGATTCCCCCGTGACCAGGCAGAATTTTACCGGAATCCTTGACGCCATAATACCGCTTCAAAGAAGATTCGATTAGGTCCCCTAACTGGCCCATGATCGACAGAATTAGCGTCAGGATAATCATGGTAACAAAGCCATCACCAACAGGGAACAGGTACAGGTAGATCGCTAAAATAATGGTTGCAGAGACTGTCCCCCCAATCGATCCTTCCCAGGTCTTGTTGGGACTAATCTTTGGTGCCAGCTTATTTTTCCCGAGTTTTCGCCCAATCAAGTAAGCGCCACTATCAGTGATCCAGACAATCAGCATCCCGTACAACAGGGTCTGGAAATTAATTGCCCGGGCCGCCACAAAGTAGTGGAAGCCCATCCCAATGTACAGCATTGCTAAGGTAATTACGCCCGCATCATCGAAGGTAAAACGTTGCTTCCGCAAGACAGTGTGGAGTAGCAATAAGACAACCAGCAAGTAGAAGCCAAACCAGCGGGTCGCCACACTGGGTAAGAAATCCAACCAGTTATCCGGCAAGATTAATAGGGCCACTCCCAGATAACTAACAATCGCCTCAAAAGAGATCACAAACATCCGCTTCATCACGAGGACTTCTGACATCGCAATGATTCCTAACACAACAGCAGCAACGGTCAGTGGCCACCCACCATAGATTATCAGTGGAATAAAGATGGCCAGGGCCACGACCGCCGTGATAATTCTCGTCTTCACTTTTAAAACATCCTCCCTATTGGTTCTCTAATCCGCCAAAGCGGCGGTGACGACCTTGAAACTCGATAATGGCCCTCTTCAATGACTCGGCATCAAAGTCAGGCCAGTGTTCTGGCACAAATTCAAGCTCACTATAAGCAATCTGCCATAGCATAAAGTTGCTAATTCGTTCTTCACCACTCGTCCGAATTAAAAGGTCGGGGTCCGCGAGTGTCCCCAGGCTGGCAGACATCAGGTGGCGGCTAATCGTTTCTTCGTTAATATCATCTGGTGAAAGCTGGCCTTGTTTTACCTCACCGGCAATCTGTTTCATGGCCCGCGTAATTTCATCACGGCTTCCGTAGTTTAAGGCGAAGTTGAGCACCATCCCATCACATTTGGCGGTATCCTTAATGGCATCGCGGACCGCCTGCTGGGTCTGAACGGGCAGCTTACTTGTATCGCCCATCACCATTACCCGGACGTTGTTTTTAATCAGGTCCGGAACAAAGGTTGAGAAAAAGCGAATTGGCAGTTGCATCAGGTAATTGACTTCACTGCTGGGTCGCTTCCAATTCTCGGTAGAAAAAGCGTATAGGGATAGGACCTTGACTCCTAATTTACTAGCCGCAATGGCAACCGTCTTGACGGTCTGCATTCCCTGCTTGTGACCGGCAACCCGGGGCAGGTGCCGCTTTTGGGCCCACCGACCATTGCCGTCCATGATGATTGCAATATGTTGTGGAACGCGCTGCGGGTCCAACTCTGGCTCAACACCAGCGGTTTTTCTTTTAGAAAACAAATTTCTCCCTCCATACTATGGTAAATGAATATTTTTAAACAAAGCGCTAATTAATTATAAAGCTCCCGTTAGCGAATTATCAACTCACGGCCGCTTTTTAGCAAAAATTTATACCTAATAACAAAAAAGGGGACAGCACGGGCCATCCCCTAGCAGGTAAATGTTTATTGGAGCAATTCCTTTTCCTTATCTGCGGCAATTGATTCCAGGTTCTTAATCCCGGCGTCCGTTTCGTCCTGGACCTTCTTTTCCAGGTCGTGGAATTCGTCATCGTTGAAGTCACCATTCTTGTTGCCCTTCTTCAGGTCATCCATGGCTTCACGGCGAACATTACGAACGGCAACCTTAGCCTTTTCCAACTCCGCCTTAACGTCCTTGACCAGTTCCTTACGCCGGTCTTCAGTTAATTGCGGAATGATCAAGCGAATCGCACTACCATCGTTTTGTGGTGTCAGTCCCAGGTTAGAAGCATAAATTGCCCGTTCAATTTCCTCTAAGATACTTTCGTCGTACGGGGTAATCAGCAACTGCCGTGCTTCCGGAATTGTGATCGAAGCAACCTGGTTCAGCGGCGTTTCTGCTCCGTAATATTCAACCTTAACAGAGTTCAGAAGGCTCGCATTGGCTTGCCCTGCCCGGATATCGGCAAGGGTTCTTTGCAATGCTTCCCCCGACTTCTTCATCTTTGTTTTTGCGTCATTTAAGATTTCTTTACTTGATGCCATAATTTAGTCTCCCTCAATAGTTGTTCCAACTTGCTGGCCAGTAACAACCTTCATAATGTTGCCGGCCGTGTTCAGATTAAAGACGACGATTGGAATGTGGTTATCCATCGACAGCGAACTAGCGGTGGTGTCCATCACGTGCAGGTTCTTTTCAATCAGGTCCATGTGGGTCAAGTGGTCAAATTTAACCGCGCTACTATCCTTATTCGGATCAGCGGAGTAAACACCATCAACCCCATTCTTCCCCATTAAGATTGCGTCAGCATTGATTTCTGCCGCCCGCAGTGCTGCGGTGGTGTCGGTTGAGAAGTAAGGGCTCCCGGTACCGCCGGCAAAGATTACGATCCGGTCTTTTTCCAGGTGCCGAATGGCCTTCCGCCGGATATATGGTTCAGCAATTTGCCGCATTTCAATTGACGTTTGCACCCGGGTTGGGACGCCAATTGACTCAAGGGCGTCCTGTAAAGACAGGGCGTTCATAATTGTTGCTAGCATCCCAATGTAGTCCGCCTGGGCGCGTTCCATGCCGAGCTGGGCACCGGTAACGCCCCGCCACATATTTCCACCGCCGACGACGATGGCAATTTGGACTCCTTTATCGTGAACCGCCTTTAATTCCTTAGCAACATCCTTGAGCACCGGTGGGTTAATGCCGAATCCCTTTTCACCAGCAAGTGCTTCGCCACTGAGCTTCAAGATAACTCGATTATACTTAATATCAGCCATCATGTTCCTCCTTATCCCTTATCAACCTTGTAAAAAAGGACGCACTTAATAAGTACGTCCTTCTCGCCAATCGAACGCTTAGTTCATTTGGTCCTTAACTTCTTTAGCAAAGTCGTCTTGCTTCTTTTCGATTCCCTCACCAACTTCGTAACGGATGAAGGACTTCAGTTCACCGTTGTTAGCCTTAACGAATTCAGCAACGGTCTTGTCAGAATCCTTAACGAATTCCTGGTCAGCCAGGCAGATTTGGGACAAGAACTTGTTCAAACGCCCTTCAACAATCTTGTCAACAATCTTAGCAGGCTTGCCTTCGTTCAAAGTTTCTTCCTTGAAGACAGCGCGTTCGTGGTCAAGACGTTCCTTGGAAACATCGTCACGAGTCATGAATTCAGGGTTGATAGCAGCAACGTGCATTGCAACGTCCTTAGCAGTAGCTTCATCGGCACCCTTCAGAACAACTAAGGCAGCAATTTGGCCACCTTGGTGGAGGTAAGCACCGAAGGAATCACCGTCGTCCTTTTCAACGACTTCAAAACGCCGCAGGCTAACCTTTTCACCGGTCTTTTGGGTGGTGCTGATGATATCATCCTTCAGCGTACCATTATCGGTCTTAATTGCCAAAGCTTCGTCAACGTTGGCCGGCTTGTTTTCACTAATTAACTTAGTGATCTTCTTCAGCAGGTCCTTGAATGGGTCACTGGCAGCAACGAAGTCCGTTTCGGAGTTCAGTTCAACAATTGCGGCCGTATTGCCGTTAACTGCGATGTCTGCTAAACCTTCAGCAGCAACCCGGCTGCTCTTCTTAGCAGCCTTGGCGATTCCCTTTTCACGAAGGTAATCCATTGCCTTGTCCATGTCACCATCACTTGCAACCAATGCCTTCTTGGCATCCATGATTCCGGCACCGGACTTCTTCCGTAATTCCATAACTTGAGCAGCTTTAATTTCAGCCATGACAGAGTCTCTCCTTTAACAGTTAATAAGTTTTACAAAAAAAGGACTGTTTGTACTCAGGGCCACAATGGTCCATAACACAAAACAGCCCAAGTATTAATCGGTTTTTAAATTACTTGCCTTCAACACTGTTCTTGAGGTTCTTCAGAGAATCTTCACTAACAGTAGTGTCTTCAGCAGCTTCTTCGGCATCAGCATCTGCTTGTTGAGCTTCATCTTGACCTTGCTTACCTTCAACAATTGCGTCGGCCATCTTGGAAGTAATCAGACGAACGGCACGAATTGCGTCATCGTTAGAAGGAATTACGTAGTCGATGTCATCTGGGTCGGTGTTCGTATCAACCATGGCAACGATTGGGATGTGGAGCTTTTGTGCTTCCTTAACAGCGATTTGTTCCTTGTGTGGGTCAACGATGAACAGTACGTCTGGGATCCGAGGCATGTCTTCGATACCGCCGAGGAACCGTTCCAGCTTTTCACGTTGCTTAGTCAGAACAGCAACTTCCTTCTTTGGCAGAACATCAAAGGTACCGTCTTCGGACATCTTCTTTAATTCCTTCAGACGAGCGATCCGGGATTGGATGGTCTTCCAGTTAGTCAAGGTCCCACCTAACCAACGGTGGTTAACGTAGAATTGACCTGCACGGGTAGCTTCTTCTTCAATTGAGTCTTGAGCTTGCTTCTTGGTACCAACAAAGAGAACAACTCCGCCATCAGCGGCAACGTTCTTCATGTAGTCGTAAGCAGTATCAATCAGCTTAACAGTCTTTTGTAAGTCAATGATGTAAATACCGTTACGTTCAGTGAAGATGTATTGTTCCATCTTTGGGTTCCAACGACGAGTTTGGTGACCGAAGTGGACACCTGCTTCAAGCAATTGCTTCATAGTAACAACAGACATAAAAATACCTCCAAATTGTTTTTCCTCCCCATGAGTCGTCTAAGAATGGGAACCATTACTGGCACATCCCTTCTTATCGTCACAGGTGTGTTATATGTTATTAAACACCGCTTAATAGTATACAAAAAAGCTTGTCTAATGACAAGCTTTTTAACCTTTTCTTTTGGTGTTTTGGTGGTTCAAAACAAAATAGTGTGCCACGTCGATTCCGTGGGCCTTTAGGAACCGTTCTTTTTTCTGCCGCGTTTGGTGTTTAAAATGGTATTCTGCACTGAGGGCGGCATGTTTACTGCCGAATTCCTGCTGGTAAATCAACTGGAGGGGGTGGCGGCTCTTCACCCGGGTGTACTTGGCTCCCTTATAAGTCTGGTGCTGGTCAAAGCGCCGTTGGACATTATCAGTAAAGCCGCAGTAAAGGCTGTCGTCGGCACAGTACAGGACATAGATATAATAAGGTTTACTCTTTGCCATATAAAAGCTTCCTCACTGCTGGAAGGTATTCCCCATCGTCCCCGTTAACAATAATCGGTGGAACAACCTTCATCCCCCCGGGCTTCCCATCCTTGATCACCTCAATCAGCATCATATTCGCTTCCCGTCCTGGTTTTGGATAGATGAAGCGCAGTCGTTTGGGAACCAGGCGGTGTTCTTGAAGGGTCGTCAGGATTTCTGTTAAGCGGTCCGGGCGGTGAACCAGGTATCCGTGACCGTTCATCTTCAATAGGCCACTCATCTGCTGAGCAACCATCGTGAAGTTCGTCTTAATCTCGTGGCGGGCAATCGCGAGGTAGCGGTTAGGGTTACGTTGACTTTTTTCCGTGACGGGAAAATAAGGCGGGTTGCAGAGGACCACATCGACAGAATCCTTAGGCACCTGGGCGAAGATATCGGCAATGTCCATATTTAAAACGCGGTAACGGTTATCAAGTTGATTAAGTTGAATGCTGCGGGCGGCCATATCCGCCAGACGTTTCTGGATTTCCACTTCAGTAAAGGTCCCGCCTAACTTGTCATGAAGGAAGAGCCCCACTGCCCCGTTACCGGCACACAAATCGACCGTTTTCAGGCGGTGACGGTGGTTGGGACGGACAAAGTCGGCCAGCAAAACCGCATCGAGGGAAAAGGCAAAGCAGGACGGACTCTGAATAATTTTGACGTCCTGGCTATATAACTGGTCGATTCGCTCGTCGCCACGTAAGAATTTCGTTGGTTCATTCATCGCTATTTCCCCTTTTGTCCTTGCAAGTTGATCTTTTTTTAGTCATACTTTAGCTTTGAAGTATCATTTAACATAGATTGGAAGAATAAAAATGCTTTACACATTCTTAGTAAAAATCGTCAATCCATTTTTGACATTGATTAACGGGCGCGCCCGTATCTACAATCGGGAAAACCTCCCCGACGGTAACTACATTATTGTAGCACCCCACCGGACATGGATGGACCCCGTTTTATTAGCCCTTGCCGTTTGGCCAAAGAAATTTAGCTTTATGGCTAAAAAGGAGTTATTTAAGAATCCAATCGCGGGCTGGTTTTTAAGGGCCCTTAATGCCTACCCAGTAGATAGAAAGCACCCGGGCCCATCCGCCATTAAAACACCGGTGAAGTTCCTGCGTAACGGTGATCTTTCCACAATTATTTTTCCCAGTGGTTCCCGTTACTCAGCCAAGCTCAAGGGTGGCGCAACCCTGATTGCTAAATTAGCGAACGTGCCCCTCGTTCCGGCAGTCTACCAGGGGCCCCTTAAGTTTGGGCAACTCTTCACTCGCAAGCCACGTAAGATTGCTTTTGGCAAGCCGATTTACGTTGACCGGAAGAAAAAGCTAAATGAAGAGTACGAGGCAGAATTGGAAAACGAGATGCAGACGGCCTTTGATGACCTCGACAAGCAGATTGACCCCAGCTTCGTTTACGTCATGCCCCCAAAGCCTAAAGACGATGATTTTTAATTAAAAATATAGGACTTCAATGTTTGGTAAACCAGGCATTGAAGTCCTATTCTTTTATATAAGTCACCCGGCCAATTACTTATTAGCCTTACGTGCTTGTGCCTTCATCGTTTGCATCATTTGATGTAACTTCCGGCTGGATGGCTTCTGCCCCATCTGGAGCATCATTGTCCGCAACATTTCCTCAGAAATTGGGGGATTATTACGAAGGTAGTTTTCCATGTACTTACGAGCACCGAAGAAGCCGATTAATAAACCAACCAGCAGCGCCAGAATGACAAATAAAATCGTCATACCCAAGATTGCTTCCTCCTTTGTTAAGTTACCTTTTCATCTTACACGAATGTTTAACACTTGAAAAGTAGCAAATTAAATTAATCGTCACGGAGACCTTTCTTCCGCTGGATTTCCTTCACCTTTTCAGGTGTGACTTCCTTTCCTTCATTGTTGTAGATCCGCATCATCTCAATGTTGCTCCGCATGGTCTCACGGAAGTTCTTGATGTATTCACGGCGCAGGCGTTCACGTTCCCGGGTTTCGGCCTCAGTAAGGCCCTCCTTCTTATTTTTGTGGGCAAGCTCATTGATCCGCTTTAAAAGCTTTTCCTGTTCCTTTGATTCTGTCATTAAGCTGACCTCCAGTTCTTTAATTCACAATATCATTTTAAATTAATCACTTTTTTTGTCAATTGCGAACGTACGTTTGAAATTCCGGTAAGGCTATGATATCCTTAAGATAATAATAAATTAATGAGGTGCTATCATGGCAAAACCGGCAAAAAATAAACAAATGGCTGTTCTAAGTTTTATTCACAAGCAGGTCACTGACCACGGCTACCCGCCAACCGTTCGTGAAATCTGTAGTGCGGTCGGCCTTTCATCAACTTCAACCGTCCACGGTCATATTAACCGTCTAATTGAAGGGGGCTTTTTGGAAAAGGACCCTGCTAAGCCACGGGCACTGGAAATCACGCCAAAAGGGCTGGACCTCTTGGGGGTAAAGCCACGCCAGACAAAAATTCCCCTGTTAGGGGTGGTTACGGCGGGGCAACCAATTCTTGCCGTAGAAGACGCCACGGACTTTTTCCCCATTCCACCTTCTATCCAGGACAACAACGACTTGTTCATGTTAACGATTCGGGGAACCAGTATGATCAAGGCCGGCATTTTAAACGGTGACCAAGTAATCGTCCGTAAACAGTCTACCGCCAAGAACGGTGACATTGTCATCGCAATGAACGATGATAATGAGGCCACCTGCAAGCGATTCTTTAAGGAAAAGAATCGTTTCCGTCTCCAACCCGAAAATGATACCATGGACCCGATTTTTCTCAAGAACGTTAAGATCCTGGGAAAGGTTGTCGGTCTCTTCCGCGACAATATTTTTTAACTACTTAGCTAACAAAGGCGTCAGGACTCGAAGATACGAGTGCTGGCGCCCCTTTTTATTATTGTTGTTTGTAAATCCGCTGATGATTTTGCTGCCCCGCGAGAACAAAGGGGGCATGGTCATTGCCGAGGTCAAATTCCACATCCTGCTCATCCATCCCCAGCTGGTGGTTAAACATGTCCTCATATTCCGCAATTGAGACCTGGTGGCGCTTTTGAAGCATTGCTTGGACATCATTAGTATAGTCCAAGAAGTGCGGCTGAACGATTCCCGTGTAAAACTCACCTTCGGCACCGGAACCGTAACTAAACATGCCCAACCGGTCACCAGCCTTGACCTGCCCATTTTGCAGGAACGAAAGGAGGGCGAGGTAGAGTGAACCGGTGTATAGGTTGCCGACCTGGCGGCAGTACAATTGACTGGCGGTAAGCGCCGTGCGCAACCGAGTTGCCACTGGATCCTGCCGGTCACCCAGGACCCCTTCCAGGGCCTTCTTACCCATCTTAGTGAATGGCAGGTGGAAAAGCAGGCCCGCAAAATCAGCGAGCTGGTGGCCAGTCATCATTTGATAACGGGTAAATACCTGTTTGAAGAAGTCAACGTAAACGTTGGTTGAGTATTTACCATCCACCATTGCCTCAGTGGCATAGAGGGGACGCCAGAAGTCCATCACGTCTTTTGTCAGGTTCACGCTTGTCGGTTCAATTGCCAAAATGTGGGGGTTGGCACTAATCAGCATGGAAACGGCACCTGCCCCCTGGGTAACCTCGCCCGCCGTTTGCAAACCGTAGCGGGCGATATCGGCGGCAATGATTAGCACCGTCTCTTGGGGATGTAATGCTACCAGGCCGCGGGCAAATTGAATTCCCGCCGTTCCCGCGTAACAGGCTTCCTTTAGTTCAACTGCGCGGACATAGTCGTTGAGGCCCAGTAATTCTTTGATATTAATCGCACTTGCCTTAGAGTTGTCAACACCCGACTCAGTGGCGACGATGATTGTCGATAGGTGATCAATAACCTGCTTAGTCATAAGCTTCTGAGCAGCGGCGGCCCCCAGCGTAACGATGTCTTGGGTGGGTGGAACAACGGCCTGCTGGTCTTGGCCAATTCCAATTGTGTACTTATTCGGATCAACACCCCGAACTTTGGCTAGTTCGCGGAGGTCAATATAATCGTTTGTCGTGGCAAAAGCCATCTGGTCAATTCCAATCTTCATACTGCTATTCCCCCATTTTATCCATCGTTTTGTTTAGTAATTCATCAACCGTGTTATTACCAGAATTATTGGCGTGCCCCTTGGTCCAGGTAAAGTGCAATGCGGAGAAGCGCGGTAACAGGATTAAAATTTCCTGCCACAGTTGCTGGTTGGCGACCGGTTTACCCGTTGAGGTCCGCCAGTTACGCCGTCGCCAACCGTTTAACCACCCCTTCATGATCGGGTCCAAGACGTAGTGTGAGTCAAGAGTTGCCGCAATTTTTTTATCCTGCCAGCCAAGTTCAAGGAGCCTGTTTAAGGCATTGATCAGCCCCAGTAGCTCCATCCGGTTGTTGGTACTCCCCCACTCACCACCAGTCCCAGTGAGCCGGCGACCAGCACCCTCAATGAGGTAGGCCCAGGCCGCCTTGTCAGTTTGCTTGACGTGCTGACCAAGTTTATTTCCGTGGTTACGTGAGCCCCCATCGGAGTACAAGTAGACTTCGGGTTGATTAGCTGGTTGTTGGTCCCCTAACGCTAGCCGCAGCTGTTCAGGTCGCCGCGTTGACCGTTTGGACGTTGATGGGACTGCGAGCCAAGCCTGTGCTTCACTTAAGGTCGAAAATCCCCGGTAAACTGCTCCAGCGTAACCACTTACTTGTTTTTGACACGCCGGCCATGAATTGTATATTCCCGGCTGGCGGCCTTTTTTTACGACGTAATATTTTTTTGCCATGATGCTCCTGCTTTTTATTTGATCTAAGACGATTAATTATTCCGCTGCTTATTATACAGAGGTCGAACGGTTTATATCAAATCATTGCTTTTGCGATATGTACGAGAAGCTTTGCGAACAGCGTCAATATTCGTATCCGTATATGATTTTCCGAATTTCCTAGGTATTACGAGTGTACTCATTTATACTTAAATTATAAGAATAATTGAGGTCATATGTTGCTGAAATAATCTTGGAACCTAATTTTACATTGTCCAAATGCTGAAGACGTTAAAAGCTGAATATTTAGAGGAGGTCTTCTCTTGAAAACAACAAAACTAGTTGTGGGAATCATTATGATTGTTGTTGCATTTTTCATTTCTATTCAATCTGTTATGGCTGGTATGAGCGAAGCATTTATTAATTCTGGTGGCCATGCTGGTACCGCAGGACTTATTGTTGAAATTTTATATCTCGCTTCCGGAATCGTTTATATTGCTACACGTGGTAAAGACAATTTTGGCCCTGACATTGCATCTTTAATTATGCTCTTGATTGCTTGGATCCTTGGCCTAATTAATGCAGGCATCTACAAAGATTTAATCATCTGGTCATGGTTAGCTTTTATTATCGGAATTGTATTTTTTGCCTGGCATAAACTAGAAGACAGCAAGAAGTAAGGTGAGCTGTAATGCGATCAGATAGGTATAAAAACGTTGTTCCCTGGTATAAGCAATTTTGGGGATGGGTAATTATTGACGCGTTCGTTATTGGAATCAGCGGAATTGTAATTACTGCTATATTTGACGGCACCAGCTCTTCTTCAAAATCGATAAGTAGTACTAATAATAACACCGATAAAATTACCGATATTTCAAAGCCAAAGGGGAGTTTTGATGGTCATATTGCTAAACTGCCTAAGTATACTATCAAAATTACAAACGTTTCTCTTGGTGAAAATGATGACGGTAAAAAATGTATAATTTTTGATTACACCGTTTATAATAAGTCCGCTAAAGACATGTCAGCGGAGGACGCTTGGATGCAGACTTTCAGCGCTTATCAGCCTGATAAAAACACACAAAACCAACTTGATAGTGATGTTGTTGACGTTAGTGATTCATTAGATGATGAAATGAATCAAGAAATCAACAAAGGTGGTCATGAAAAGGGTGAATTTATTGCGGTACTTAAGAGTGGTAAGCGTCCCGTTGTTCTAAAGGCCAAAGACGACGCTGGCCAGCTAATCGGAAAACACACTTATAAGTTCAAGGCAAAAGCAACTCCTAAGGATGAGGGATCTGCATCCACCAATGGTAATAAGCAGGTAGCTACTGGTTCTAATAGCACCAGTAGAATGGCCAACACTGCTGAAAGTTCAGATGATTCTTCAAAAAGCAGCAATAAAGATGATAACAGCAAGGTTGTGATTGATGGTCATAGTTTTCATCACCAAAACGTTAATGATGGAGACTCCAACTATGACATGCTCGTTGGTGACAATGGAGAAGGTGAACTTACTGAGTGGGCTGTCAATAGCTCAACAGGACAACAAGGCCCTAATATGCAATCTAAAGTTAATGCAATCTATGGACATTAATCAGTAACTAGAGAAGCCCATCTCTGCTGGTGCAGAGATTGAAAATTATAAACCAAATAAATAATAGCAATTAACGCCCACGTTATTATCTGTGATAATAAATTGTATAGATCAAGTCTAAAGGACCCTTAGAGTAGGTGTTGGACTAGCAAAGCCTCAGTTCTGTGTATTTACATAGGTCTCAGGTTTTTTGTTTTTTGAAGGTGGTATTTTGACATACACTAATAATTCAAAACCATTTAAAACATTAAATCAGCTGGGTGTTTTTGGCTAGAGATTCCAACGGTGTAATAGATTAACGGCTTTATCTATACTTGTACTAGGCCGGCTATTTTAGGCGATTACTTGTTCAAAAATTACATTCAAGATGCTGTACTGACTTCAAGCAAAAAAAGATTAAGCAAGTTGAGCTTTTTAACTTAAAAGGAATTAAAGCTTTAACCAACCGGTTGGATACTACTCACTTCAGTTCATGCTTTACCGGCCATTACATAATTCTGACAGCTATTTTCACTGGTATACGACTATAAGAGGTCCAATTACTGATATTTGAAAATATCAACAAACAATTACAATCAATAAATCATGGAATGCTGTTAGGAAGGAATTCCAGGAGACCACTTTACCTTTTAGGGCTTATCTGATACAATATAGAAGTTGACGATGGAGAGTTGGCAGAGTGGTAATGCACCGGACTCGAAATCCGGCGAACCCGTGTAGAGCGGGCGCGCAGGTTCAAATCCTGTACTCTCCTTTTATATAAAAATGTGGAAACACAGAAAAGCATGAATCCTTTAATATCGAGGGTTCGTGCTTTTTTATTTGGTATGAAGAAACACCATAAAAATAAAGTCTGCACACATCTACTAAAAAAGCCCGCATTTTGTGCAGGCCGACAAAATATGTACAGAAATTGGCTAGTTCTCAGAGCTACAAGACTTTAAGGGCCTCAACAATTTGCTTAACGGTTTTATTTCTTTACTCGTCAATCAAATAAGCATAAGTATTATTTTTGTAGACGTTCAATTGACCTAGCCAGTGGTCTCCTTAAAAATCCCGTATCTAGCTAGTTATTCGCGATATTATAGGTGGTCTTACCATTCTTGGCACTATAAACCGCCTGGTCAGTGTTGTCTGGGTTAACAATTCGAATCGTGTAATCGCCATTCAAAGCAGTCGAAACCTGGCTGGAATTCTCCTTAATCGAATTGGTCAGGTTTGACCACCCCATCTGACTAGCCTGGCTAGGGTCACTTACGATTGCCTTGACCGCTTGAACCGTATTATCCGCCGTTGGCTTAATCGTGTAAGTGTTATTCTCCTCGTTAAACGATACCGTTCCTAACTTAGCATACCCCTTTTGAAGCTGACGCAGGACCGCCATTTGGTGGTTAGAACTCCCCTGCTGGCCGCCATTAATCGTACTGAAGTCATTTGAAAAACTACTTTGACTAACTTGTTGACTAGAAGAACTCGACTGACTTGAAGCCTGCTGTTGCCCCTTAAAGACCGGCAAATTAATTGTCCCGAAAATCACGGCAATCAGACTCAAAACAACGATAACCGTCCCCGACTTCCATTCACGGTAACGTTGCCATGAATTTGCTAAATAGAAGCCGCCGAGAATCAACATCAGGCCGCCAAAAATAACCAGAAAGATCATTGTTAAACTCCTTTTCAAATATCCTTGATATAAAAATAAGGGTGTGACTGTGATGCCTCACCCTCTATTTTTAAAATTCCATCAGTGCCTTAACGTCGTAGTCCTTAACCTTTTCACGTCCATGAAGGTCCTTCAACTCAATTAAGAAAGCACAGCCAACGACAATTCCGCCCATTTCTTCAACCATCTTGATAGTTGCGGAAATGGTCCCACCAGTGGCCAGTAAATCATCGACAACGAGGACCCGTTGTCCTGGCTTGATTGAATCGTATTCCATCTGCAAGGTTGCGCTACCGTATTCCAAGGTGTAACTAGCACTGACTGCTTTACGGGGTAACTTCCCCTTCTTCCGTGCCGGTGCAAAACCAACACCTAATTCACGGGCAATTGGGCAACCAACGATAAAGCCACGGGCCTCAGGGCCAACAACCATATCAACGTTCTTATCTTTGGCATAATTAACCAACTCATCAGTTGCTTGCTTGTACGCTTCACCATTTGCCATCAACGGTAAGATATCCCGGTAGATAATCCCCTTCTCTGGATAGTCTGGGATACTGGCAACGTATTTATAAAGGTCTAAAGTCATAACCAGAAAATGTCTCCTTTAATCTTCCTTCAGGCACTGTAAAACCCATTTAGCGAGCGCTCCGGCATTACTGTAAAGGAGCGTCTGCTCAGCCTGGTAACGGGCAAGCTGCGCCTGATAGTGGTCCGTTTGTTTTAAATCGGCCTTTTGCGTATTCTTGGCAAGGTTTAAAACACCATTACTAATTGTAACAAATCCTACCTCAGAAAACACATTAATCATCAAATTTAATCGAACTTCATTAATTCTTAAATAACGACTAACCGCCGTCCGCTGGCCTGGCCACTGGATATTTGCCTTTCGAGCCAGGAAACGGTAAAGGGCAGCAAAATCATCCCGGGTGGGGAGCCCGGCAAGATAAACACTGTTGTTTTCAAACAGTAATAGGCGAATCAGGGCTGGACTTGCGCTATCCTTGTCGAAGATCTTGGTAAAGGTCGCTAAGCTCTTCGGGCAGTCAACAACCGTCACTGTCTTACCAGCAAAGTCCGTCGCGGCCGCCTGGTCAATCGATAGGGCTTTCCCGTCCCCAACGTGAGGCGCAATGTTCTCCCGTAACCGGGTATCTTCGACAACATAGAAGCCCGCTTGACCAAAATGGTTAGCGGTCAGGTGGCTTGTCCGCTGGTCGAGGATAACTGTCCCCCGGACACGGATATCGGTGAGTAGTAGTTGGATTGTCCGTTTCCCCTGCCATTCATTAACACTCAGCTTCGCAACCAGGTCAACTTGACCACCCTGCCCCTTGAGAATTGGTGCCAGTTTTCCCTGGTTAAAGGCAACAACAGTCACTTGACCATTCAGGGAAAACTTAAGGTGGTCATTAGCCTTCCCCATCGTGCGAACGTCACTGGGCTGAACATCGTTAAATTCAAAAACGGGTTCCTCATTACCAGGACCAAAGGGGCCCAACTTTTGAATTTCCTGGTACAACTGCTCATTAACATCCCCCGCCCGCAGTTGGGCATCAACCACCAACGGGATTTGTTTATGACTATCAAATTGCTGCTTTTGTGCCTGGGCAAACAACGCCGCCCGTAACTCGTCCGTCTTACCTATTTCAAAGGACAAACCACAGGCAGCGGGGTGGCCCCCAAAGGTCGTCAGGAGGTCACGGTGGGGGTCAAGGGCATCGAAGAGGTTAAAGCCCGCGATACTACGTCCGGAGGCCTTGGCCACTTCACTTCCGTCATCAGCACTGGCAATAATGGTCGGCTTCCCTGTCTGGTCCATGATTCGACTTGCAACAATGCCTAAAACGCCTTGGTGCCAGTTATGACCAACCAGAAGAAGGACCGGCTGATCTAGTGCATGGGCTGCCTGGTCACTGGCTTCCGCCATAATCTGATCAACCAATTCGCGTCGTTTTTGGTTCGCCGCTTCGACCTGTTGGGCAAGCTGGCTACCTGTTTGCTCGTCAACGGTCGTCAGCAGTTCGACTCCGGCATTAGCGTCGGCGATACGACCCAGAGCATTAAGACGGGGCGCAATCGTAAAGCCAATGTCGGTGGAGGTCAACTGTGCTTCATTCACCCCCGCTGCTTGTAAGAGGGCGTGAATACCAGGCCGCATCCCCTGACGCAGAAGTTGGATGCCAGCCCCGATCAAGGCCCGGTTTTCATCGGTCACACTCACAACATCGGCAATTTCGCCGATTGCCAAAAGGTCCAGCATTTCTTCCGGGAACTCATCTTGCAGGGCCCAGGCCACTTTAAAGGCCACCCCCACCCCTGATAGGTCAGGAAATGGGTAATTGCTTCCGGGATAACGGGGGTGGACAATGGCAACCGCGTTTGGTAGTTCCTTCGGGAGCTCGTGGTGGTCAGTCACCACCACATCAACCCCCTGGGCCATTGCAGCGTCGATTACATCTTTTCCACTGACCCCATTGTCCACCGTGATAATAAGCTTTGTGCCAGCCGCAATGATGCGTTGGTAGGCGTCCGCGTTGGGCCCGTAGCCATCTTTAAAGCGATCCGGAATATAGTAGTCAACGTTTGCCCCAATTTCGTTTAAGGCTTCGTACATGACCGCGGTGCTTGTTATCCCGTCAGCATCATAGTCGCCGTAAACGGTTATCTTTTCATTTGCGGCAATCGCCTGTTCAATCCGGTCAACCGCCTTGTCCATGTCATGCAACTGGTGGGGATCGTGAACCGTCTGCAGGTCGGGCTGAAGAAAGGCCTGGGCAGCATCAGCTTCTTTGATGCCCCGGTTAGCAAGTAACTGCGCCATGATTGGCGAAATATGTAGCTGACTGCTTAAATCATGGCAGACCTTCTTATCCGCCACTGGCTGAAATTGCCAAGCATAATGTGAATTAATCATTTCTATCCCTCACATCTATCCAGAAAATAATAAAAGGCGGTGTTCTTCCACTGCCTTTGTCTTTTCCCTTCACGGCTCAGGCAATTGTACTGCCTTTGTCCGCGTCCGGGTTTAATTACAGCTCTTGCTTGTTCTGCTGAAAGTCGAAGAACTTCTTGATTGCCCAATCACCTAGGCCAGGGAAGACTTGGTATGCCCAGCCCAGATAAGAAACATAGCTTGGAACATTGATTTCCCGCGTCTTGTAACCGACGTTGTTCCATACCCGCCGGGCAAGCTCGTCCGCCGAAATAAACATCCACTTTGGTAGGTGACTCCGGTAGTTCCCACTATGGTCAGCCTTATCAAAGAACGGCGTATTAACTGGTCCGGGATTAACCGTTAGAACCTGAACGCCGTAATCGGCCACTTCCATCCGCAAGACATTGTCGAACTGAATGACTCCGGCCTTAGTAGCAGAGTATACCGCACTGTTGGGCGTCGGGATCTTTCCGTCCGCCGATCCCAAGTTGATGATTGCCCCATAGCCCTGGTTCATCATTTGCTTGGCAACACAGCGACTGATGTACATCAACGCTAGGAGGTTAACGTCGGTCATCCCCTTCATTGTCTCATAGGACTGCCCAGCAGCTGGGGCGAATTTCCCCAGTCCGGCAGAGTTGACCAGGACGTCGATGCCCCCAATTTGGTGGGAGATCTTATCAAGAACCGCGTCGATTTCATCGGGCGATGTCACGTCCATTTGGTAGGCAAATGCCGGCCGACCAGAGAGCAGGAGGCACTGTTTGGCAACCGCAGAAACCTTTTCCTTATTGCGGGCCGTCACCACGACAATTGCTCCCCGCCGGGCGGCTTCTAGTGCCAACGCCTTGCCGATTCCACTGGAACCTCCGGTGATCAGAACCACTTCGTTTCTTAGGAATCGTAAAGTTTTCACTCTTCTCATCATTGCAACCGCCCCTTTACTTATTAAATGGAATGTCGATGATATCAAAATCGTTGACCACCCGGGTATTCGGGAACACATCCCGGACCTGGTATGCCAGTTGATAGGCCGCCTTACCGGTATAGCGGGCTGAAATATGGTTCAACAGCAGCCGCTTTGCCCCCGCCTTTTTGGCAATCTCAGCTGCCTGGAGACTAGTCGAGTGGTAGTAGTTTTTGGCCATCTTATCTTCACCCTTGGCAAACGTGCTCTCGTGGACCAGGACATCCGCATCCTGGGCTAGAGTCACCGCATTGGCCGTTTTCCGTGTATCACCGAGGATGGCAACGATCCTACCCTTCTGTGGGGCGCCGATGAAGTCATGGCCATCAAGGACACGCCCATCATCCAGGGTAACCGTCTTGCCAGCCTTCAACTGACCATAGATTGGGCCGGATGGAATGTGCATCTCCCGTAGTTTTGCAACCTGAAGTTCGCCAGGATGGTCTTTTTCAACAACCCGGTAACCATAGCAGGCAATCTTGTGGTCCAGCTTCCTTGCAATCACTTTGAAACTACCGTCGTTAAAGACTTCCCCTTCGTGGTCAATTTCCACAAAATGCAGGGGGTAGCTTAGCCGCGATTCGCTTACTTGCAATGCCGTCACCACAAAACGCTTAATCCCCACTGGTCCGTAAACGGTTAAGGGCTCGTGTCCCCCCTGAAAGGAGCGTGAACTCAATAAGCCCGGAAGGCCAAAGATATGATCACCGTGCAGGTGGGTGATAAAGATTTTCTCAATCTTCCGTGGCCGAATCGTTGTTGACAGGATTTGGTGCTGGGTGGCCTCACCACAGTCAAATAACCATATTGCGTTGCGTTCTTCCAGTAGCCGTAGTGCCACACTAGATACATTCCGCTGTTTGCTTGGCGATCCCGCGCCAGTCCCTAAAAATTCAAGTTGCATTATATTCCCTACCTTCTGAACACACAATTACTGAATAAATTCAAAGACGAACTTCCTGATCCTTACCAGGTCGCCATCCTTAACGCCACGTTCACGGAGTGCATCATCAACCCCCATCTGCCGCATTTTCCGGGCAAACCGGAGCTGACTTTGCTCGTGATTAAGGTCCGTCATATCAAAGAGGTGGAGTAGCTTAGTGCCACCAAGAACCCAGGTGCCGTCTTCATCCCGGGTGATTGTGAAGGCCGGCTCCTTGTTTTCTTCGTATTCCTTCCCGGCCGCTTCATACTCGGGAGTAAGCTTTTCGTCATGACTTTCGCTGTCAAATGCCGGGGTCTGGTCTAAGAGGTCGGCCGTCAGTTGCATCAACTGCTGAACCCCTTGGTGCGTCACCGCTGAAATTGGAAAGACCCGGGGAGTTTCCTTCAGCGTATCATCCGTTGCCAACTGAGCCTTAAAGTGTGCCAGGTTCTTTTCCGCGTTTGGCATATCCATCTTGGTGGCGACCACAATCTGGGGGCGCTTCAACAGTTCTGGATCATAGTTAGCCAGCTCGTGGTTAATTTGTTTGAAGCGGTCAATCGCCTGATCCGCGTCCTCACTACTCATATCAACCAGGTGCAGGAGAACCCGCGTCCGTTCAATATGCCGCAAGAACTGGAGGCCCAAACCAATCCCCTTAGAAGCGCCCTCAATTAGTCCGGGCATGTCAGCCATGGCGAAGTCCCGGCCATCAGGCAGCATCACCATCCCCAGGTTCGGCACCAGGGTGGTAAATTCATAGGCCGCAATCTTCGGTTTCGCACCGGTAACCACCGATAAGAGGGTCGATTTACCCACGGATGGGAAGCCAATCAGGCCAACATCGGCCAGCATCTTCAGTTCCAACTCCAGGTAACGGTCCTCACCGGGTTCACCGTTTTCGGCAATCTCTGGTGCCGGATTCTTGGCACTTGCGAAGTGGATGTTGCCACGACCACCACGGCCGCCCTTGGCAATTACCAGTTCCTGGCCCTTTTCCACCAGGTCACCAATAATCTTACCAGTATCCAGGTCCCGAACAGTTGTCCCCTGGGGCACGGCAATCACCGTATCCTCAGCGCTCGGGCCCGTCATCTGCTTGTTCATCCCGTTGCCGCCATTCTTAGCTTTAAAAATTCGGTGGTAACGAAAGTCCATCAGGGTCCGTAAACCCTCGTCGACTTTTAAAATAATGCTTCCGCCGCGACCACCGTCACCACCAGCTGGGCCACCATTGGGAACGTACTTTTCCCGGCGAAAGGCCACCATTCCGTCGCCACCCTTGCCGGCATGTGCTTCAATCTTGATTTGATCTACAAAGGTATTCATGTTTATTTCTCCGATCTGTAATCTATATACTACCTAGTATATTTTAAAAATGAGGGACCGTCAAAATCAATCGTGACTGCTTCCCTTCGCTACTTCTGCGTTCTTTTGGAGGGAAACCTTAATCAGTTGGGCGGTCGGCCGGTTAATACCCAGTGAATGAATCTCGTCAACTGATGCCTGGGCAATCTTGGTCACCGAACCGTACTTCTTTAACAGTTTTGTCCGCGTCCGTGGTCCAACCCCCTTAATCTCGTCCAAACGGGAGCTTAGGGAGTGCTTGGTATGCACATTCCGGTGGAAGGTGATTGCAAACCGGTGAACCTCATCTTGAATCCGCTGGACCAGGTAAAAGCCCTGGCTTCGGGGATCCAGATTGACATGCTGGTCCTCATCACCAAATAAGAGGTCCGCGGTCTTGTGTTTGTCGTTTTTGACCATCCCGACAACCGGGATATCTAGGCCAAGTTCGTTTTCTAAGACGTCCTTGACGGCATTCATTTGGATTTCGCCACCATCCATGAAGATCATGTCCGGCATCGGCTTGTTTTCGCGCAGGAGGCGACTATAACGCCGTCTAATTACTTCCCGGGTACTAGCGGCCTCATCCGCATGGTTAATGACCGTCTTAAGTTTATACTTACGGTAGAGCTTCTTTGCCGGTTCCCCGTCGATGAATACGACCATCGCGCTCACTGGATCAGCCCCCTGAATGTGGGAGTGGTCAAATGCTTCAATCTTATGCCCCACCGGTAAGCCGAGGGCGTCGGTAATCTCCTTCATGGCGCCCGTGGTCTTCCCCTTGTCCATTTCTAAGAGGCGGAATTTTTCATCGAGGACCAGCCGGGCGTTCTCCGCCGCCATCGCTATTAGGTCACGTTTTTCGCCCCGCTTGGGGGTCCGGACCGGCACCCCGAGGATTTCACTGATTTCCTTATTTGGGAGCCCCTTGGGAAGGAGGATTTCCTTGGGTAAGATATTATTTCGCCGGTTGTAAAACTGAAGGATGAAGCTGGTCATTTCTTCAATTGCCGTATCAACCACGGGAAAAAGCCGCTTTTCCCGTTTCATCAACCGCGCCTGACGGATGAAGAAAACCTGAATTGAGAGCCAGCCCTTGTCCATGTAAAAGTTAAACAGGTCCCGTGGGGTCTTGTCATTGGATATGATCTTCTGTTTTTCAACCGTAACTTCAATGTAGTGAATTTGGTCACGGATTTCCGCTGCCCGTTCAAATTCGAGGGCTGCCGCTGCCTTATCCATTTTCTCCGTCAACTGCCGCTTTACCGTCGCGGTGTTACCATTCAAGAAGGACTTGATCTTCTTGATTTGCCGGTCGTACTCTTCTTGGGGAACCTTTTTAAAGCAGGCCCCGAGGCATTGACCCATGTGGTAGTACAGGCACGGCCGTCCCTGGTAGCCGTTACACCGGCGTAGCGGATATACCTTTTGAATAAAGTTAACCGTTTCTTCCGCTGCGTAGACGTTGGGGTAGGGCCCAAAGTAATAGGCCCCGTCCTTTTTGATCTTGCTGACGATTTTAACCTGGGGGTCGCGCTCATTGGTAATTTTAATGTACGGGTACCCCGTCCCCCGCTTGAGTTTGATATTAAAATAGGGTTGGTGTTTTTGAATCAGGGTAATTTCCAGCAAGAAAGATTCCTTATTGGTCGATGTAATGATGGTTTCAAAGTCAGCAACTTCGGAAACCATTTTGGCGACCTTACCCGTGTGGCTACTCTTGAAGTAGGAGCGAACCCGGTTTTTCAAGTTTTTGGCCTTACCAACGTAAATAATCTGATCATTGATATTCTTCATCAAATAACAGCCGGGCTTATCCGGCAGTAATGCTAATTTATGTTCAAGATAATCGCTTGCCATCATAACCCTCCGTAAGAAATGCTAGTATAATATTATAATTGAAGATGGCAGCAGATGGCAAAGATTGTGTCTGCTTCCTGGCCATTTATTTGCAGATTTAATCTTGCCTATGCTATGATACACAAAAAAGGAGCGAGCAAAATGGGTTTAGTTACCAGACGAAGTGAGCAACTGGACCGGCTTTTCGACCAGTTTGCCATTGATCCAAAGAAGAAACTTCCTAAGGATAAGAAAGCTAAAGAAGATCAAGAAAAGAAAAATAAGGCTGATAAGAAGTAGCTGTAACCATAAAATGGGCTGAGAAAAACGAATTTTCTCGGCCCATTTTATGGTTTCTAGATTGTTATCCAGCGTATTTCCGGATTCTATTCATTAGCCTGCTTTTTGAAGCCAGCGGGGTACCGCTTATTTAATTCAGCGATATTTTCCCTTGCCACTTCATCAAACGGGATATCGGCCCATTCAGCAATTTGTGACAGGTACCATAGGACATCACCCATCTCGTGTATAAGTTCCTGGCGGTCAAGCTTTTGCCCTCGGAAGGCATAGTTCTTAACTAAATCTACCACCTGTCCAGACTCACCTGCTAAACCAAGGGCACAGTTCGTCAAGACCTGCTCATTGCCGTAAAGCGTTCGTTTGGCAGCATTTTGGTATTCGTTAAAGTTCACTTCTCGTCCACCCCCGTTTGCTTTTCTATCCACTCCCAGACGGCCGTTTGACCATGTTTCTTTACCGCTGAAAAGAGGATCAGGGGCGTTTGCTTATCTAGGCCTAATGTTTTATTGACCAAGCTTTCCTGCCGGTTCCAGGCGTTACCCTTGACCTTGTCAATCTTCGTGGCCACCACCAGGGTCGGGATGTTATAGTATTGGAGCCACTGATACATGCTGACGTCATCATCAGTTGGGGCGTGCCGACCATCAACCAGAAGAATCGTCCCCCGTAACTGCTCCCGCTGGGTCAAGTATTCTTCAATCATTTGGCCAAACCGCTCCCGCTCTTTTTTAGAAACCTTCGCGTAACCGTAACCCGGCACGTCAACAAAGTAGAGTTGGTCCTCAACATTGTAGAAATTCAGTGTCTGGGTCTTACCCGGTTGGCTGGAGGTGTGGGCAAAGTTACGCCGGTTAATCAATACATTCGTCAGTGATGACTTGCCGACATTGGACCGGCCAACCAGGGCAATCTCCGGGTAGTTAGTCTGCGGATACTGGTTCGGACGAACCGCACTGATTGTCAAGTCTACGTTGTGAACCTCCATCGTTGGTTACCCTCCTTTACTTACGAGGCTTGCTCGTCTTTCATGATGTACTTGGGTTCGGTGTGGTGCGTAACACAACGCTTGTCAATCACTACTTTGGCCACGTCACTACGACTTGGTAGGTCAAACATAACGTCCTGCATCACGTCTTCAATGATTGACCGTAGTCCCCGGGCACCGGTATTCCGGGCAATTGCCAGTTTAGCCATTGCACGCAGGGCACCGTCCGTAAAGCTTAATTCACTGCCATCAAGGCGAATCAATTCCTGGTACTGCTTTACCAGTGCATTTTTCGGCTCGGTTAAAATCCGGACGAGATCATCTTCGTCAAGTTTTTGTAATGCCGTCATAACTGGCAGCCGACCAATAAACTCCGGAATCAGTCCAAACTTCAATAGGTCCTCTGGAATAACGTGCTGCAGGATATTCTTTTCGGTAATGTTATCCCGCTCTGCAGAGCTGGTCCCAAAACCAATCGTCTTTTCACCGACCCGCTCCTTAACAATGTTTTCAATTCCGTCAAAGGCCCCACCAACGATAAAGAGGATATTACTCGTATCGACCTGGATAAATTCCTGTTGGGGGTGCTTCCGACCACCCTGCGGCGGAACGTTAGCGATTGTCCCTTCAAGGATCTTCAGCAGGGCTTGCTGGACCCCTTCACCGGAAACATCCCGGGTAATTGAGACGTTTTCGCTCTTCTTGGCAATCTTATCAATTTCATCAATGTAGATAATCCCCTTCTCGGCACGATCAACATCGAAGTCTGCTGCCTGGAGGAGCTTCAAGATGATATTTTCAACGTCCTCACCAACGTATCCGGCTTCAGTCAGCGTTGTTGCGTCCGCAATGGCAAACGGAACGTTCAAAATCCGGGCAAGGGATTGGGCCAAGTAGGTCTTCCCTGAACCAGTTGGGCCAATCACGGCAATGTTACTCTTTTGTAGTTCCGTATCGTTGTTGTCTCCGGTAACCATTGCGTTGACCCGCTTGTAGTGGTTATAAACAGCAACAGCCAACGTCTTTTTGGCGTCACTTTGGCCGATTACGTAATCGTTGAGCTCCTTAACGATCTCTGCCGGCGTTGGGACGCGGAAGGTGTTCTTGGCACCGTCTTCGGCTAATTCCTGCGTGATGATTTGCTTACACAAATCAACACACTCGTTACAAATATAAACGCCTGGTCCAGCTACAATCTTTTTAACTTCATCCTGTGACTTACCACAGAAGGAGCAGCGAATTGAATCCATATCACTGGTATCTTCAAACATTTATAGACCTCCTCTAAAACTTATGAGACCATCATACCAAAATTTTACCGCGAATTCGAATATTCTGTTCGCTATTATGCGATCCGTCTGCAAACAAAAAGTTCCCAGCATTCGATAGTTCGAACACTAGGAACCTGCTTACAAGCGGTCTTGGTAACCTCCCAATGGATTGTTACTCCACCAGTTAGTCAGCCTACTTGTCGGCCTTCTTGTCATCAGTCTTAACTTGCTTTGCTGAATCAGCAACCAAGTCAACGGCCTTCTTAATCTTGATATCATGGCTCAGCATGTCCTTGGACAGTGCCTTTTCAACGGCATCTTCTTCCATACCGTATTGCTTTGCCAAGTCCTTGATTTCGTCCTTGATTTCGTCGTCACTGGCTTCAATGTTAGCATCGTCAACGATTGCTTCCAGAACCAGGTTAGTCTTAACCCGTTGTTCAGCATCGTTAGCAAATTGCTTCTTAAGGTCTTCTTCCTTAGTACCAGTGATTTGGAAGTACATCTTTGGGCTAATCCCCTGTTGTTGCATACCAGCAAGGTATTGTTGCATTTGCCGGTTAGTATCTTCATCCAACATTGCTTGTGGGATGTCTTCGATTTCGGCATTGGCAACTGCCTTTTCAATAGCAGCGTCTTCGATTGCGCCCTTAGCTTGGTTATCCTTTTGTTCTTGGAGTTGCTTCCGGGTCTTGTCCTTCAGTTCATCCAACGTATCAACGTCTTCGTCAACGTCCTTGGCAAAGTCGTCATCCAGGTCTGGCAGTTGCTTTTCCTTGATTTCGTGAACCTTAACCTTGAAGGTTGCGTCCTTACCGGCTAAGTTCTTAGCATGGTAGTCCTTTGGGAAGGTAACCTTAACATCAACATCGTCACCGGTGTTGTGGCCAATCAGTTGGTCCTCAAATCCTGGAATAAAGGAACCAGAACCTAATTCAAGGGAGTAGTTGTCGGCAGAACCACCGTCAAACTTCTTACCATCAACGCTACCTTCGTAGTCGATGACAACGGTGTCACCCTTAGCAGCTGGCTTATCTTCCTTAAGAACCAATTCAGCTTGTTGTTGACGCTTCTTTTCAATTTCAGAGTCAACATCAGCATCAGAAACAGTCGTGTCTTGTTCAGGCACTTCCATTCCCTTGTAATCGCCAAGCTTAACTTCTGGTTCAACTGCCACTTCAGCAGTTAAAGTCCATGGTTGACCCTTTTCCATGCTCTTAATATCAATCTTTGGTTGGTCAACCGGCTTGATTCCAGCTTCTTTAACAGCATCACTGTAGGCAGCAGGCAATACCTTGTTTAAAGCATCTTGGTACAGGGATTCTTCACCATACATTTGGTTGAAGATTTGGCGAGGAACACGGCCCTTACGGAAACCAGGAACCGTAATCTTCTTCCGGGTTTCGATAAAGGCTTCGTCAATTCCCTTGTTAATAGTGTCGACATCAATTTCAAAAGTTAATGTCCCCTTGCTGGCATCGCTATCGCGTTCCCATTTTGCTGACATTTTATTTCCTCCAATAA